>JANPFJ010000373.1:0-11469 GCA_031423355.1 Gemmatimonadaceae bacterium | reverse complement strand
ATCCTACCGCCGGTCAGATTTCGGCGGCTGAATGGGCACGCCGCCGGTGGCATACTTCGTCCAGATCGCCACCACGCCGCAGCCGCCGGCCATCGTCATGTAGTCCGGCGGTACCAGATTCGCACGCGCATACACTTCGACTGCGGCGACATTGTCGAGCGACACGAACTCGTCGATGGTGAAGCCACCGGAGCCCCCCATCGAAGTTCGCATGCCGTCGATGAAGACTTGCGCCACACAGTCGGCGCCGGCGAACCCGCGCATCAAGACCTGCTGACCGTACCCGCTCAGCTGCTGCCGGACCGACACGCCGGCCATTCCGCGCAAGGCATCGGTGACGAAGGAACTGGCCCGGTCGCGCACCATCGCCGCATTCAGATGCCGGCCGAGGCCGGTGCGCCAGCGGCGCTCTATGCCAAGCACTTCTGGCGACAGTTCGCGTCCAGCCACCACGCGGACCGTGTCGAGCAACACCGACTGCACCGCAAGGATCAGCGTCACCTGCGCCGGTGCTGACGCACGCAGCAGCACGGGAACACGGTGTGGCTGAAAACCGATCGCCCGTGCTTCGATACTCCGCGTGCCCGACCCGGCATCCACGATCGCGAACTCACCCGCGGCATTCGTGCGCACCGGCGTCCCCGTGCCAAGCACGCGGACGATGGCACTCGGCAGCGCTCGACCGTCGGTGCTCGTGACACGCCCGCGTACCGTCGCCCGACCACGCGGAATGGGATCCGCAGCCACTGAATCGGACGCTGCTACCGCACGCGCTGCCAAAGGCAATGCACGACCCAGCGCGAAGTCGTACACCGCATAGCCGTCCGCTGGAATCACCAGTTCCACCAGCCCCGTGGAGTCGGCACCGCGCCACGACACGCCGAGCAGCGTACTGCCAGTGGGCACACCACACATCACGTAGTGCCCCAGCGAGTCCGTCACCGCGGCGGCTTTCCGCACATCGGTCAGCAGGCGCTTCTTCGCCAGCACCCATTCGGGCCAGCGGAGCTCGATCGTGGCGCCAGCGAGACTCTCATCCGTCTCTGCATCCTGCACCGTCCCGACCAGCACACCGAAGTCCGCGCTGGTGCCGCGGCCGCACGAGGCGGCGACGAGAGTACGTGACGACGGAAGGCTGAGCGGTACCTGCACCGTGCCCGGCTCGCTGATGTCCACTCGCACGACACCCGGCTCGAGCCGCAGCGAGTCGAGCACCGGGTGACCAAACGACGCCAGCCAGACGCCAGCCGACACGGTGTCATAGGCAAAGCGCCCGACGCTGTCGCTATGCGTCGTACGCCCGATCGACGGATCATCGGCGCGCACGATGCGTACCACGGCACCGGCCAGCGGCCGCATGCCGACGCTGTCGAATACAGTACCGACCAGCACTGCGCGTGCGGTCGACTGTCCGCTCACGCCACCGGCAATACTCGCCAACAGCCCGCACGCGCACACCAGCGCTCGCACCCACCGCCCGCGCATGTCCGGAGTCCGCTAATCGTGCGACAGACGGACGAGCGCCGTGGCGATACCCACCAATGCTTCTTCCATCTCGTCCATCGTCGACCCATCCCGGAACGCGTAGTCCCACGCGCGCAGCTCATCGCGATCATCCGTCGGCCGGAACTTCCGCGCGACGCCACGCAACCCTTCCGTGATCGCATACGCCGTCAGCTTGCGACGAGACACACTCTCCGCCCACTCCACCAGCGTCGCCACGAACGTGAAGTGCTGCAGCCAGTAGGGCCACGGCGCGACATCCACCTGGAGTCCAAGCAGCGCCGCCCACGGCGCCGCTTCACATCGGAACCGTGTCGCGCCGTCGTCCACCGTCAGCACGATGTCTGCCTCCGCCATCCGATCCAGCGCACGACGGATCGCCGAGGGCGTGTAGCCGGTCGCAGTGGCGATCTCGGTCACGGTCGACCACGCGGTGCCGCGGGCGAGCAGGTATGCCAGCGCATCCGCCCGCGCACCGACACCAAAGGCCATCCGGAAGCGAAGCACCAGCAGCGCCGCTCGCCCCAACGGAAGGCTGGGCGCACCCGCCCGACTGCTGCCCGTGGGCGTCAGCGCCGGATCATCATCGCTACTGACGCCGCGGACAGGCGCGATGCTCCCCTTGACCACCGGCGTCCACCGGAAATCCTTTCCGCGCTCGAGTGCCGTGCTCGCCACAGCGCGGAGCTCCTGTTCAACCTCAGCCGAGAACGACTTGGCGATGTTCCGCGTGCGCTGCACGCTCAGCAGGTCCGACCACATCTCCACCCAGTCGTGCACCACCCGCCGCAGTGCCGGGTCGCTCCGCAGCAACCAGAGCGACATCAGCAGCAACGCCTCCGGGTCGATCACCCGCTGCTGCGCCCCCTCCGGCACCTCGGCCCCGTCCAGCATGGCCCACTGGGCCCGGGCAGCATTGGCCGCGGCCGCGGTCATCGTGGCGGCGACCGAGGCGATCGTCCGCTGGGTCTCGAGATACGCCGCACTTCGGTCCGTCGCAGCCAGTTCGGTGTCCATCAGCTCGCGGGAAAGGGTCAAGTCATCCGTTTGCGCGATGAAGTAGCCACCGAGACGCTGTCAAAGCAATGTCAGTGCGCCTTAAAAGCACTCGAAGCAGAATTTCTAGCCGCCTGATCGTCTCCGACCAAGCGGGTCACGGCGCAATCGGCTCGGCACCAGCCCCACGGAGCCGTCATGGTCCCGGTCGGCACGGCCTCGCGTAGCTATCACTGCGCTCGCCAGCTGATGCACCAGGCAGTTCGCGTCAGACACTCGACTCCGGTTCTTCAGCTCGGCCTGCTAAACTGCGGCTGCGCGACGAAAGGCGGGCGAACTGAACCGCCGATTCCTTGTTAACACCCGGCACACCCGTCTGCGGCAGAATGCGCTGTACGAAGCCGCGCGTCATTCCCACCGCACTCCCCGTTTCGTTCTCATGCAAATCCTTGTCATTGGCACCGGATACGTCGGACTCGTCGCAGGCGCCTGCCTCGCGGAGACCGGCAACGATGTCGTCTGTGCCGATATCGATGCCCGAAAGATCGATCAGCTCAAGCAGAACGTGTTGCCGATCTACGAGCCGGGTCTTGATGAACTCGTCCGGCGCAATCAGGAACAGGGCCGGCTGTCGTTCACCACTGACGTACCCACCGCCGCGGCCAAGGCGCAGGTGGTGTTTCTGGCGGTTGGTACGCCGCCAGACGAAGATGGCTCGGCTGACCTGCGCCATGTGCTCGCTGCGGCCGAAACCGTTGCGAAGCACCTGACGCACGAAGCGGTCATCATCACCAAGTCCACCGTGCCGGTTGGTACGGCGGCCAAGGTCGCGGCGGTCGTCGGCAAGCACGCATCGGTGCCGTTCCATATCTGCAGCAATCCGGAGTTCCTCAAGGAAGGTGACGCCGTCGAGGACTTTCTCCGGCCGGATCGTGTGGTCCTCGGTGTCGACAGCGACTTCGCGCGCAGCACGCTGGCTGAGTTGTACGCGCCGTTCGTGCGCACGGGCAAGCCGATCCTGTTCATGGATATCGCGTCTGCTGAACTGACGAAGTACGCGGCGAACGCGATGCTTGCGACCCGGATCTCGTTCATGAACGAGATCGCGCTGCTCTGCGAGAAGGTGGGCGCCAACGTCGACAACGTTCGACGCGGCATCGGCAGCGATGCCCGAATAGGCTCCGCCTTTCTCTTCCCCGGTCCAGGCTACGGCGGCTCCTGTTTCCCGAAGGACGTCAAGGCGCTGCTGCACACCGCCGCCGAAAACGGCATTGCGCTCAAGGTCGTCGGAGGCGCTGAACAGGCCAACGATCGGCAGAAGCGCGTTCTGGCCGCGCGATTGGCCACGGCACTCGGTGGATCGGTGCGCGGAAAGCGCATCGCCGTCTGGGGCCTGTCATTCAAGGCGCGCACCGACGACCTTCGCGAGTCGCCGGCATTGATCCTGATCGACGAGTTGCTGAAGGAAGGTGCCACCGTCATCGCACACGACCCGGTCGCGATGCCGCACGCCAAACAGCAACTCGGTGACACGGTGACCTTCGCCGCCAGCGGCTACGATGCACTGGCCGGCGCTGACGCACTGGCCATCGCCACCGACTGGAATGAATACCGGCACCCGGATTTCGCACGTATGCGTGCCGCGCTCGCCAGCCCGATCATCGTTGATGGCCGGAACCTGTACAGCCCCGAGAAGATGTCGACACTCGGCTTCACCTACTACTCGATTGGACGGCCGCACGCATGAGAGTTCTGATCACCGGTGGCGCCGGATTCCTCGCCTCGCACCTCACCGACAAGTTCCTGGCCGACGGGCACGAGGTGGTTGGCCTCGACAACTTCATCACCGGCAGTCCGGACAACATCGCGCACCTCGCCGGAAATCCCGGCTACAAGTTCGTGCGGCACGATGTGTCGAACTTCATCTTCATCGAGGGCAAGCTTGACGGTGTGCTGCACCTCGCATCACCGGCCAGCCCGATCGACTATCTCGAACACCCGATCCCGACCCTCAAGGTCGGCGCACTCGGCACACACAACGCGCTCGGACTCGCCAAGGCGAAGGACGCGCGGTTCTTCCTCGCGTCCACCTCCGAAGTGTACGGCGATCCACTGATTCATCCGCAGCCGGAGACGTACTGGGGTAACGTGAACCCCGTCGGTCCGCGCGGTGTGTACGACGAAGCCAAACGATTCGCCGAAGCGATCACGATGGCCTACCACCGCTATCACGGCCTCGACACGCGCATCGTCCGTATCTTCAATACCTATGGGCCGCGCATGCGTCCGCGGGATGGCCGCGTGGTCTCGAACTTCATCGTGCAAGCCCTGAAGGGCGAGCCGATCACGATCTACGGCGACGGCTCGCAGACACGCAGCTTCTGCTACGTCGAAGACGAGGTTGACGGACTCTATCGCCTGTTCATGCACGGCGATTCGGAGCCCACCAACATCGGCAACCCGGTCGAATTCACCGTGCGTCAGCTGGCGGAGATGGTGGTCGAACTGACGGGCACCAAGGCGCCGATCGTGCACCATGCTTTGCCCGTCGACGATCCGAAAGTGCGTCAACCGGACATCACCAACGCGCGAAAGAAGCTCGGATGGGAGCCGAAGGTGCCGCTGCGTGAAGGGCTCGTCCGGACCATCGAGTACTTCGACCGCGTGATCACCGCCGGCGCGAAGTAACGGTCGGCGCGTGAGGGCAAGCGCCCGGGTCTTGGCTGCATCGCGCAGCCTGAGACCCGGGCGCTTCTCCGTTCAGCAGACTACCGGCGTTGCAGCTGCGCCAGCAGCGACTTCGGCAACCGCGCCGACACCCCGACCTGCGTGCCGACAAGGTCGGGCACATCGTAGGTCACACCGAATCCCATGACCAGCGCAGCCTCGGTGGAGGTCAGCTTGTAGTCCGACTCCAGCCACCGGGCGAGATCCGACGTCGCACGCCGCAGGGCCTGATCCACCGAGCCACCGACGCCGATGCTCATGATGTGCTCCGCTGTTTCAGCACGCGGAATGTCCGCGAACTTCCAGCGCGCGACATCGACGCTGAACGTCACATCCATGCTCGTCTCCATCGCATCGCCGGTGAGCTCTCCATCACCCTGCGCGGCATGACCATCGCCGAGGTACAGATACGCGCCAAGCGTCGTGACCGGGAGATGGAGTGTCGTTCCCTCGCGGAGCTGTGCGTACTCCATGTTGCCGCCGAACACGCCCGATTCACGTGAACTCGGCACCACGCCGTCACCCGGCGCAACAGCGATCACGCCGAGGAATGGGCGGAGTGGAATCCGCAGGCTGGCGAGCGCGGGCGAGGGCTTCTGCAGTCGCGCCGTGCCGGCAATTGTATCGAGCACCCACTTGTTGTCCTGCTCCACCGGCTTCCGGGCGGCGGCGTACCACGGCTCGATCGCGCCATCCACGATCTGCGTGCCACTGAACGCCCAGCCGCGATTCAGTCGTACGCGGTGCAGACGCACGATCAGCACATCGCCCGGCACCGCGCCTTCCACATAGAACGGTCCAGTGAGTGGATTGCCGCCGCGCGACACATGGTTGGCGCGATCCTCGAACGCGCCACGTGCGTTCCCTCCGGCATCGATCGTGGAGGTGTGCACCGTGTCACCGGGGTAGAGCCGCAGCACCGGCGCGGCATCGGTTCCGAACTGGCGCTGGTACGTCGTGGGGGAGAACTGGTACGATCGTGCGCTCGTCGGCGGGCGGAACCGCCGTGCGCTCCAGCGGCTCGAATCGGTGCCGATGCCAAGCCATCCGGCAAGTGAATCGCCCTTCAGCGTCCCACGCCATCGGAAGTCACCGACACGGAACGCCAGGCGTTGCGCCGCGAGCGTGGCCGCGAACACCTGGCCATAGACGCTGCCCCGCAGCGTGTCGCCGTCCGCGGTGAGCACGACGCGTTGCGGTTGTTGGTCCCCATCCATGACGAACACCCATTCGCCGGTGGCCTGGGAAGGCGTCCGGGTCTGCGCAACGGCGACGGCTGGACCGATCAGCGTCGGGAGCATCAGCATCAGGAGCGACGGCAGGAAGCCAGATCGGCTCTGGCGAAGCGGAGTGACGGGCATCACGAGTTCTGGGGATGACGGGAGAAAACGTCGGTGAGGGCACCGACGGAGCACTGTCGCAGGGGGGTTCGCTGACGCGGCTGGAATGGATGCAATGCCATCCATTTGTAACGACGATTCACACATTGCAATCATCCTGCAACGGACCGACACTCTGCCACGTTACTCCGGTTCAGCAGTTTCCACACTGCCCTTCGGCGGCGTCGCCTGGTGCACTCGCGAGTCCGCTCTTCTTTTCTGCCTTCCATGCACACTCTTTCATGCGTCAGCCGGGTCATCGGCGGGCTCGCGCTTGTTGCAACCACGCTCGGCGCGCAAGCCGGCCCGCCTCCATCAGGTCCACCGGGCCAACCAGGCCGCCGCCCCGGCGCCCCAGGAGATACCAGCACGCTGCAATCCCAGGCCATCCGCGTGTTCCTCGATTGTCAGGGGCGCGTGCGGGGCTGCGATCGCGACTTCTTCGTCACCGAGATCACGTTCGTCAACTGGATGCGCGATCGCTTCGACTCCGACGTGCAGATCCTCGTCTCCGGCCTGCAGAATGGCGGCGGCGGCACTGAAAACACGATCACCTTCATCGGGCATCGCAAGTTCGAGGGAATGAGCGACACGCTCGTGCTGAATACGCTGCCGAACGATCCCGACGACCGGATTCGGCGCAACCTCGCGCGGACCTTCACGCTCGGTCTTGCGCGTTTCGCTGCCAAATCGCCGATCGCAAGCCAGTTGCAGGTGACGTTTGGATCGCCAGCTGGAGGACGGCCACAGCGCTCAGCCGCCAATCTCAAGGATCGCTGGAACCTGTGGACGTACACGTCGAACGTGAACGCCTTCGTGCGCGCCGAAGAGTTGCAGCGCAGCGTGAACGGTTCGTTGTCCCTCTCCGCGAACCGTGCCACCGAGAAATGGAAGATCAACATCTCGACCAGCGGCAACCTGAACAGCCAGCGGTTCACGATTCCGGCGCGCGGCACGACGCCATCGTTCGACGTCACCAACGATCAGCGGACGTACAACGCGAACTCACTCATCGTCCGGTCACTTTCGTCACATTGGTCGGCCGGCCTCAAGGCCGGCGCCGGGTACTCCGACTTCCTCAATCAGGACGTCGCGCTTCGGCTGCAGCCGGCGATCGAGTACAACGTCTTCCCGTGGACCGAACAGACGCGTCGGCAGCTCACCTTTCTCTACAACGTAGGCCCGAACTACTACAACTATCAGCGGACCACCGTCTTCAATCAGGACGCCGAGACCCGGTACAGTCAACAGGTGACGGCGTCACTCGTGGCCCGCCAGCAGTGGGGCTCGAGCAACGTGTCGCTCGACTGGCTCAACTACCTGCACGACTTCAACCGACACGCGCTCACGCTCAGCGGCAGCGTCGACCTGCGGATCGGCCGCGGCTTCTCGCTCAACATCGGCGGATCGGCCGCCAAGATCAACGATCAGATCTACCTCCCGCGCGCGGGCAACACCGAAGAGGAAATCCTGCTGCAGCGCCAGGCATTGCAGACCGGCTTCCGCATCACGAGTAACATCGGGGTGCGCTACACCTTCGGTTCCATCTACAACACCATCGTCAACCAGCGCTTCAGCAGCCTTGGCGCCAGCGGCGGTCGGTTCTCGTTCCTGTTCTTCTGATCGGCTGATCGGCTGATCGAAGATTGTGCGGGGCTCCGGTCGGTACCGGGGCCCCGCGAGTGTTTCCCCTGTGCCAGCAGGCGGGTGTGTCTCGTGTGGTGAAGCGGATTCGGTCGCCCGGTGTTCGGTGGCCATTGCCCCGAGCGCGTCGACATTCCGGGGGTGAAGCCGTCAGCAAGCGCTTCGGCCCCACGGACTACGCGAACGATGCCGGATTGTCACGCCCGGCGCTCCCGCCAGATACTCCGCGACGCCATCTTGCAGGGATATGCGCGCCTCTGCTCTCCGACTGCTCACCGCGAGCCTGCTCGTCGCCACGCTTCTCCCTGGCCAGGTGCGCGTCGTACCTGAGCCCACGCCGGAGACGCGCAAGCACCTCGTGGCCCGTCGCGCCACGGGCAAGATCACGATCGACGGCCGCCTTGACGAAGCCGACTGGCTCGCCGCACCTATCGCGAAGGACTTCGTCCAGAGTCGACCCGACTACGTCCCGACGACCAAGTTCCCGTCGGAGGTTCGCGTGCTCTTTGACGCGGAAAATCTCTACATCAGCGGCTTTCATCGCGACAGCGCCGGACTGTCGTCGATGCGGCTGCCCGATCTCCGCCGCGACTTCACACCCCCCGAAGCCGACGTCTTCGCCATCACGCTTGGGCCCCTCGGCGATCACCGCACCGCATACCAGTTCCATGTGACACCGCTCGGTTCGCAGGGTGACGTACAGGCCTTCGATGGGGGCGACGCGTTCAACTTCAACTGGGACGCGATGTGGCGCACTCGGACGACGCGCGCCGACTCCGGTTGGACTGCCGAGATCGCGATTCCGTGGCGATCACTGCGCTACGAACGCGGACTCACGACATGGGACATCAACCTGCTACGGAATACCCGACGTGCCGCGCAGTTCAGTTCCTGGATGCCTTATCCGCGCCAGCTCACCTCGTGGCGCCTGACTTACGCCGGTTCGCTCGACTCGCTGCAGCCGCCACCACCGCGTACGAACATCCGCATCCGACCGTACGCACTGGGCGCCGCGCAGCGTGACCGCACGCCAGGCGCCAACAATGCCAGCTCCGGCGACATCGGCGGCGAAGTGATCTGGGCGCCAACCGCGAACACCCTGCTCGAGGCGACGGTCAACACCGACTTCGCGCAGGCCGACGTGGATCGTCAGGTGGTGAACCTGACACGCTTCAGCGTCTTCTTCCCGGAGCGACGGCAGTTCTTCCTCGAGAATGCCGACCTGCTGTCGGCCGGCGGACTCGGAGCACTGTCACGCTATGTCGTGCAGCCCTTCTTCACGCGACGGATTGGCCTTGGCGCCGATGGCACGCTGCTGCCGATCGACGGTGGCGCGCGCTTCGCATATCGCACCGGACGCACCACCGCTGGTATCCTCGCCATGCGACAGCGCGGTGCGGGGGCCGAGGAGGATGCGACGTTCGCGGTGGCGCGCGGCAGTCAATTCTTCGGGCGCGCAACACGCGTCGGGGCCACGGTCGCGCTGCGTGATGCCGCCAGCGCGTCCGGCGACAACGTCGTGACTGCCGTCGATGCGCTCGCCCGTATCGGTGAGCAGATTCAATTCTCCGGTACCGTCTCGACCTCCACCCGCACGCTCACGGCGACCAGCGCCGACAATCGCACCGATTTCGCCACTACCTGGCAGTTCACCAGGACCACGCCTCGCAGCACGGCAGGGCTGCTCGGCGCCTGGGTCACGGAGCGCTACGATCCGCTCACCGGGTTCGTGTCGCGACCGAATGTGATCCTCACCAATCCGAGCTACAACGTCACCTTTCAGCCCACGTGGCGGCCGAAGTCGATCGTCTGGTTCAAGCCCGCCATCGCAACCTTTCTCTACCACTCGCCTGAGACGTACGCGCTGCAGGAAGGGTTGGTGCAGCTGCGGGGCGAGGTGTTGTACCGCAACGGCGCGCAGCTGGTGCCGTTCGTGGAATCGAACCTGCAGCGACCCACGGCGGCAGTCGCGCTCTTTCCGCGCGTCAGCATCGCCCCAGGCTCGCGCGACTACACACGGTATGGCCTCGAGTGGCTCAGCGATCAGAGTACGCGGGTGTCGACCACCGGCAACCTGAGCAGCGGCACCTTCTTCGATGGGCGGCTCGACCGCGCCGCCGTGGGTGCGCGGTTCTCTCCGTCACCGTATGTATCGGTGCGCGCCGACTATGAAGTGAACCGACTGCAGAGCATCGGCACGCGCGACACCAGCTTCGTGACACATCTGCTCGCGCCGGAGCTGCGGCTGTTCCTCAACCCGCGGGTGCAGTGGAGTGCGTTCTACCAGTACAACACATTGCAGCAGCGTGGCGCGCTCAATGCGCGCTTCAGCTGGGAGTTCGCGCCACTGTCATTCCTGTATGTGGTGTACAACGACCGACAGGCCATTCAGGATGGGACGACGCCGTCGGCGCGGTCGGTGATCGTGAAGTTGAGTTGGTTGCGGCAGTTGTAGCGAAGGCGGCAGGGCTGGGCCATGATGCGCTGGCTGGCTCCCACCGCTTCATCTCGCCCGCATGGTCCGCTGGATGTAATGCCCGAGGCTGGATCTGCGTCTGACACAGAGCACATCGCTGGCGATCTCAACGCTACAGGAAGCGCCGCTGCGTCCGCCCTGTGTTGACATCACGCGCCTCGGCTGATCTGTTACAGCGCATGAACGTGTTGCATCGCATGCGGGTTCGTGTGACATCAACCTTCGGAGTCACAATGACTACGGGACGGCACACTCTTCGAGCGATCATTGGCCTGCTGCTGGCATCGGCTCCGGTGCACGCTCAGCTGCTCCACCGCTACACCTTCGACAGCGATGCGAGCGATGTGATCGGCACCGCCAACGGCGTGCTGACGGGAGGCGCATCGATCAGTGGCGGACGGCTGCTGCTCAATGGAACGTCCGGCTTCGTGCAATTCGGATCGAGTATCATCCCGACGTCCGGCAGCTACAGTGTCGCGTTCTTCGCACAGCGCAATGCTGCGCAGAATGCGTTCGTGGAGTTCATCTCGCAGGGCGTGAGCGGTGGCCCAGGCTTTTACATCGGTACGGCTCCGGACGGGACCATCCGGATCACGGATCAGGTGCCGGTGACCGGTATCACAGCGCCTGCGGTCGGCACGTTCGCGCACTATGCGCTCACGGTCGACGCAGCCGCCAACATCACGAGCTTCTACCTGAACGGGACGCTCGTCGGGAGCGCCAACATCACGATCGCGGCCGGAC
>JANPFJ010000372.1:0-3125 GCA_031423355.1 Gemmatimonadaceae bacterium | reverse complement strand
ACACGAGAATCCGACGCGTGGACTGACGTAGACGCGATTCGGCACCGCGTTGTTGGCCGTGCCGAACAGCCGTGCGATCTCCGGATTCTCCGCCGGTCCGTTGGCAAACCGATTCGCGTCCAGCCGCACGCCGTACTGAATCTGCAGGTCATTGCTCTTGCGCCACGCATCACCGAGCGACACCGCGGCGATGTACTGGCTGCCGCTGATCTTTCGCGGTTCGAGCTGCCGTGTGTAAAACACCGCGCGCCCCGCCTCGAGATCGCCCAGCGAATTGAAGGCGTATGATCCCTGCCGATTGGTCGTCTGGTCGATCGTAAAATCATCGCGACGCAGCTCGCTGGTCAGCTTGACCCGGTGTTTGCTGTTCCGCGAGAACAGCGACAACGTGGAGAGAATACCACCGCTGAAATTGTCAGACGACGTCGCGAGAAACGGGTTGCCACCGAACGTGACGTTCCGCAGCGCCGTCGTCCCATCCGCGAGGGTCGAGTTGACCCGCACCGTGCCGCTCGGAACGCTCAGGAACGGGGTCCCGTAGTTCCGCGAACCGCTCACGTTCACATTCGTTTCCGTGAGGATGCCGCTGGCGAAGTACGCGGAATGCCGGCCGCCGAACCCACCGTTCCAGTTGATCCGCTCTCCGCTGTGCGACGGGAGTTCGCCGATCGACGCCCCGGCTGGCGAGGTCCGGTTCCATGAACCGTTGCCGGAGAATGTGAACGCCTGACCAGTGCGCGATCCTGGTGGTGCGAGGTTGATCGTCCCGAACAGGCTCCCCTGGTCGCTGAGGCGGTCTCGCGGAATGCCGGGCGTCACCGATGGCACACCGAGTCGCTGCAGGATGCCGAGCAACCGCGCGGCGGAATCGGGAGCGATGCCACTCGTGAGCAGGCCATCGGCGTCGGTATTGAGAATCGTCCGAAGGTCGTTGCTCCGACGCCCGAACTGATACGAGAGATTGTAGAACGCCTTGTCCAGGACGAGCGGGCCCGCCACCAGACCGCCGAGGGATGTATTGCTGAATTCCTGTCCCAGTGATCGCGCCGCGGCATCGGTGAACTGGAGCGCCGGCGCATCGAGGTTCAGGCTCATCGTTCGTGACGTGAAGTTCGACCCGCTCGGCGTACGCAACTGAAACTGCGCACCGCTGAACCCGCCGCGTGACACATCGTACGGCGATGTGACCAGTGAACTCGAGACACCGGCATCACGCGGCAGATTGGAGCCTCCGAAATTCTGGCCGTTCAGCGTGCTGTTGTTCTGGTCCGGCGTCAGGCCCAGCACGGAGAATCCTGATGGATCCCCGTCGGCACCTGGGACGAGCTGAACACCCGGCAACGAAGCCGCCATCGCGGCCAGATCACCCGCCTGGTTTGCGTTGACGTTGCCATTGTTGACGGCGCGCTCGCTGCCCCCGATGTCCGGCGTGCGATCGTCCCGCGTGGCGCGCGGTCGGTCGCCAACGACGCGCACCTCGTCCAGCTGCGTCACCGCGCGAGAAAGCCGCGCATCGGCCAGCAGCACTTCCTGATCGGCGGTCCGCTTGACCTCGAACCGCTTGGAAGCGAACCCCAGCGCCGTCACGGTCAGGAAGTAGTCGCCATCGCCGCCCGGAAACGTGATGGTGAATCGGCCTTTGGTATCCGTTCTCGCATTCCGGTTCACGTTGCCCGACAGCGAGGTCGCGGTGACGCGGGCGCCCGCAATCGGGATCGAGTCGGGACCGGTGATCAGGCCACGGATCACGTCGAGCTGCTGGGCGGCCAGCGGTGGCGCGCACACGGCGCTCGCTGCGGCCAGGAGATACGACAGAAGGCGACGAAAGCGCACGATGATCTGACGGACGAAGGGCGGGCGGCTTGGCGTCGAAAGGCCAGCACTGCGGTGAGACGCGATACTGGCGTGGATGGTTTACTCCTCTCGTCGTCACGCAGTTTCAGACGGACACCTGTCCGCGGCCACATCGGGAGGGCTGAACTTCCGTGGCACGCCTGAGCAGAAAGGAACACGCCCGAGGCTGCGAATGCAGTCCCGGGCGTGCGCCATACCGATTCCCAACACCTCGACCGTCGGAGCCCGCACGCAGGGTGGTGCGTACGGACCCAAGGACTCGGGCTAATTCCGAATGGTGACTGGACTCCCGACACGCACCGTCAGCGCCGACCCTTCGGGGAGACAGGCCAAGCGGTCGCCCGTCAGCGCCGCCGCCGCGGCACCGGCAGCGCCACCGGCCGCCGCACCAACCACCGTGCGCTGCGTGCGACTCCCGCCGCCGAGGATGTTGCCGATCACCGCACCCGCAGCGGCGCCAATCGCGACCTTCTTGCCATCGCCGCCCTTCCGTTCCTTGACGACGGCTGCCGTGGTGACTTCACCGGACATGGTGTAGCTCTCTCCGCCGAAGGTGACCGAGCGGATGTCGAACGCGAGTTCAGCCTCATCGCCCTGATTCGCCGACGTCTTCGACTTCGTGACGATCAAGCCGACGCGCGATCCCGCAGGCAGCGAGACCCCGTTGGAGGCCGTCACGACGGCGCTGGTTGTGGCGGTGATGGCATCGCCCACCTGGGCCGTGTTGGAACAGAGCTTGGCGCCACTCGTGAGGGCGAAAGTGGTGCCGGCTGCGATCGTACCACTGGCGCGCGCCGGCTCCGCTGCCCGAGATGGCGCCGGATTGGACGCGACCGGCGCGGTGGCCTTCGGCGCCCTGGCGCGCGGGCGAGCCGGGACCGGCTTCGGCTTCACGCCAGCCGGCACGGGTACCGGAGCAGAAGCCACGGGTTCTGCGACGGTGGGCGCCGGCGGAATGACTTCCACCGACGCGACGGAATCCGCCATGCCGCTGGTGACAGCGGAATCGCGCAGGGCCGACGCGGCGGCAGCCGTGCTATCGGCGGTTTTCGCAGACTCGCCACCACAGGCGGTCAGGACCAGCAGAGCGGCCGCAGCCAGCGGCAGGATCGAACGGGGCATAAGTTCAGTGGTTCGCATGTGTTCTCCATGTGCAGATGGTCACGCCACGACATCTGAAGTCCCTGTCGTTGCAGCGCTTACCCACCTGATGAGCAAGCCTCGTACCAGCAGCCTCCGCGCCCTGCGCGCGTTGGTGCCTTTCGTGCGTG
>JANPFJ010000371.1:0-11227 GCA_031423355.1 Gemmatimonadaceae bacterium | reverse complement strand
TCAGGCCGAGCGGCAGGACGACGCCTGGGGTGAATCCGAGCTGTACGGTGCCTTCGATCGCTTGGCTGACGCGCGCGAGTTTCATCGTCACATCAAGCGTCATGAACGCGAGGGCGAGGCCTGTGATGACGCGGCCGGCTATCACCGAGCGTGATGTGAGGGTCGAGTCGGCGGGCGGTGACGCGGACTGCGACTGTGTGGCGCTCATGGGTGTCTCCGTTCAGGTTGTTGCCCGATAGACTGGTCCTGCGGGCAAAACTCATCGGTGCCCGTGCGCTGGCCGCTCTGGACCGACGCGGACTACCGATCCGGACCTCAGGTGGACCACTGCATCGGCAGGCCGAATCGCGGAAACAGCGTTGCCACGTCGAGGTAGGACGTCATCCCTGTGATCTGCGCTCCATCCAGCTCGAGCATCACGATCGCCCACGGCGTCGCGCCGCCATCGCGGTACTGCGCAAACGCCGGTGTGCCACCGGATGCCTGCACCGGTATGAGCAGTGAACCCTTGCAGCCGATCCCAAATCCCGACAGCCAGGTCGCGATACTCTGGCGTCCTTGCAGCCACATGTCGTAGGGCGGCATGGAAAGGGTGCCTTCCTCGTGCAGGAGTGCGACCAGCGCCGGCACATCGTAGGCTTCGAACGCAGCGACGTACCGCGCCAGGAGTGCGGTCTGCTCGGCGGACAGCGCGATCGGCATGACGGCCGGATTCCGTGCGTCCATCGTGGCGCGGGCCCGCTGCAGCGCACTGTTCACCGACGCGACAGACGTATCGAGGCATTCCGCCGTCTCCGCCGCCGACCAGTTCAACACCTGCGTCAGGAGCAGCACGGCCCGTTGCTTTGGCGGCAGGTACTGCAGTGCGGCGACGAACGCGAGGCGGATACTCTCGCGCAGCAGTGTGCGCTCAACGGGATCGCTATCGCTCTCTGCCGGCATTGCCATCAGATCGGGAATCGGCTCGACCCAATTCTCGCGCTCCCGCTGTGGCAGCGTCATGTCGTCACGGATTTCCACTGGCGAGGGAGTGGTGTCCAGCGGTCGCATGCGTCGGCGCTCGGACGACGAGAGGGTGTCGAGGCAGACGTTGGTCGCGATCCGGTAGAGCCACGTCTTCATCGACGATTGCTCGTTGAAGCGATCCAGTCCCTTCCATGCGCGCAGCATCGATTCCTGTACCGCGTCTTCCGCGTCCAGGATTGAGCCGAGCATGCGGTAGCAGTGGCCGGTGAGCGCGGGGCGGTATTGCTCGAGCAGGGCGGCTGAGGACATGACTCGAGACTCGCAGCGGTTAGGATCGACGTCAGCGAGTCACGCGGCTGGCGACTCGCTGCATCAGGCAAGGTTCGGAGCGGGGTGAGCACTGGGATCGTGGCGCGGTACCCCGATGGCTGCGAGAACATAGGTTGCGCGCTGTCATGGTGCCATCGCGCCGCCGCAGATTCCGCCAATCCACGCGACGCAGTGACGCGATCCCTGTCTCGGACGCCGACAGGCTGTTACGCTGTCTTGACGACACCGTTCTTCGACTCGGAGGAGCCTGGGATGTGGAAACTCGACACGCCGTGGTTCATCGTTGCGCTGGTGATGACGATCTTCGCCGTCGGCGGTGTGATCTTCGGCCGCTTCGAGCAGCACAAGCCGCGCTGGCGCCGCGTACTGAAGCAGGCGCTTGTCCTGGCGGCGTTCGTGATGGTCGACAGATTTAGAGGCCGGCCGTGGATGTTCGGACTGCTCGGCGTCTTTGCGGCGGCAGCAATGGTGGTCCACGGGTGGTGGCTGCCGAAGCATGGGATCAATGGCTGGACGGCCGAGCCGTACGATCGGTATCTCGCGCTCATCAACGGTCGGCAGCACGAGCGGGAATCGTGACTTCCCTGCCAACGGCAGCATGTTGATTTTCGCCGCCATGCTCAGCACACTCGCAGCCCTGCTGCACGTGGGCTGCATCGTGTTCGGCGCGCCGTGGTACCGCTTCTTCGGCGCCGGCGAGGAGATGGCGCGACTGGCCGAGGCGGGGAGCTGGAAGCCGACGCTCATCACGTCGGGGATCACGGTGGTGTTGCTGATCTGGGCGCTGTACGCGCTCTCAGGTGCGCAGGTGATCGGCCGGCTGCCGTGGCTGCGCGCGGGCCTGTGCGTCATCACGGCGGTCTATCTGCTGCGTGGCCTGGCGGTGGTTCCTGTCGTGATCTGGCTGCCTGGGCAGAATACGGCGTTTCTGTGGTGGAGTTCGATGATCTGTCTGGTATTCGGAGTGACGCACGCGATCGCGGTGTGGCAGGTATGGGATCGACTCTGAGCGCAGGTAAAACCACCGCCTGCGGTCAGCCGGCGCTGATCGCTCATGCTGCTGGCGGGAGTTTTCGTCAGCGAAACATCGGTGCCGGTATGAGTCCATCGCCCATGATACAGTCGAACAGCTCAACGCTCAGCAGTGCCGACTGGCGGCGGCGCCCGGTGTTGCTCTGTATGATCATGTGCGCCAATGCGGAGCCGCTCGGCGCCCAATCTGTGCGTGACTTCATACCCACGGACGCCGCCAACTGTGCCGTCACCTCACCGCCCGCCTCGGCCGGCATTGCGGCCACTCCCGGCGGGTTCCTGATGGTGTACCCACGCAACGACGCCATCGGCAACGGGTACACCGGCTGCAAGGTGTTGTGGGTGGTGGACACCGATCGGATGCCGCGACTGGCGACGCTGTACTTCGAGGCGGGTGTGCTGTCGCGCGCCCTATCGCATGATGTGCGGAGTGCGACTGAAGCGATCGAGGTGGCGTGTGATCTCACGGCGGGTCGGTCACTGCTGCCGAATGGGGGTCGGAAGGCGACTGATGCAATGTGTCGGGGACTGCCGGCGGAGGAACTGTACGGGCTGCGAGTGGCGACCTGGCCAAGGAAGTGCCTGAAGGAGCCGGATGCGGGGGTGTGCAGTCAGGATCCGCGGTGATGCGGCGGGTAAGGCACTGCGTGAGTGCAGGTCGCGTTGTTCCTAGGCCGACTCCGCTGCGTGCGGATGTGCTTCGTGTGACTCATTGGTTCCTCACGCTGTAAGCATTGGCTGTGGCAGCCAATTGCACGCTTCCCACCGATGGTGCTCACCGATGTCGCTCTCGCGTCGAGTCTCGATACCGATCATCGCGCTGTGTGTGGCGTGCTCGCCCGCGCGCGAACTCGGCCCCGGTGATCTGGCGCCACCACTCGAGATTCAGGGAGCGGGAGTTGTCGAGCCAAGGCTCGATGCGCGGCTGCAGCTGCCGGTTTCGGTCGTCGACGGATTGGTGGTCACGCGGCTGATCATCAGGAATGCGTTGTCCGAGCCCGTCTCGAGCGGCGCCTGCACACTGGCGTCAGATGCGCGCACCCTGAGTGGTGGCGAATGGCGCAATGTGTCGCCGGCGGAACAGGGGTGCACGCGGCAGCTGATTACCGCGTTGCCAGAGGGCAGCATGTCCTTGTCGGTGGTGGTCGATCGGGCGTTACTGCGGGCGGTGGCGGGTGGCGCCGGGAGGACGGCGGTAGTGCGGACGCGGCATCTCGTATCGGGGGCGACGGTGAACTACACGGTGCAGAGCGCCGAGCAACAGGTGACGGCGCCGTAGAAGGCACACGTGTTACGCGATCGCTTCGCGATCCGACATCCGCGTGCCCATTAGGATTCTGGCATGTCTGAAACCCACACACGGGAGCTCACCGAGGCAAGCGCTCACTTCGCGAGCACCCTCGGTGTGGCGGCGCGGCACACCCCACTCCCCTCGGAGCGCGACCAAAACTTCCTCCTCACCACGGCACCCGACGCCTCCCGCTATATCCTCAAGATCTCGAACAAGGCCGAGTCCCGAGCCCTGATCGAAGCCGAGTGCGCCGCCCTCGCCCACCTCGCTCCCCTCGGTATCACCCCGCTCCTGATCCAGACGACGGACGGCCGCGACATCGCCACCCACGACGGCCACCTCGTCCGCCTCATTACCGCGCTCCCCGGCCAGACCCTCGGCTCCACCCCGCTCCAGACCCACGCACTCCTACACGACATCGGACGCGCACTCGGCCGACTCGACACCGCGCTTGCCACCTTCGACCACCCGGCGTACCACCGCGACTTTCACTGGGATCTCGCCAACGCATCAGCCGTCGTGTCTGAGCACGTGCAACTCGTCTCCGACGCCACCCTCGCGACACGCATCACATCGCTGGCGGTGTACCACACGACGCACGTCGAGCCGATGCTCCCAAGCTTCCGCCAGAGCGTGATTCACTCCGACGCCAACGACTACAACATCCTCGTCGACGCGTCACAGCAAACCGTCACCGGCATCATCGACTTCGGTGACATGGTCCACAGCCACACCGTCAACGACGTCGCGATCGCGATGGCGTACGTGGCACTCAGCAGCCCCGAAGATCCGCTCGCGGCAGCCGCGGCACTGCTCTCCGGCTACCACCAGACCCACCCGCTGACCGAGCCTGAAATCTCCGCGCTCTTCAGCCTGATGTGCATGCGACTCTGCGTCAGCGCCTGCATGGCGGCCAAACAGATCGCGGATCGCCCCGATGACGCATACCTCGGCATCAGCCAAGGGCCGATCGCGGCTACGCTGCCGATCCTGGCTGGCATTCATCCGCGATTCGCGCACTATACCTTTCGCGACGCGTGCGGACTGACATCGGTGCCACACGCCCCGGCCGTGGTCGCGTACCTGCAGCGGCACGCGGCGTCGATCGCACCGCTGCTCGGCCGCGACTTGCGTACCACGCTCGTGGTGCCGCTCGACTTCAGCGCCGGCAGCACGCTCATTTCGAGCGATCCAGCCGAGAACGCCCCGGCTGATCTGGATCGGCGCATACAGCGCGTATTGACCGAACATGGCGCGACCATCGGCGCCGGCGGCTACGACGAAGCACGCCTGATCTATCACTGGCCGAACGAACCGCGCGCGATCGAGCCGCGTACGATTCACATCGGGCTCGATCTCTCGCTGGCCGCCGGGTCACCGCTGTACGCGCCGCTCGACGGCGTCGTGCACGGCTTCGAGGACGCGGACAACTACCACGACTACGGCCCGCTGATCGTCCTCCGTCACACCACCGACGATGTGGAGCCCGTAGAGTTCTACTCGTTCTATGGACACCTGACGCGCGATTCGCTCCACGGTTTGACCATCGGCGCGACAATCACCAAAGGCACGGAGTTCGCGCGCATCGGCAATGCGCCGACCAACGGCAACTGGTGGGCACACGTGCACGTGCAACTGGTCACCGACATGCTCGATGTGCCATGCAACGTCGACGGCGCTGTCCGCGCGAGCCAGCGCAACGTCTGGAAGAGCATCTTCCCTGACCCGAACCTGCTGCTCGGCATTCCAGCCGAACACCTGCCGCATCACGTGCCGAAGCCCGACATCGCCGCATCACGCAAGGCGCACATCGGCGGCAATCTCAGCGTGTCCTACGGCGCCAGCCCGCTCAACATCGTCCGTGGATACAGACAGTACCTCTACGACGACGCGGCCCACCGCTATATCGATGGCTACAACAACGTCGCGCATGTGGGGCACTGCCATCCGCGAGTCGTCCGCGCAGTCAGCGAACAGCTGGCGGTGCTCAACACCAACACGCGCTACCTGCAGGAACAGCTCACCCAGTACGCCGAAGCACTGACGGCGCTGCTGCCTGAGTCACTGAGCGTCGCGTTCTTCACCGCCTCCGGCAGCGAAGCGAACGAACTGGCACTCCGCCTCGCCCGCGCGCATACAGGCGCACGCGACCTGATCGTGATGGACTCGGCCTACCACGGGCACACCACCACGCTCATCGACATCAGCCCGTACAAACACGCGGGGCCGGGTGGCGAAGGGGCACCCGACTGGGTGTACACGTCGCCGATTCCGGATGTCTATCGCATGCGCGATGAACAGGCGGCGCCAGGGCCGTGGTTCGCGTCGCAGGTTAGTGAAGTGATCGACAGGATCACGGCCAGAGGCCGCAAACTGTCAGGCTACATCGCAGAAACCTGCCCGAGCGTGGGCGGACAGATCATGCTGCCGGACGGCTTTCTCAGCGACGTGTACACCCGAGTGCGCGCGGCCGGTGGGCTCTGCATCGCCGACGAAGTGCAGACCGGTTTCGGCCGGATAGGCACACACTTCTGGGCCTTCGAGGCACATGGCGTCACCCCAGACATCGTCGTCCTCGGCAAGCCGATCGCGAATGGTTACCCGATGGGCGCCGTGATCACGACGCGTGCGATCGCCGACAGCTTCAACAACGGCATGGAGTACTTCAGCACCTTCGGCGGCAGCACGGCGGCGTGTGTCGCCGGCCTGACAACGCTCAGTGTGACGATCGAGGAGCAGCTGCAGCAGAACGCGCTCACAGTGGGCAACCGGCTGCTGAGCGGACTGCGACCGCTGATGGCGCAACACGAAATCGTCGGCGACGTGCGCGGGTCGGGACTGTTCCTCGGCGTGGAGCTGGTGCGCAACCGCGACACGCTCGAGCCGGCGCCGGAAGAAGCAACATTCGTGGTCAATCGCATGCGTGAGCGCGGGGTGCTGGTGGGCACGGACGGGCCGTTTCACAATGTGATCAAGATCCGTGGGCCGATGCCGCTGACACTCCCGGACGCGGACCGGGTGGTGGAGACGATCACGCGATCGCTCAGCGAGTTGCCGCGGCACATGTGACGTTCGGCAAGGCGCTGAACAAGTCGAGCGGTCGAAACGGTGGGCCCGGGAAAGTATCGGTCTCATGTATTGAGGATCAGCAGCGAGCATGGACCGGTGCTGCTTCGCGCATCATCTCCTCCCGCCTTCCGTGTTGCACCGAGAACTCCGTCCCCATGAGCTCACGAACTCCGTCCCCATCCGCGTCCGTCCCCATCCGCGTCCCCATCCAGAACGGCTGCAGGAACTGCCTGTGGGGAGCGCAGTTCCTGCAGCCGTTCTTGATCTCTCCTGAAGCGAACTACGTCTTGCTACCGTCGGTAGTACAACTCCCGACCATCACCCAGCGCCAGCAGACAATCCTTCTGGCCGTTGATGCAGCCGCGGACCATCGCGTTCATGATGTCGCGGTTCCAGCCATCCATCCAATCCGCGTGGCCGGACAAGCCGCCACGGGTCGAGGTGGAATACATGTCGCTGCTCAGGCGCCACCGCAGCGGCTGCGAGCTTGACGTCACGGGGAAGAAGAAGTTCTCCGAGATCTGGGGCAGCGGAACTGGATGCGTGGAGGGACAGGTGGACTGCGCCGGCGGTGTGCGATAGATCGCATACGCCATGTGCGACTTGTGATCCGGCGAATCGAGATTCACACCGTCCCAACACTCCGGGAAGCTCACCGAGAACACGACTTCGTCACCCACTGCGCAGTTCGGAATCATCCCGTCGGCCGCCGACTGTGTATTCCAGACCCTGCCGCAGTTCCACGAGATATTATCCTGCCGGCTGGTCGCATTCTTGTTCCCGGCGATCATGCGCAATCCCGCGGGGATCGGCTGCAACGTGGTCGGGTCGAGGATATGGCTCTTGTAGTAGATCACGCCAACCCGCGGCATCTGGATCTCCTGGGTCACGGCATCGAACACGGCTGGAATCCAGTAGGCCGTACGATTCGCCGAGCCGCCGAAACAGGTGCTCGCACCCGTCGTGGCAATCGACGTGGGAGTCGAGTTCGGATTCACGCCGACATTGCCGAAGAACATGTGCAGATGGCCGGCGACGGCCTGGCCCGGATAGACGATCGGGTCGAACGAGCCGAACTTCGCGACGTTGCACACCGTCCGGAAGTTGCCTTCACCCACCAGGCTGCTCGGGGCGCTCGACGCCGGGCGCACGAGTAACGCGTTCTCGCCCCAGTCACCCAGCGGCACGGTGATGTTTGCCGCGTTCAGTCCCGCCATGCCCGGCATCGGATTCGGGACGACCTCGGTGTATCGCGGTCCATAGTCACAGCGCGAGCCTGACGCCCCGGCTGGGAGGTTCTGCGTGAAGAAGCCATCGTTGCAGCCGATCCACTGGAACGCCGTCTGTGTGATCTGCGCGCCGTTGGATGCCACCAGTCGCACGTCGCGACGCGCTCCGTCGAACTCGCAATACGGGCCGACGTTGCTGCAGAAGGTCCAGGCCACATCCGTGCTCGGTGGCGGTGACAACGGCGGCTGTGTGATCGGCGGTGGCTGTGTGATCGGCGGTTGTGTGATTGGTGGCGGCTCGACCGGCGGGACCTGCGACCCATCGATCGTCTCCACATACCGCCACAAGCCGGCGCCCCAGTTGGCGGTCACGATCACATAGCGTGTGCCGTCAAAGCCCACGGCTGCCTGAGCGGCGCCCTGCCGCATCGCGGCCGGCGTGTCAGTGATGCTCGCCCATCCGCTCTGCGCAGGCTGCGACGCGCGCTGAAAGCTCGGCCCGGCCGATGTCCCCAGCCCGCTCGGGTACCCATACGACCCGTAGACGAAGTTCGGCGTACCGAACACCACGCTCTGATTGGTGCTGCCACCGACGTGGCTCCACGACACCCCGAGGTCCGTGCTCCGGAGCAGGCCCCAGCCGAGCGCCGAGTACACACCCGGCATGTAGAGCATACCACCGGGCGCCTGATAGATCTGCATCGAGCCATGTGTATGCTCGTTCCTGTCCACCTGCGTCCATGACGCGCCGCTGGAGGTGGTGCGCCAAGTACCGAAGTTTCCGCCGCTGGCTTGTGCCAGCCAGATCCATGTGCTGCGTGTGGTCGCTGCGTTGCCGGTGTTGATGAAGAACATGCCGCCGGTGCCGGCACCCTGGCGCATTCCCGCCACGAGCGGGACGCTGGTCCAGGTCTGGCCCCCGTTCACCGACTGCACCAGCACGTCCTGCTCATGACCCACCATGATCAGGTGCTGCGGGTCATACGGGTCCACACTCGGCGGATAGAAGTCCTGCCGATTGCTCGGCGCTGGCGCTACCGCGAATCGTGTCCAGTTGATGCCACCGTCGACCGATCGCCAGAACCCCGTGCCCGCGCCGCGGATACATGCGACGTACAGGGTTGGTGGATTGGCCGTTCCGTTCGGCGCGAGCGTCACACCACCAGCGCAATCGGCGACGGTTGCGCCATTGGTTCCGGTGTTGATGGGCCCCCTCCACGTCACGCCAGCGTCATCCGACCTCCAGATGCCCTGGCAATCGAAATGCGCGTAGTACACCGTACGACGATTCGGATCAACCTGCACCGATGACACGCCATAATTCCCACAGCTCAAGGAGCTGGTGAGATTGACATTCCCCGGTGTCACATTCGTCCAGACGCCCGGTGCGCCGGTCGGCGGGGCAGATGCAGAGGTCACGGCGACCGTCGCCTGCCCGGTGACCGCCGCGTTATCAACCAGCGCCGCCGTGACAGTGAAGCTGGCCCCTGCCGTCGTCCCCGCCATGTACATCCCGTTGGCGGCGATGGTGCCGCCCGTGGCAGCCCAAGTGACGCTGACGGGCACCGACGTAGTGGAATCGCCGGCGACGCGCCCCGTGACTGTGAACGCCTGCGAAGCACCGGCCGCCAGCGAAACCGTCGCGGGAGAAATCACCAGCGACACGACGGGGGAGGTGGCTCCCGGCGGTGCGCCACCGGCCATCACGGTGATCTCTGCCGTCGCGGAGTTGCCGGAATATGAGGCCGTGATGATTGCCGTGCCCGGCGCGACGCCAGTCACGACGCCGGTCGAACTGACCGTCGCCAGATCCGTGCGCGATGACTTCCACGAAAACGCGTCCTGAGGGACGGTCCTGTTTCTCAGCCTGCTCGCGTAACGAGCTTGAAGTGCTGTCGTCGCGTTTGTTGCGATAGTTGCGGTCGTCGGTGTCACGCTGACCCGCGATGTGACGACGGACAATGAGGTCGACGCTGGGTCGCCAATGCGGCCCTCCGTACAACCGACGAGCAGCGCCGAGCACGAAAGCGCCACTACTGATACTGCAAGCCTGAGGCTCTGCATGCCGTTCTCCGCTGGGGATGTGGGACCAGTGGCAAGACAGCACAGACCGATGCCCCGCATACAGTTGCAGGCCAGCACTCGTGCCACGTTACCTCAACGAGCTTCCCTGATGTTCAGCGCGAGACCAGCTACGAGGCAGCCACCCCGGGAGGTGCCAGCATCGTCCAAACGGCATTCGTGAAAGTGGTCGCCAAGAGCTCGCTGATCGTCGCGCAGCTATGCAGGGCGGTCAAGCAAGTCGTGTGCCATGCTGGGAGCGGTGCAACGCGGTGGCTTCGGACATGAGCCGAAGGGCTGATTGGTCGCCACACATACGCCCCGCAAACGGATGGACGCGCTGGCAGTGACGCGTTGTCGCACACGAGTCACAGTCATGCATCGCTCGTTGCCACTGCACGCCTCGGAACTTTTCGGCCGCGTGGATGTTTCCTGCAATCCGCGACGGTATTGGCCTGAGCCAATGTCCGCGCATGGTGGAACAATTCATACGGGTTCATGCGCCGAGCATGACGGTGCGGCGGTTCGGAACGTGGGCTGCGAAGGATGAAACGTTGCAAGCAGGGTCGATGGCAGCTTTCTGTTCACGCGCGCGGATCGAGTCCACGCAGTAATCGCGACTTCTACGGCAACATCGATCATGACCACGAAGTCTCGTGTGTTGGCCTGCTGATCGTCACGGGTGGCCTGTTCGTCATCCAACACACTTGCATTCGATCGACGCCGACGTGAACACGGCGTACTCGCAGGCACCGATGGGCCGCTTCACAACGCGATCACGATCCGCAGGCCGATGCCGCTGACGCGTTCTGACGCATATCGGGTGGCAAAGACGTTGACTCGTAGGCTCTGCGAGCTGCCACGGAACGTGATCTGAAACGCGCGAGGGCCATGCGCTGCGCTGAGTTCAAGGAACCCATCCAGTCTCAGAGGTGCACAGGGCATCCGTCGCTGTCGTGTTGCGGCGGCCATGGCATTTCGACGGGCCCTATCCCTTTGCCGTGACGTCGCGCACGTTGACTCCACTCGACTCACACGCGACTGCCAGCCTTGCTCGCGCGAATCGACGCCCTGGACTTCACCGAGTCTACCAGGGCCACTCGATTCGTCGCCCGAGGCTCGCGTGATCGAACTGGACCCTGGCTTGGCCGCTCGTGGCACCCCCTCAGCTGGCGCACTGATCGGCCGACTGGCCTGGCTGTATCTCGCGGGTGTCCTCGGCCTCGCGACACTGGCCTATGGCGCATTC
>JANPFJ010000370.1:0-1797 GCA_031423355.1 Gemmatimonadaceae bacterium | reverse complement strand
AACTGCTCCTGACGCGGCCGGAAGAAGCGGAAGCCGTCGGGCGTCAGGTGTGCATCGTCTTCCATCATCACAAAGACCTTCTTCCCGCCCCATTCAGGGACCGGGGTGCCGGTATTGAGTTCGATCGAGATGTAGGAGCCCAGTCGCAGGCGACTGCTGAGCGCCGTCGTATCGCTGCGATTGGCGGCGCGGAAGTCGATCCCGGCACCAAGTCCATGGCCCTGCGTGCCGATCGGATGCGAATACACCATCGCTTCGATTCCCTTCTCCTTCATTTCGGCCATGGTAGCGCGGAAGACCGCGCCACCGGTGAGACCGGGACGGGAATGACGCAGCATCAGGGCGTCCTGAAGCGTGTTCGTGTTCTGCAACGCCTGCTTCAGGCCAGCCGGTGCATCACTCTCGCCCGGGCGCAACACGTAGGCCATCTTCTGCCAGTCGGTATCAAAACCCATGTAGCTGATGCCGAAGTCGATGTGCACCAGGTCACCAGGCTCGATCACGATCCCTTCGGTGGCCACCGCGAGGAATCCGCGCGAGGTGGCGATGTCGCCGCCGGCACGCTGCACCCGCAGGTCGGGCTGGAACCAGGTGCGTACGCCGGCCGCCCAGAGTGCGTCGTACAGATGCCGCCGCACGTCGCCCACCGTGGTCGTGCCGGGCGTGATGACGGCCGGCGAGAGCGCATGTTTCACGATACCCTCGGTCACTGCGACTGCCGTGCGGTAGTGCTCCATTTCGTCAGGGAGCCGCGTATCGAGATACTCCTCGATCAGGTCACTGGCGCTGCTGAAGCGCGTCGTCGCCTCGGCACCCATTGCATCGGCGAGGAACTTCCACGCATCGTAGCCGAGGGAGCGCGTCTGGCCGCGCCGACCGCCGATTCCAAGACCGATGGCCTTCGGTTGCCACGTGTCGTACAGCATACGCAACGTCGGGCCAGCCGGGCGCGGTTCGTCGGTGGGCGCATCGAAGAAGCGGGCGAGGTTCTCCTCGGTGTAGCCGGTGATGGCGTACTTCTTCAGTCCCTTGTCACCGCCATCGATGAACACGAAGATGTCGCGGTTGCCGGTGTACGGTCGGGGCGGTGCGATGTATTGCGAGAGCGGGTCGTCGTGGAATTCCTCGTTCACGACGATCCACATGCCGATGTTGTGCCGGCGCATCATCGGCAGGATCGTGGCGTGCCGCTGTGTAAGCCACTTTTCGCGGGTCGAGATCTGTTCGGACCAGCGGAGCAGCGGCGGCATGGTGTTCATCGAGGTGCGGCTCGCCATCAGTGGCGACGGCGCTGGCGCCGGCCCGCCAGCCCCGCCGGCGGTACTGCGGCCACACGCGGCAGCCGAGAACAGCAGGGCGCTGACTACAAGGGCACTCCAAGGGAGTGCGGGTGTCGCTGGCGGCATGAAAGCACCTGGTTGAGGACGGTGAACTACGCAATCCAGTGCGGCCCCGTTGGCCGTTCCGTCGCGAAATCACGCCAGCGAGGTGCGCGCCGGAGACTGTCACCCAGACAGCCGCGCCGGTCGAGTGAACGCGTGATCCGATTTCTGTCACGATCGGATCACTATTGCTCCCGGGCTGGCGCAGAGGATCGCGTCGCGGGTGCCGCCCCATCAACTTCACTTCGAACCGATCTCTGCCGAGTTCGCGCTATGTAGTCGTCTCACTCGCGCACGGCAGACGATGAACGGCCGCCGCCGGCGCGCGGTGGGGCTGGAACCTTCTGCATGGTGGCGTTCTGCACCCGACCCTCCGATTCCGAAACGCGATGCGGAACGTCTCCGGGGCCGCTGC
>JANPFJ010000369.1:0-3309 GCA_031423355.1 Gemmatimonadaceae bacterium | reverse complement strand
GAACGCGAGGCTCATCCGGTGAAACTACCGCGATATTGCCCAGCGAGCAGCGGCCTAACGAAACGGGGTTCTGCTGTGCGGCGACCGCACTAAAGCACCGCCTGATCACAATACCTCGGTCGCCGTGGCAGCAGCAACCCGGGTTAGACACGGCGTCGGTTAGAGATCATCGGGACGCAAACCCGTATGCTTGGCGATGCGGCTCAGCATCCGGGGGCCGATCTCGTCACCATCGTGGAACGCGAATACGTAGTCCGGCCAGCCGTCGCGCGCGAGCACGCGATGCGATCCACTCTGCCGCTTGACCGACCACCCGATCCGCTGCAGCGCGCCGTAGACGAGCCGTGCCTTGGCCGTGCCGAACACGTTCACGCCGCGAGGAACGTCACGTTGAGGAACTCCGGTACGGCCTCGCCATGCTCCAAGCGGTCGGCCAGTACGCGCAGGGCGAGCGCCTGCACTTTCGCCACCGCGTCGGTTTCGGTCACGCCGTACGCGAGGACACCAGGGAGCGCCGCCACCGCGGCGATCCACCGGCCATCCACTTCCTGCTCGAGTTCGATTGACAGCGTCATTGTGCCTCCGACCCGAATGGTGGGCGATCGGCTCGCCCGGCGCTAGGAGGGGGTCGCACGCGGGACACCCCGGATCGGCGCGGCACATCCCAGCGCCAGCACCGCACGCTGCTCGATCGCCCGATCCAAGCCGACCGTCGGAGCCGTGTCTAACGAAAATGCGTTCTGCTGCACTGCGGCCTACGAAACGTAATCCTGCTCACGCAACTCGGGCCGCAGTGGCTGCAGCAACGCGGGTAAGGCGACAAGAACCCGCGCACCGACAACACAAGGCGATGCCGCCCTCCGTGCGCCGAGGGTGTGGGCAACTGGTGTGGCGCGCTGCTTCCTGGTGGTTCAGCGTCGCGCCCCGTCCTGAGCGCGAGTCTCTTGCCTACCGCTGCTCGCGCCGCCCGTTGGCTATCCTCGAATGACGTCGAGCACCAGCGCAGCGATCCCCAGTGTCAGGAGCGCACGAGCCAGCATCAGTCGTCCGCGCGTTGGGGCGCCGTTCCGGCCGAGATGCAGCAACAAGACCGCGCTCACAAGCGGCACCGTTGTGAGTGCACTGATGAGTCGTCGCGCGTATTGATCAGGGTATGCCGGCGGCACACCGACGAGCCAGTCCGGCACCAAGGCTGCAAGCCGCCCGAGCGCGATGGTGATGGACAGCAAACCAAACACGAGGACGAACGTCCGGACCGTTTTTGCTGCCGGTTGGACTTCCATTTATCTCCACCAACTGACGGTCAGTCGCCTATCGAACGCTCCCGTTCTGCTGCAGGGCCTTTCAATCAGGCTGCGACAGTGAGCGAAGCGAACAGTCGCAATCCTTGGAGGCCCTGTCAGCAGCAACGCGAGCGTTAGACCGCCGTCGGGCCACCGCAGCCCTCTGGGACCGGCAACGCGCGAAGGGCCCCTATGTCGCCAGCGTGGAGACCAACCAGTCGGCCGTCCGCAGCCACCACGCGCTCTGCATGTAGGTGTTGGGGAGCAGTTCCCATCCCAGCAGCGCCGGCCCGCCGACGGCCGTGACCCGATGGAGCCGCCCGAGCGCGCGCCAATCCCACCACGCCAAGGCAACGACGATGAGCCCGGGCCCAACCACGTGGTCGAGCTGATACGGGAGATCGAGGAGTCGGCCGAAGGGGGCGGTGAGCATCGCCACCATGCCCAGCACCATCAGCCGCTTGTGCACGGCGGGGCGCCGCCGCCAGTAGAGCGCCGCCCCGAACAGTGCCGTGTACGCGACGATGTTGCCGGCGCTCACCGCGAGGAAGGCGAGTTCGTCGGGCGGTTTTCCATACCGGGCGGCCGCGTGGGTCGCGACGAACGGGCCCAGCCCCACGAGCAGCAGGTACCACGCGGCGCCGATGCGACCGAGCCGACGATGCTGGGCCGTCCGCCCGGTCGCCACGAGCCACGACTGCGCCACGAACAGCAGGCACCACCCGAACGCCACGACAGCGTGGACGTGTACGAGCGTTGTAAACGGCAGCGTGTCCACCGGGATCCCCAACTGTGGCACGAGCAGATACGAGCGCGCAAACCCCGCGATCGTCACCGCCAGCATCGCGACCGCCAAGCCCGTGAAGAAGCGGTGCTCGGCGGCGCGGTTGGGGGCGGCGGTCAATGCCATCAGAGGGTGTTCGTCCGTCGGCGAGTGGCGCACGGATGGTGCCCGGGCTTTAAGGTCGTACGCGGTCTAACGGCTTGGGGTTCTGCTGCAACGCAGCCGCCCAGAAGGTGCGCTTTAGCACAATACCTCGGCCGCACTGCCAGCAGCAACCCCGGGTTAGACGGCCCGTCGTTTGCGCGCGACTGGTGCCGCCGCGCCGACCTGCTCCACGTAGCTCCGCAGCACAGCGTTGATCCGGGTCTGATACTTCGGACCCGTCGCCCGGAACCAGTCGATCACATCTTCGTCCAGCCGAATCGAGATCGCTTGCTTCGTGACCGGCGTGACGACGCGCGCGCCCTGCCAGAAATCGTCCGGTACCGCACGCAGTTCCGCTGGCGAGGTGCGGGCAATCTCCGCGTCCGACGTGCGCCGGAGGCGCGCGAGATCAGCCCGGCCCTTGGTCGGCGTCTTCGTCGTCACGCGACGGCGGGCTGGCTTGGGCGATGGCTTCGGCATAACGACGGCGCTCCTTGCGCTGACTGAGGCGGGCACTGATCACACGACGCACCACCGCGCCGTCGGACGCGACCCGATCGGTGAAGACGACCGTCACTGAAATATCGTCCGCGAGGCCGAGTGCCACGATGCGACGCTCCCATAGTCCCGGCGCGTGTCATCGACACGCGACGTAGGTCCCGAGAAACACCTGAGTCGCGAATTCAAAGTCGAAGCCGCGCTGGGCCAGGTTCCGGTCGCTCTTGGCGGCATCCCAATCGAAGGTCACCGGGGAAACCTACGCCTGTATATACACAAATGCAAGAGTACAGGGCCCTCTAACGACACTCGGGTTCTGCTGCAACGCGGCCCATCACTGGCGCGCCGTCACTCAAGAAAGACTGTTAACGATGTACCCGGACAAAGTGTCACCTAGTTTCCCGGCTGTTCATCTGACCATGAAAGCCGGCCCTGCGCTCAGAGAAGAGAAACAGAACAGCAAGGGCGACCTCAACGACGACTGCGGAGAATATGCCTACGCCGGCATGACCCGTCGCGAACTCGAAGATTCCGAGTGCTGCGAGGGTGAGGCAGCTGATAGATAGACCAACAACAAGTGCGGTACGGCTCTGGGAGGGC
>JANPFJ010000368.1:0-3173 GCA_031423355.1 Gemmatimonadaceae bacterium | reverse complement strand
TGTTGGGCCTTTTTTTTGTGGTGGTGTTTTGTTTGGGTGTTTGGTTTCTGGTTGTGGTGGTTGTGGGGGGTGGTGTTGGGGTTGGTGTTGTTGTTGGTGTGGGGGGCGGTGTTGGTGTCGGGGGCGGTGTTGGTGTCGGGGGTGGTGTTGGTGTCGGGGGTGGTGTTGGTGTTGGTGTTGGTGTTGGTGTCGGGGGTGGTGTTGGTGTCGGGGGCGGTGTTGGTGTTGGTGTCGGTGTCGGTGTTGGTGTCGGTGTCGGTGTCGGTGTCGGTGTCGGTGTCGGTGTCGGTGCTGGTGCTGGTGTCGGTGCTGGTGCTGGCGCAACCGGCGGAGGTGTGACGATCACGATGCGCACGGTGTCGCGCAGCGAGTCGGCCGTGGCCGTGGGCGTTGACGCTTCAATGCTGGCACTGCCGGCGGCGACAGCCGACACATCGCCCGACGGCGATACCGTGGCGAGGTTCGGCGTCAGTGAGCGCCAGGCCACTGGTGCTGCGGTGAGCAGATCACCAAGCTGATCGCGTACACTTGCGGATAGTGTTCGTGTCCCAGCGGTGAGGAGCGTATCCACGTCCGGTCGGGCGTCGAGTGATGCTGCGATCCGGGGACGAACAAGCACCGCCACGCTGCTGTGGGCCTGATCACCAAACGCGCTGGCGGTAAGCGTGGCGGTTCCGGGGCCGACAGCGAACACCGTCCCGCTCGCATCAACGGCGGCAATCTCGGGATTGCTCGAGGTCCAGACCACTGACTTGTTGTCGCTCGCACAGCCGGTGTATACGCTGGCCGCCACCTGACCACGCACCCCCACATCGAGTGTGAGCGCACCGGGGAAGGCGCTGATCGCGCGGCTCGGCTCAACCAGACCGGCACACGAGTCTGCGCCGCCACCTGCGCACCCAGCGAGCGCGAGACAGATCAGCGCTGCGAGCCGGTGCAGTTCCCGGTTCACCAGAAGGCGCCGGAGGTCCCTGCCTGATCGAATTGAACTCATTGCGTCGCTCCCACTGGATCCATCCGTGAGCATTATGGCGTCATGCGGAGGATCGACGGGATGCCACGGTGCGTCATCGCAAGGTGGCCGCGGCGCGGACATCGCGCGTTTCGCGTCAGTATCTTTCCGCTGGAAATCGTGAGGCGTCTTTCGTGCCGCAGAAAAACGGGCGGCACCGCATCACTCACGACACCGCCCGATCCGTGATGCAGTTCCTCGGCCGCTGGTAATTCAGGGCCTGTCGCTGCTCACTGCTCATCCTGGCGCCGGTAGTACTGATTCGGAATGTAGCGGATGGTTGCCCGCAAGCGGAGCAGCGTCAGCGGCAGGTGCGATGCACCTTCATTCCTGATGGTGTTGTGATGGAAGAGCTCGACGCGAGTGAATCATGCTGGACGGTTCACCCTCCGGGCGTGGAGGCGAACGGCCGATGACCCGGTCGGAGTTCCGCGAGGAAGCGTTCGGGCATGCGTTGCGGAGCCGCGTCAGGGAACGCTGCGCCCCCCTTGTCCGGCGTTTCCGGCTGCGAGGGGCACTCACCGGTAGTACTCTTCAGTTATGCGACGCTTCCTCCGCCTCCTCACCGCCCTGCTCAGCTTCGTTGCCCTGCAGGGGACGCTGCTCGGCAGCGCGAGTGCGTGCGCGCAGACGGCGGCGCCCGCCCGAGGCGCGGTAGCGGGGAACGCGATGGCGATGGAAAACAGGACTGACGCGACCGTCGGCGCGGTCGAGCACCATTGCGACACGCCAGCGCAGGCACCGCGCGAACCCGGGCCGAGTGACCAGCACTGCGCCACCATGCTCGTCTGCGCCTTCGCCGCGGACTCGCCGGTCGGCGTGACACTGACCATGGCGTCGCCGACGCCGTCGGCCCGCGTCGATGGCCAGAGCCGCCGTACGCCCCCCTCGCTTGGCGTTGCGCCCGAGCTGCCGCCGCCGAAAGTCTGAGCGCGGCGCTGCCTCGTCGCGTACGCGAGCCACGAGGCAGCTGCTGACCTGACGCGTGTGGCCATTCCGGTCACCGCTCTGGTGCCGTACACCACGCATCCCACATGGGCGGGTGCCGCGGGTGTACGCCGACACGGTGAGCTGGAACGTGACAACCGAACGAGTCCTTCACGACTTCCGCGGCGCGCGACGCCTCGGCACGGTCGCTGCCGTCCTCCTTGCACTTGGACCGATCGCGCTCGCAGCGCAGCCGACGCCGGGCGCCCGCGCGCCTGCGGCCGACGATCCTGCGCTGGCCACGCTGATTGCGCGCGCGACCAGCGCGAGCCCGCGATTGCGCGCGACGGCGGCGCGCACCCAGGCCGCGCGTGCGCGCATCGGTCCCGCCGGCAGTCGGCCGGATCCGATGCTGATGAGCGGGCTGCAGAACTTTCCGCTCTTCAGGCCCGGGTTCACTGACGAGATGACGATGAAGATGGTCGGCATTTCACAGACCGTCCTCTTTCCCGGCAAGCAACGTCTCCGACGCGAAGTGGCTGAACGAGATGCCGACGCGGTCGTCGCGCGGGATCGAGTCGCGCGCGCGGAGTTGGTGGCGGCGGTGAAGGCGGCCTGGTACGAGATCGCGTACCTGGATGCGGCACTCGAACTCACCCAGCAACAGCGCACCGTGCTCGACGGCGTCGCTGCGGTCGCGATGGCACGGTATCACGCAGGCGCGGGATCGCAGGCGGATGTGCTCACCGCACGGATCGATGCCGCCAAGCTTCACGACGATGAGCTCGGCCTGCAGGCGGAGCGCACGTCGTCGGTCGCCACGCTGAATGCCCAGCTCGACCGCGCCAGTGACACACCGGTCAGCACGGTCACGATGTCCGCCAGGCTCCGGCGCGCCGCGATGCCGGACACGCTCGACGCACAGCGTTCCCCGTTCCCCGCACTGAGCGATCTGCAGATGCGCGCGATGGAGGCGGCCCCGATGCTGTTGGGCCATCAGCGCGAGATCGATGCGCAGACGCACCGTATCGCCCTCGCCCGCATGGAGGCACGGCCCGATTTCGACGTCCTCGTGCAGTACGGCCAGCGCAACCGGCTGCCCGACATGCTCACGCTGCAGGTGGCGATTCCGCTGCGGCTGCAGCGTCGCACGAACCAGGGCGAAGTGATCGCATCCGCGCGGGCCGAGGCAGCGGCACTCGAAGCAGAGCACGACACGCAGCGTAATGAGGTG
>JANPFJ010000367.1:0-22572 GCA_031423355.1 Gemmatimonadaceae bacterium | reverse complement strand
CGACGTACGTCCCGGGCAGCACCAGCGGTCCATCACGCTCGCCGCCGTCACCGAAGGGGTTGGCGGTGCCTTCGCCCGGCCTGCGCTCCGGCAGCGGCTCGATCCGCAAGTCCCACTGCGTCAGGTTGAGGCCGAGCATCGAACGCTTGGCCTTGGCCGTGTCGCCCTTCACCTGACGGATCACCGCTCCGGCGGCATCGGCAATCGCGATCCGTACACTATCAGGCTTCACCTTGGTGTAGTACGCGATCGTCGCTGCCATCGCAGGGTTCTCGCCGAGGAAGAGCATGTCGCCCTGAAAGCTGCGCTCCTGATCCGACACCGGAACGCGCAGCGTCGCGCCAGGATTGCCGAACACCAAGCCAGTCTGCGCGACGGCGGAATTCCATGTCTGCAGCGGCGTCATGTCGTCGAGGATCCAGATGGCGCGGCCGTGCGTGGCGAGGATCATGGCGTTGTCGCGGCTGTGCTGCGTGATCTCGTAGATCGGAACCACGGGCAGGTTGGCGCGCACACGCATCCACCCGCGGCCGCGATCCTGGCTCACCCAGAGCCCCGTTTCCGTGCCGACGTAGAGCACGTCGGGATTCTTCTGATCTTCCGTCACCGTCCGGACAACCTCGCCCTTCGGCAGCGCGCCGGCGATTGAGCGGAACGTTGCTCCGTAGTCCGTCGTGACGTAGAGGTACGTGCCGTAATCGCCCGTGCGGTGCGCGTCGAACGAGACGTACGCCGTGCCCTCGTCCACCCGACTCGGCTCGACTTTCGAGACGTACGAAAAACGCGGTGCGCCTGGAATCTTCGCGGTCACGTTGGTCCAGGTCGCGCCACCATCCTTCGTCACGTGCACGAGGCCATCATCCGATCCCGTCCAGATCAGCCCCGCCTTCTTCCGCGACTCGACCATCGTGAACAACGCCGAGTTCTGATCCACGCCGTCGTTCTTCGCGATCTTGATGTCCTTGCCCTTCAGGCCCATCAACTCGACCGTGTCGCGATCGAGCGCAAGGGTCAGATCACCGCTGATCGCGGTCCAGGTGTGTCCCCGATCGGTCGACTTGAACACCTTGTTCGCCGCGACGTAGATCGTTGCAGGATTGGTGTGCGACAGAATCATCGGCGTGTCCCAATTCCACCGGTACGGCTTCTCCGTCGAGGGGGCTTCCGGGCGGATGCTCTTCGACTCGAGGGTCACCCGGTCGATGCGGCTCATGAATCCGTCCTGTGATTCCGAGAACACGATGCGTGGGTTCGTCGGGTCGGTCAGGCTCACGAAGCCATCGCCACCCTGCACGGTCTGCCAGCTGTCGTTCCCGATACCGTGCCGCGAACGCGTTGCACTCGGCCCGCACCAGGAGTTGTTGTCCTGCAGGCCGCCGCAGACGTTGAATGGTTGCGACATGTCGTAGCCCACGTGATAGAACTGGCCGACGGGCAGGTGCGAGAGCCACATCCAGGTGCGTCCCTTGTCGTACGTCAGCCCCACGCCACCGTCGCCGCCGATGATCATGTGGCTGGCGTCCTTCGGGTTGATCCACATCGCATGGAAGTCCACGTGGATCGTCCGTGCGCCGTCAGAAGTGAAGGTCTTGCCACCGTCGTCGCTCACCTGCAGCGGCGTGGCCGGTGAGTAGATGCGCAGGTCGTTCTCGGGGTCGACGCGGATGATGCCGAAGTACATCGGGCGCATGTTGGTGCTGCCCATCTTCTTCCACGACTGGCCGGCGTCGTCGCTGCGGTACACGCCGCCCTGTTTCGGATGCTCCACGCGGGCATAGACGACGCTCGTGTTGCGGCGGAAGATGTCGATGCCGATGCGGCCCATCGCGCCTTCGGGCAGGCCATTGGTGAGCTTCGTCCAGGAGCGACCGGCGTCGGTGGACTTCCAGAGCGCGCTGGCCGGGCCGCCGCCGTTCATGCCCCAGCTCGACCGACGGCGCTGGTAGGTGGCGGCGTAGAGTGTCTTGTTGTTGGTCGGGTCCATCACCAGCGCGGTGCCGCCTGCATCGGGGCCGGCATCGAGCACGCGCGTCCAGGTCACGCCTCCGTCGGTGCTCTTGTAAATGCCGCGCTCACCGCCCGACTTCCACAGATCTCCGAGGGCTGCGACGTAGACCACATCGTGATCGATCGGGTCGATGATGATGCGTGCGACCTGCTTCGAGTCGCGCAGGCCCATGTTGGTCCAGTGCACACCGCCGTCGGTCGACTTGTACACACCGTCGCCCCAGCTCGAGCTCTGCCGGTTGTTGTTCTCGCCCGTCCCCACCCAGACGAGGTTCGGGTCATCGGCGGGAATCGTCACCGCGCCGATGGAGGCGGTGCCGGCCGAGTCGAATACCGGTTTGAGCGAGATGCCGTTGTTGGTGGTCTTCCACAGACCGCCCGTGGCGGCGGCGATGTAGAAGATCCGCGGATCGCGCTCGGAGACGGCGATGTCGTCGATGCGGCCGGACATCGAGGCGGGGCCGATGGAGCGGAAGTGCAGCCGGTCGAAAGGACCGCCCGGTGGCAGGCTGTCAGGCATTGCAGCGGCGGGCTTCAGGCCGGCGGCCTTCGGCCTGGACGGAGCCTGCGCGGTCAGGGCCGAGCCGACGCCGAACGTGAGCAGCGTGGCGAGAGCAGCGAGGCGGGCATTCAGAGCGATCACGCGATTTCTCCTGAGGAGTCGTTCGGCACCGGCGCAGAGCGGGAGCACCAGCGTGCCGGGAGCATCCGCGTTGACGCAGCTCGGATGAACTCGCTCAAGAGCATAACATCGGTGCTCCCCCACCGGGAGCAACGGGTCGCGCTGAGATGCCGACCTTCGCGTCAGCCAGCAGCGTTCGCGCTGGCAATCCACGGCGCCAAGCACTACTATCGCCACGGGCGTACCGCTCCTCAGTCCGCAGAGGCTGGCGCCGACTGCCCCTCTCGTGCACGGAGCAATGTCATGACATACCTCGGCAACAATCACATCGGCTTCGATGCCACCGAACTTGGCTTCCCGAGCATCTCGGGTTGCCATGCCATCGTTCTGGTCACCGCCAACGGCCTGTTCGGGCTGCACAACATGGGTGGTGCAGACCCTGGGCAATGGGACGGTCGCAGCACGGCGTTCGGGACGTACGTGAAGGGGCTGGGCGGCTCATTCGGCGCAACGATGATGTACGGCGTCTGCTACGCCACGGGCGGCAACAGTCGTGGATACTTTGACGGCGGCAAGACGGCGTGGCTGAACGAACTGCTCTCGTTTGCGAAGAAGGTTTCCTATGTCGGGCCGATCTGGGGCTACGATCTTGCCGACCAGCCGGTTCCGCCGTCCGTCACCGTCATGTTCAATAAGGTTGGCGCGACGTGTGTGATTCAGGTCAAGCCGTACGTTCCGACCGAGGACAAAAAAGGCGCGATCCTGAACGCCGCGCATCACAGGCTGCTGAAGCCGGTGCCCGGACAGAACATGCAGAACGCTGGTACCAAGTACATGATCGACACCATCACGACACAGGTCGTCACGGAGACGACGATGGCGCCGTGCAAAACGGTGTACCCGAGCAAGCTGCGCGGCTGACGGCTCGACACTGCTGCGCGTCGAAGTGCGGACCGTCACACGTCAGCGAACGCGCGCGCGTCAGGTGCGTCATGCGTGGCAGCCCGTCCTGGACCGCACGATCCGGGCACTGATACTTCCTCTCGCATGTAACCGCCCTCGCATTCGCTTGCCGCCCTGCTTCCGACGTGTCCCGCGGGCAACGCCGCAGCGCCCGCCTCGCCGGGGATGGCCCCGGACGTCATTCTGCATCACGGTCGGGTCGATCGAGGTGGGCAAGTACGCGGATCTGGCGGTGTGGGATCGCGATCCGTACACGGTGCCGACGGTGGAGCTGCATGACATACAGTGTCTACTCACGCTCTTCGACGGCAGGGTCGCATACCGGAAGGTCGGCGGACCATTCTGACCGTCAGCCGCATGACGCGCTCTAACTGACCTGCGCCGTCAGTACCGCGCGCGTTGCCGCGTTCGCCGGGAACATGTGCTCGATGCGCAGCGAGGCGAGGGTGATGTCGTGCGGCGTGCCGAAGGTCGTGTACATGCTGAAGAACGCCAGCTCACCGTGTTCGGTCGCAAAGCGCGTCGTCAGCATCGGGGAAGAAGGGCGGGGCAGGGCAGCTTGCGGGTCGCTTAATCCGATCCGGTCGCGCAGCATGGCTGCCACCGCATCCACTTTCGGCGTCAATGCCGGGAGCACCACCGCATCGCTGCGCAGATGCGCCAACAGCTCCGGCCCCACTTCGCGCAGGTTCGTGATCCGGCGACAGAAGCCCTCCGGATGCGCCAGCACGTCGAGCATGTTCAGCGGAGCGTCCTCCGGCAGATCTGCCGTCCCTGGCATCAACGTCAGCGCCAGCCAGCGACCGCCCGCATTCGTACGCACCAGATTCCAGTGCGCATCGAGCACCAGTGCCGGCATCGGATCATGCGACTGCAGCAACTGCGAGATCGCGTGGTCCGCCTGCGCCAGCGCGCGGTCGCTCAGCGGTGCCGCGGTGTAGACGGGCGCAAACCCCGCCTGCAGCATTGCCGCGTTCCGCACCACCAGTGGCGCATTCAGTTCCTGCAGCCAGGCCATCAGCAGTTCGCGGCTCGGCCTGGCCCGTCCGCTTTCGACGAAACTCATGTGACGCTGCGACACGCCGACGCGGAGGGAGAGCGTGTGCTGGCTCAGCCGCGTTGCTTTCCGCGCCTGGCGCAGGATGTCGGGGAGGGAATCGGCTGGAGTGTCCACGCCGGAATTGAACGGTAGGCCGATGCCGATTCAATGACCTCCGAGGTAATTGCCTCGGTTACTCGCGTCCCGGAGATTGCGCGCATCACACTTCACGGGAGTAACCCATGCAACGGATTCTGCTGTCGATCACGCTCGTCCTGTTCGGCGCGCTCAGCGCAGTCGCCCTGGCGCAGCACGGATTCTGGGGGATCATCGCCCCGCACTTTCGCAGCACCGGCGCCGGTCAGGTGTTCGCGGACCTCGTCATCTCGCTCACCTTGGCGATGATCTGGATGTGGCACGATGCGAAGGTGCTGGGGCGCAATGCGTGGCCCTGGATCGTCCTGACGCTGGCCGCGGGGTCGTTCGGTCCGCTGATCTACCTGCTGACGCGGCGGCCGGCCGCAACGGCACCGTTCGCGGCCGCGGCCCGGTAGCCTCGGCCTTTGCACGCCGGCTCACGGACCAGCCGGCGCCAGCAGGTAATACACCTCGGTGCGCAGCTGCGCCGGATCGGCGTGCCAGTGACCGTACACCTCCCACGACGGTCCGCTGCTGCGACGATCGTGCTCGCGGCACCACTCGCGAAGGGCCGCATTGGCGTCAGCCAGGTTGCGATAGTCGCCGTGGTGTGTCGTCATCACTGCGACACCGCTCGGCGTCTTGAGCGGTACCACGGGGCCGATCGCTGTGAATGGCGCCGTCACGCCGACACAGAACTCGACCGAGAGGAAGTCTGCGTCCGCCGCGCGATAGATGAAGATGTTCTGCCCGTCGAGTGACACAAGACCGTCGCGCGCCGCCGAGTAGACCAGATCGAGGTACTTGCCGAACTCCTGCCCGACGCGACCGCGCGCTACGCGGGCACGAACGCCTGCGACCGGTCGCTCTGCGACGGGCACTTCCGAAATCCTGTATATCGAGTGATCCATCCGCGTCTCCGTGGCACCGAGAGCCAGACACAGACGGGCAGCCGCCGAAAAATGCTGCCTGCGTCGCACCAGCGATGGGCTTAGAATACGCATCTAAGCGCCAGTTCGCACCGTCCGGAGACCGCCGGACGACACAGAAGACGATCTCGCTACCACTCGTCTTCCACCGACCGGAACGGCGCCGCTAGCTCAACTAAGCAACGCTATGCATATCGGCTTGATCGGCGGCATCGGACCCGCTGCGACACTGTCCTACTATCAGCGCCTCTGCGCCCGGATGCGCCAGCTCGAGGCACCGCTCGAGCTCACCATCGTGCAGGCGGACGTCAACACGCTGATCCGCAACAACCTCGCCGATGACCGTGAGGCGCAGGCTGCCATCTACGCCTCGCTCATCGACCGGCTGAAGGCGGCGGGCGCGGAGTGTGTCGGGATTACTTCGCTTGGCGGGCACTTCTGCTTCGACGAGACTGCACGAATCTCGGCCCTTCCGCTCGTTTCTGCCGTGGCACCGCTCGATGCTTTCTTCGCTGCTGAAGGCATCGCACGTGTCGGCCTGCTTGGCACGCGGGTCGTGATGCGCACGCGACTCTACGGTCAGCTGCACCGGACGGAGGCGGTAGCCTGCGACGATGATATCGAACGGCTCGGCCAGCTCTACCAGGAGATGGCGGTGAGCGGTGTGTGCGGCGATGCCGAGCGCGACGTTTTTTTCGCGGCGGGACGGCGCATGGTGGAGGAGCAGGGTGCCGAGGCGATCGTGCTGGCCGGGACGGATCTCAATCTCGCGTTCGACGGGCGACGTGATCCTGGGTATCGAGTGATCGATGCGCTCGATGTACACGTCGAGCTGCTGGCCGATCTGGCGGCAGGGCGCAAGCGTCTCCTCTGACGATGGAGAACTGAGTAAGGTCGAGCTCGCTGGCAAGATGCAGAAGCCAGCTATATGGTATGCTTGCGAGCCTGATTCACTCACACTTCGCGGGTTCAACATCCTGTCGCCCCCGACTCTCTTTGCCGGAAGGTATCGTCTTCAGCAGGAGCTCGGACGAGGCGCCGCGGCCACTGTGTATCTCGCTCACGACGAAACGCTGGGTCGACAGATAGCGGTCAAGATTCTGCACGCGGAGCTCGCGGACGCACTTGGTCATGAACGGTTTCTGCGCGAGATCCGGATTGCGTCGCAGCTGCGACACCCGCACATCGTGCCCGTGCTCGACTTCGGCGAAATCGACCGGCAGCTCTGGTATGTGATGCCGCACGTTCCCGGTGGTTCACTTCGCGCGCGGCTCGTGCGTGAGTCACAGCTGACGTTGGACGATGCGTTGCGATGGGCTGCGGAAATCGCGGACGCGCTTGACCATGCGCAGGAGCATGGATTCGTGCATCGGGATGTCAAGCCGGAGAACATACTGCTGGATGGCGATCATGCATGGCTCGCGGACTTCGGCATTGCGCGAGGTATCGATACCGCGATCGTGGAGAAGCTCACGTCCGCCGGCATCGCGGTGGGTACTCCTGCGTACATGAGTCCCGAGCAAGCGACGGGTGCCTCCGAACTCGACGGTCGGAGCGATGTGTACTCTTTGAGCTGCGTGCTGTTCGAGTGTCTCGCAGGCGTGCCTCCGTTTGTCGGACCGAACGCGCAAAGCGTCATCGCCCAGCGTTTCTCGCAAGCGCCACACCTGTTGGGAACCTATCGCAATACGGTTCCCGCGCGCATTCAGGACATCGTGCATCGCGGCCTCGCGCTCGTGCCTGCCGACCGTCCGTCGGCACGCGCGATCCGTGACGCGCTCCGGGCAGAGTCGACTGAAGAGATGCGCGCCTCTGCAGAGCGCGAGCGTCTGCGCGACGACGTGCCCCGTGCGCGCGTATCCCGGCGCACGCTGTTTGTCGCAGCGTGCGCCGCAATTCCATTCGTTCTGCTCGGGATCCGGCATGCGTGGCATCCGGCGACGGTGCTGGACGAGGCGAAGGTCGTGATCTTTCCGCTCGCGGTATCCGGCCTCGCTGCCGACGCGGACGTTGCTTCAGGCGTGCCGAGCCTCATTGGGCTGGCGTTGGAGGGTGTTCCGCCCGTTCGGTGGGTTGAGGGCAGCGATCTGGTCGCGCCAAGCCGCGGCGCGTCGGCAGCCGCAACGCATCAGCGTCAGCTCGTCGCCGCACGCGGAATTGGAGCGGGTTATCTCATGGATGGGAGTGTCATCGTTGGTCAGGAGAGCACCACGGTCGTGATGCGACTCATCAGTGTTGCATCGGATTCCATCGCCGCACGCTCCGGCGCGTCGTCCGCTGGTCGCGGCTCCGACGTCCCGTCACTGGCGCTGCGTGCGGTTGGCAACCTGCTGCCATCACTGCTCGAGCCCGGGCGACGCAGCGATGTGTCCGTGCTGAGCGAACGAAAGCCGGCCGCGATCGCGGCCTTCCTTTTGGGTGAGCGAGACTTCCGCCGATCGCAATACGAGTCGGCGTTCACCCACTATCAGACGGCGCTGGCGCTTGACAGCAGCCTTGCCATTGCGGCGCTGAAGGCGGCGCGGAGCGCGCGCTCACTCTTCCTCGAGACGGACGCGCGGCGGTTTGTCTCGATCGCGGTCGCCAAGGAGGAGTTCCTGCCGGGCGCGAATCTCCATTTCGCTCGTGGCCTGTCACGCTTCTACCGGCATGATGCCGACTCGGCGGTGAAAGAACTGGAGCGCGCCTCGTCGCTGGCTGGCGGGTCGGCAGAGATTCTCGCGGCGCTGGGCGACGTCTACTACTACCTCGGCATGGATGGCGTAGACGCTGACTCGGCGTCAGCGTCGTACTATCGACGTGCGATCGTAGTTGATTCAGGGTATACACCGGCGCACTACCATCTTGCGTGGCTCGCGCTTCGGCATCATGCGCCTCGGCTCGCGATCGCGCACGCAGAGTCGTATGAGCGCGGTCAGTCGCCGGATTCAGTCTTCATGCGGGCCGTCCGGATCGGAGCGCAGTGCCAGGATCGCGGTCCAGACCGTGTGGACTGGAGAAGCGCGGCCGCCAGCTCAGCCGAGTCGCTCGTCATGCTCGGCAAGATTCTCGTCGCTGGTGGTGCGGACCTGACGTGCAGCCGACCGGCGGTCGCGGCGGTATTCTCAAAGACTGGCCCTCCAACGCGCGATCACTTCGGTGCGATGCTCGGCATGTTTGCTGCGGGTATGCTCACGCACGACACAAGCGCGCTGCAGAGGCTCTTTCGAGCCGAGATGGGCAAGGCGCTTCGTGCGGGAAATCTTCAGGTGCTCGATGACGCGGCGAACAACGTGGGCACGGCGGCAGGCAGTGGTGCGGTCGCCGAGCTGCTCGTACGGGCAGGCGCGCTGTCGGCGGAAGAACTGTGGATCCTGGGTGTCTGGCTCGCTGCGCAGGAGCGAACAGCGGAGCTCGGGCGGACGGCCGCGCTCCTGCGACTGCGTGTGACTGCCAGCCCCTCTGAACCAGACGAATCACGGCTGCGGTCACTGCAAGCGAGGCAATGGCTCTCCCGCGGGGATACAGGTCGCGCTGAATCGCTGCTGCGCATGATGGATACTGCGGCAGCGTTCCAGTTGGTGGAATGGGGCGCGTACGACTCGCGTGCGGCTGACAACCTGCTGCTGGCACAGATCGCACTGCGTCGAAAGCGATATGCCGAAGCCATTCGGTTCGCGAGTCGGCTCGAACATCCCTACGCGTTGATGAACTCGGCATTCCTTCGCCAGGCGCTTGGCACCAAGCAGCAAGCGCTGCGCCTTGCCGGCGATGCAATCGGTGCGGATCACGTGCGCGCGGTCCTCACCGCGCTTGATTCGGCAGGTGCGGTACGGTAGGCCCGTCGCAGGAAGTGCTCATCACGATAACGGAGGGACTGTGGCACAGTGCAAACAGCAAATAGCCGGCATTGTTGAAGACTGGAACACCTGGTATCAGGATCGACTCTTTGCGCCAGATTACAATGGGGCAGACTGGTTTACTGATTCTGTGCGGTTGATAAACATCACCTTCCACGGGCAGCCGGCCTTGGTGCTGTTACCGGACTTTGTGCCGATCAAGCCGGCGAGGATTGATCCAGCCGCCGTTACGCGTCCCAGTGATTTCAAGAAGGCCATTGGCCCCACTGTGCAGGGAGTGAAGGCATGGTGCAAGGAGATCATGGAGTTTGCCATCGTTCTCCATCGGGACCTCGATGCGTGCTCGAAGCAGCACGACATGCTGTTGCGGCTATTGAAGCAAGCACACAAGGGCCCAGCGAATCAGCCAGGCACCGGAGTCGGGAGTCATTCAATCGTCTGCGACAATCACCTGAGGTGGTTTGACGCCTTCAACGATTGGGGCGCCGCGCTGGACTATTGGGAGAACAATCTCGCGGCTGCCTGCCGGCAGCCCAATCCGCCCGATCCGCCCGGAGTGCGGCAGATCACTCGACCCCCATGGCCGCCGTGGGGAGCGTGATTGTGTCGTCAAGATCCTTTCGACCTTCGCGAGCGAAGATTGCTCATCGTCACGCGGCGATCAGGCGGTACGGCTACCAGACCTCGCCGGGTCGCCATTCGACGGATAGCGGCGCATCGAGATCGAGGTCTGGTGGCGTGCGGGGCAGCCGGAGGATCATCACTTCTTCATCGTCGGGCGATGACTTGAGTGCCGTCGCGGTTCGTATCAGGAGGGGGCCACGCCAGCGTTCCCAGCCGAGCCGCGCGTAGAACGATTCGGCTGATGGCGACAAGGCGGCGATGTCGAAGTCCGTCAATTGCGACACCAGTGCGCACAGCAGCTCGCTCGCGTATCCGCGCCCCTGCTGCGGCGGATCGGTGGCCACCAGCTCGACATACGCGGTCCGCAACGGGGTGCCGCCGGCCACCTGCAGCTCACGCGATACGATCATCGCGTGCGATACCAGCACGCCGTTCACGCGGCCAAGTGCGTGACATCCCGGACCACAGTCTCGCAGGAATGGCCTGACGTCCTCCTCGTACGCTGCCTCGCCAACTGCGAGGATGTCGCGCAGGTCAGATGGTGTCAGTGCCGTGGTCATGACGTACGCAATCAGCATCGCTCATCTCTCCAAAGGCGTCGTGCCCAATTTGAATCCCGGCGCGGCACACCCGCGACAGACTCCGTCGGAAACCAGGGGGCGACACTACGAGCGCGCCTGCCGCAGCGCCTCACCCAGCGCGTTGACCGACAGCACAGTCAACAGAATGAGCAGCCCAGGATACAGCGCGAGTGCCGGGGACGATGTGAGATACGTCTGTGCTCCACTCAGCATATTGCCCCAGGAGGCTGCAGGAGGCTGCACGCCAAGACCCAGAAATGAGAGCGCGGATTCCGTCAGAATCGCCGACGGTACGCCGACCGTGGCCGCGACCAGCACAGTAGGCACGATGTTCGGCAACATGTGCCGCAACATGATCGCGAGCTGCGGGGTGCCGAGTGCATGCGCTGCCTCGACGAACGGCTGCTGCCGCAGGACGCAGAGTTCGCCGCGCACGATGCGCGCCACGCCCATCCATGACGTGGCACCGATCGCGAACAGCAGCGTCACGACGGACGGGCCGAGGAACGTGAGCACCAGAATCACGACGAACAGCGCAGGCACGGCGAGCGCGGCGTCGGTGAGGCGCATCAGCAACGTGTCCACCCACCCACCAGCGAACCCGGCGATCGAACCGATCGTTGTGCCGAGACCGACGGCGAGAACCATTGCGAGCAACCCGACGGTGAGCGACACGCGTCCTCCGGCAAGCAGCCGTGCGAGCACATCACGGCCGCTCTCATCGGTCCCAAGAGGGTGCGTGGTGGTCGGTCCGATGCCGACCATCGCGAGATCCATGGTGTTCGGGCTGACGCGATAGAGCGCTGGGCCGACGACCGCGAGCACGATCAGTATCATCAACGTCAGAATGGCGAGCGTCGTGCTCCATGAAGGCCGGCGGGCCGCAGCGCGATCGCCTGTCATGCGTGGCGGAGTCGCGGGTCCATCACCATCTGAATCACATCGGCGATGATGCTGGCCACGACCACACCCGCCGATACGATCAGCGTCACCGCCATCACCAGCGGATAGTCCCGGCCGAGTGCAGCCTCGACGCCCAGACGACCCATGCCGGGCCAGGAGAACACCGTTTCCGTGACGGCCGCTCCGCCAACGAGGCGTGGCAACTGGAGCCCGATGACACTGACCACGGAGAGCAGCGCATGACGCAGGCCGTGACGCCAGAGGATGCGTCGAGCCGACAGACCACGTGCCCGTGCATTCTGCATGAACGGAAGTGCCAGCGTGGTGCGAGCCGCGGACCTGGTATAGCGTATCACCTCGGCACAGCCGGCGGAGGCGAGGACGAGTGCTGGCAGCAGCAGGTGCCGCACACGGTCGACGATGCCGAGTGACTCGCCTTCCGTGACCGCTCCGCCAGCGGGCAGGATGCGCGCCCAGACCGCGAACACCAGAATCAGCATCAGCCCAGACCAGAATACCGGTACGGCCAGCGCAATGCCGCTGGTGGTCGTGACGAGCCGGTCCAACAGGCTCCCCGGTCGTGCGGCTGCGGCCATGCCAAGTGGAATGCCGATACCGATCGTGAGTAGCAGCGCGGTACCGGCCAGCAGCAACGTCGGCGGAAGACGCGAACCGATCGTTGCCAGCGAGGACGTCTGGTAGAGGAACGATGATCCAAAGTCGCCACGAACTGCCCGGCCAAGCCAGCGCGCGTATTGCACGCTGCCGGGTTTGTCGAGGCCGAGGCGTTCTTCGATCGCCGCGCGTTCGGCGGTGCTGAGTTTCGGGTCGGCGAGCAGCGACGGTCCACCCGGGGCGGCCAGCATGATGGCGAACGTGACCGTACTCACCAGCAGCAGCACCACGAGCCCGTGCCCGATTCGCCGGACGAGAAAGAGGATCACCGATCGCGTCTGTTACGGTGCAAACCGGAACTTCTCGCTGTGCCGCAACGCATCGCGAATTCCGAGTTTCGGTACGCCCTGCAAGCGACTGGCGACCGCCTGAATCTCGCGCGGGTAGAACAGGACGAGAACCGGCGGATCTTCACGCTCCAGCCGCTGGAACGCGTCGTAGATCTTTCGTCGCTGTGTCGGGTCCGCGGTTTCGCGTCCCGCCTGCAGCAGAGAGTCGGCGCTCCGGTTGCTCCACTTCACGTGATTGTTGTCCTGCCCGGTGGAGTAGAACGAGAACTGATCGGGATCGGGCGGCGTCGTCCACCAGATCATCATGGCGGCGTACGTCGCTGGCAGCACACGATCCCGCACCAGGGCTGCGAACTCCATCGTCCGGATGGACACCTTCACGCCGACGCGTGCCAGGTCCTGTTGCACCGCGAGCGCCGACTGCTCGCGGGTCGGGTTCCCCTTGTCCACCAGCAGCTCGAATTCGAACGCGTCGCCCTTTGCGTTTCGCAGCGTGCCGTCGGGGCCTGCATTCCACCCCGCACTCGCCAGCAGACGCCGCGTTGAATCCGGCGCAAACGGGATTGGGGCAGCTGCCGAGTCGTAGTAATCGCGCAACGCCACGGGAATCGTGCCGCCGGGAAGGTCACCGTAGCCTTTGAGGACCCCCGTCACGATGGCCTGGCGATTGATGGCGTATCCCAGTGCGCGTCTCACGACAGGGCTGGCGAACATCGGAGTGGATGCGTTGAAACCGACGTACCAATGCTGCACGACGGGCACCTGCAGCACGCGGACCCCGGGTGCGTTCTGCACACTCCCGAGGTTCGCCGGTTCGATGGTGATGAGATCGAGTTCCCCGGCGCGCAGCTGCGCGACCTGCGCGTTGACGTCGGGGACGACCTTGAAGACGATCCGCTCGACACCTGGTGTCGCGCCGTAGTACCCGGCGTATCGTGCCATGGTGACGCTGGCGCCGGGCGCAACACGCTCGATACGAAAGGGGCCTGTGCCAACGGGCGACGTACGATTGAACGTGATCGCGTCGGTGAGCTTTTTGCCCTTCAGGAGATGTTCAGGAAGGATACCAGCGTTGTACCCAAGCAGCGTGAGCAACGGCGCGAACGGCGCCTTCAGGCGAAAGCGGACCGTCAGCGAGTCGACGATATCAACGCCGGCGACCGCCGCGAAGTCGGAGCGGAGGCGCGAGCCCGAGGAAAGATCGATCGCCTGATCAAAGGTGAATTTGACGTCGCGCGCCGAGAAGGGAGCACCGTCGTGCCACGTCACGCCCGGCCGCAGGACGAACGTCCATGACAGTCCGTCCGCGGCCATCTGCCATGACGACGCCAGATCGGGCACGGGGCGCAGCGCTTCGTCCGGCCGAACCAGACCCGGAAAGAGCACCTTGTTCACCATCACCGACCCGATGTCCGGTGCGAGGAGCGGATTGAAGATCGGGTCGTTGATCAGCGGCAGGCGCAACGTGTCGTCCACCCGCGCAGGCTCGCGCGTACAGGCCGCCAACAGGCAGAGCGACACTCCCAGCCATGGCGCGCACCGCCTCAACGGTCAGGCTCCATCGCGGTCTCGAGGGCTCGTCGGCTGTCGCGCAGCGCCGCCACCAACCGATTCTGACCGCGAACCAGATGCGTGGCGAGGAAGCCTCGGTCCCACGCGGACATCTCGGGCGCCTGCAGCGCCGGCGACAGATCGGGCAACGCGGGCGTGGTTTCCGCTGGATCGTGAAAGAAGTCGGGTCCGCGCGTGTAATTGACCGTCACGAGCAGTCGCGCCACGCGACGCAACGCGAGGTTGCATCGGCGCGTGATGGCGTCTCCGACCTGACGCGTCGCCAGCGTGCGTGAGTGTATCTCGAACATCGCGAGGACTGCGTCCAGTTCGTCGAGTGCAGCGCGCGCCGGTGAAAAGTCCACCAGCCCCGTCACCGGCTCGGCATAACGTTCGAGTGCCTTGCGCAAGGTGCTGACGGTCTTCCGGAAATCGAATGGCGCGACCGTGGCGTTCGCCACGCCCATGACCGACGCGAGGTAGATCTTGATGTCGGTGAGAAGGATGTCACGATCCGCGATATGAATCAGGTCTTCCTCGGTGTGCCATGCGATGTTCGCACCGCAGCCGCCTACGGCATAGTACCCGAGACGTTCCCGATGCTCGTGCGGCATGGTGGACAGCAGCATGAAGAACGACGAGATGCCGATGTTGTTGAAGGAATAGTCGCCGGCCTGATGTGGTCGCTCGCCGTGGAGTTCCTTGCCGGCGATGGCACGAATCACACCCGCGCAGTAGTCCTCGGTTTCATCCATCAGCGACACGTCGATGTATTCGGTCGCCCATCGGCACCCCGGAGAATCGCAGTTGACCTGCGCAATGCAGTTCTCGTACAGGTCGATGGCAAAGTGATCGGCGAACCAGGTGCTGCCGGCGTAGCGGCCGGTGGAATGTCCGGGCCACCAGGCGATGCGCACCGATCGCTTCAGACGATCCTTGTTCTTCCAGAGCACGCGCGCCACTTCGAGCATCGTCGCGTCGCCGACGGCATTGTCGCCGATGCCGAAATCCCACGAATCGTAGTGCCCATGGAGCAGCACGAAGGCGTCGGGTTCGTCGGTGCCGGGAATGGTGACCACGGGGATTGGTGATTCGAACCAGCCCTCAGTCACGTCGGCACGCAGGGTCACGTCGCCACCGGTGGCGGCGTGCGCAATCAGCGTCTGGCCGTCGGGATTGTTGACGGCGACGACCGCGATCTTCGGTTTCCGGGGGAGATCGCGCAGATCGGGTGTGCCCCACACGGTCGTGCAGATGCCCCAGTGCGGGTTGGCACCGGGATTGACCGCGATCATGGCCAGCGCGCCACGCTGCTCGAAGTAGGCCACCTTGCCCGGCATGCCGAACCCTTCACTGACGACGATCTTTCCGTCCACATCGATGTTCGCGTCGCTGACGAAGCCCTTCGTGAACATCTCGTCCGCGTTCTGCGCGTACCGGGCAGGGACGTACACCAGCGGCGCGGTGAGGCCATCGGGGTACGCCACGCTCATTGCCATCGGCTTCGCCCGCAGCGTGGCGTCTCCTACGGCCACCGAGGCTTTGCCCGGCAGGCTCAGGAACAGTGTGGGCCGATGGACCTCGACCGGTACCCCGTGCGCGCGCAGCCGGGCAACGATTTCGTCTGCTGCGGTAGCGACGTCGGTCGGGTGCTCGCGACGCAGCGTGGTGAAGCGCTCGATCAGGGGCCACGGTGCGTCGAGGGAGACGTCGCCGAGGGCAGCGGTCACATCGGGAGAGAGAGACACGTGATCATCCTGACGGGGGCGGGTGCGTGAGTCGCGGATGCCGGAATGGAGACCGGCGCGGAAGCGGCGTCAAGTGGCGGGAGTTGGCAACGGTGCTCGCCAGCCACAGCACGACGCGACAACGGTGATGTGCCATCGCTTCGTGGTTGCGTGAGACTGTGCTCCGCTAGCGCCCGCGCACCACGTTCCGCACACACTCTACGAACGCCCGCGCCGCCAGCGACTTCACCGCCCCTCGCCGCCACACCGCCACGATCTGTCGCTCCAACGGTTGCTCGGCCAACGGCACGTACGCCACCTGCGGTGTGTTGTGCCGCGATGCCGCCATCGCCGGGACGATCGACACACCGACACCGGCGCCGACGAGTTCGAACACCGTCGCCAGTTGCGCGCTGCGACACACCACCGACGGCGACACCTGCCGGCTGTTGCAGAAGCCCGCCACCTGTTCCCCAAGGCAGTGGGCTGGATCGAGTGTCACCGCGGGGGCGTCATGCAGCTGCGCGAGGGTGATGCGTCCGGCACGCGCTGCCGGATGTTGCACAGGGACGGCGACAATGAGCGCATCGGGTCCGATCGGCTCCGTCTCGAGATGCTCGAAGGGGTAGGGGAGTGCTGCGATCACCACATCGAGCGCACCATCGAGCAGCAGCTTCGCCAGCACCGCGCTGTAGTCCTCGCGCAGCTCCACTCGCAACTCGGCATGCCGCGCGCGCATCCGCTGAATGGCTGCCGGCAACACGTACGGCGCCACGGTCGGGATCGCGCCGACGAGCAACGCCCCCGACTCCTCGGCGCCTTCCCGCCGAATGGCGTCCTCGGTGCTGCGCACGTCGTCGAGGATGCGGCGCGCTCGCGGATACAGCGCCTTGCCTGCCTCGGTCAGGGTCACTCCGCGCCCATGCCGGTCGAACAACGGTGTGCCCAGATGCTGCTCCAGCCGCTGGATCTGGCCGGTGAGCGACGGCTGCGACAGATCCAGCTGCCGAGCGGCACGGCTGAGCGAGCCGGCGTCGGCGGTCTCGATGAAGGCTCTGAGGAGCGTGGTGTCCATCACCAAGTATAGGTAATGGTTATGGATTGTATAGCGGCAGGCCCATTGTCGGCTATGGGTGGCCGTCGTATCGTGTCCCTTTGGAAACCCCCTCTCGACCACGACCTCGGTCTCCGACCGAACTCTCCAAGACCCGTTGCCACGCGGAGCGACAGATGGAAGGACATGCAGGCGGTACCGGGGGCAAGTGCCCAGTCAATCACGGCGGAACCCAGGCGGCACCTCACAGTCAACGCATGAGCGCCATCGTCGGCGGCCGCGCGAATCGTGACTGGTGGCCAAATCAGCTCGACCTCGGCATCCTCCATCAGCATTCGTCCCTCTCGAATCCGATGGGCGATGGCTTCGACTACTCGGCCGAATTCCGGACGCTCGATCTCGACGCAGTCGCGAAGGATCTCTCCGCGCTGATGACGACGTCGCAGGAGTGGTGGCCCGCGGATTACGGGCACTACGGTCCTTTCTTCATCCGGATGGCGTGGCATGCGGCCGGCACCTATCGCACCGGCGACGGGCGCGGAGGTGCAGGGGCCGGCACGCTGCGCTTCGCGCCGCTCAACAGCTGGCCCGACAACGGAAACCTCGACAAGGCGCGCCGCCTGCTCTGGCCGATCAAGCAGAAGTTCGGCAACCAGCTGTCGTGGTCCGATCTGTTCGTTTTCACAGGTAACGTCGCGCTGGAATCGATGGGCTTCAAGACGTTCGGCTTCGGTGGTGGTCGTGCGGATGTGTGGGAGGCCAAAGGCGACATCTACTGGGGCCCGGAAGCGGAGTGGCTGGGCGACAAGCGCTATGCGGGTGAGCGTGAACTGGAGAACCCGCTGGCGGCGGTGCAGATGGGGCTCATCTACGTGAATCCGGAAGGACCGAACGGCAAGCCCGATCCTCTCGCTGCGGCTCACGACATTCGCGAGACGTTCGCGCGCATGGCGATGAACGACGAAGAGACCGTGGCGCTGATTGCCGGCGGCCACACCTTTGGCAAGACACACGGCGCGGCGGCAACGTCGCACGTCGGTCCCGAGCCTGAAGGGGCGATGATCGAGCTGCAGGGCCTTGGCTGGAGCAACAGCTACGGCTCTGGCAAGGGCGGCGATACGATCACCAGCGGCCTCGAAGGCGCCTGGAAGCCGAACCCGACGCAGTGGGACAACGGCTATTTCGATACGCTGTTCGGCTACGAGTGGGAGCTCACCAAGAGCCCGGCCGGCGCGTATCAGTGGACACCGACCGACAAGTCCGCGACGACCGTCGTGGACGCGCACGATCCGTCGAAGCGTCACCTGCCGATGATGGCGACGACCGATCTGTCGCTGCGCATGGACCCCGCGTATCTCGAAGTGTCGAAGCGCTTCCACGCCAACCCGGACCAGTTCGCCGATGCATTCGCGCGCGCCTGGTTCAAGCTCACCCACCGTGACATGGGCCCGCGTGTGCGCTACCTCGGCGCGCAGGTACCGCAGGAAGTGTTGATCTGGCAGGATCCGATTCCGGCCGTGGATCACGCGCTTGTTGACGCGCATGACATCGCCGCGCTGAAGGCCAAGATCCTTGCGTCTGGTTTGTCCATCGGACAGCTCGTCTCGACGGCGTGGGCCTCGGCGTCGACCTTCCGCGGTTCGGACAAGCGCGGTGGCGCGAACGGCGCACGGCTGCGCCTCGCACCGCAGAAGAGCTGGGACGTGAATCAGCCGGCGAAGCTCACCCGCGCACTCGACATCCTCGAGACGATTCAGCAAGAGTTCAACAGCGCGCAGACGTCAGGCAAGCGCGTGTCGATTGCCGATCTGATGGTGCTTGGCGGAAACGCGGCGATCGAATCGGCCGCGAAGCAGGGCGGGCATGACGTGCAGGTGCCGTTCACGGCCGGCCGGATGGATGCCAGTCAGGAACACACGGATGTCGAATCATTCGGCGTGCTGGAGCCGATCGCCGATGGCTTCCGCAACTACCAGAAGGCCGCCTACACCCTGACGCCAGAGGAATTGCTCGTCGACAAGGCGCAGCTCCTCGGCCTGACGGCACCTGATATGACGGCGCTGGTGGGTGGGCTGCGCGTCCTGAATGCGAACCACGCGCAATCGCGGCATGGCGTCTTCACCAGCCGGCCGGAAACGCTCACGAATGATTTCTTCGTGAACCTGCTGGACATGGGGACGACGTGGGCGCCGATCGCTGGCGGGAGCGAGGTGTTCGAAGGGCGCGATCGCGTCACGGGTGATGTGAAGTGGACCGCGACGCGCGTGGATCTGATCTTCGGATCGCACTCGCAGCTGCGGGCGCTGGCCGAGGTGTACGCGCAGGATGATTCGCGCGGGGTATTCGTGGCTGCGTTCGTGAAGGCGTGGAACAAGGTGATGAACGCGGACCGGTTCGAGATCGCGTAACGCTGGGTGGGTGTCGAGGGGTGGGGTCACGGGTGGCGTCTCGGCGGGTGCCGGGGCGCCACTCGCTGCGTTTCCGGCAACGGCACCAGCGCGCTGCCCTTGCGCCGGTCCGGTCCTTGGAGCAGCGTCACTGTGTCAGTGATTGCTGGTCAGTCCTCTGTTCGGTTTGTGCCGTTCGCTCCAGCCCTTCGGGAGGTCACCCTTGGACGCATTCGTGGCTTGGCTCAACAGCGTTGGCTGGACCGTCTTCATCTGGTCCATGGCCACACTGCTCGTCATTGACATCGGGGCGCTCGCAGCGGCCGCGATGACACGCGATCGGACCCTGGTGAACCGGTGGACTGGGCGTATTCTCGCCGCCAACGTGGCGCTCCTTGGTTTCGGGGCGGCCGGCCCGGCCATCTCGTTCACGGGTCGAATGGCGATGGGCGTGGTGGAGCGGTTCGCGCCCAGCTCAGCGATCACACTGACGACGGATGAGGCTGTGCGGACGTCGGCGAATGCGCCGACCCCGACGCCACGGCGCTGACGGCGCCGCACGGTTCGCTCGGCAGCGCCATGGGTAGGGTGCGGTGGCGCTGAATCGCCTGATCAGCGCCTCGCCGTCCACCGCCGTCTGAGTGCCGCGTACGCCGCCAGCCGCTCGGTCGCGTGCTTCACGACCACGTCCGTCGCCGGCGCATCGCTTCCCTGCAACACATCGATCAGCGCGGTGTGACTGGCCGCCACAGAACCGAAGCCACCTTGGCCCGCAAAGTCAGCCAACCCCTTCGCGCGCGCCTCGCTCGCGGCTACCTGACTTTCGATCATGGCATCGTGAAGGGCCACCGACAGATCATGCTGCTGCTTCAGCCTGGCCATCGGCGTCCGCACCCGTGGATCCATGCGCACGGTGAACGACTGTGTCTGTGCTGCGCCATCGACCGTCAGTCGCGCGGTGTACGTCCCAGGCATCACCCACGGCCCCTCGGGTTCACACTTGGTATTGAATGGTGTCGCCGAGATGGGCAGTGAACACTGAGTCGTGGGTCGCTCGTAGTGCAGGTCCCACACGTAGCGTTGCAGTCCGGCCTTGGTGGACGGATTCACCGGTGGCCTGAACCAGTAAAATGGCCAGTTCCCCTGATCGGTTGGCAGCGGTGCGGCATCCTCGCTCGAGTACTTCCGCAGCACGCGTCCTGCCGTGTTGAGGATCTCGAGCGTCACCACCCGCGCGTCGCTCGCGAGGTGATAGTCGATGATTGCACCGTCTGGCGGGTTTTCAGCGCGTGGCTCGTCTGGCGGCACCGGGGTGTCGGTGTACATCGAGTACGTCACTCGCGTCGCCACGGCGGGCCTGAACAACGTCATCGGCGCGGAGGCGGTCGTGGCGTTCCACTGGCGCAGCGCAGAGACGCCGTCGAGGATCCAGAATCCGCGGCCGTGCGTAGCGACTGCGATGTCATCATCCTTCACGATCAGGTCCCGGATCGAGATCGCCGGCATGTTGGCGCGCAACGAGTGCCAGTTGTCGCCGTCATCGAGCGAGAACCAGACCTGGTTCTCCGACCCCGCGTACAGCAATCCTCGACGCTTCGGGTCTTCGCGTACCACATTGACCGGTGCGTTGGTGGCGATGCCGCTGACGATCTCGGTCCAGGTCTTCCCGCCGTCGCGTGTGCGATAGATGTGCGGACGCAGATCATCGAGCCGGAAAGTGTTGACGGCCGCGTACGCGGTGCCAGCGTCGGAGTGTGACGCATCCATCAGCGACACCTTCCACCATGGCCCGATCTGCGGCGGTGTCACGTTCGTCCACGTCTTGCCGCCATTCCGCGTGACGTGGATCAGCCCGTCGTCGGTCCCTGCCCAGACGGTGTTGGAGTCCACATAGCTCGGCGCGATCGTGTACGCCACACCTCGACGTGTAACACGCGCGCCGGTAGCGCCCACGTACTTGCCTACGCTCGCCGGTACATCCCATGTCTCGCGCGAGAGATCGTCACTCAGGCGCGTCCACGACGTCCCGCCGTTCACCGTCTGCCACACCACATTGGTGCCGTAGTACAGTTTGCGAGGATTGATCGGCGAAAAGAGAATCGGCATGGTACGGATGCCGCGGAAGTAGTCGGGTACCGCCGGTGCGGCGGCCGACCCGAAACTTCGCACTCGGCCTGCATTCGGGCTCACGTTCTGCGTCTGCCCGGTGCGTCGGTCGAACCGTGTGACCGTTCCGCCGTAGACGATGTCCGGGTTCAGCGGATCGGGGGCGACGTAGGCGTACTCACTTGCACCAACCGGTCGCCAATCGCGATACGTGATACTTCCGTCGTCACCACGACTATTGACGCAGGCTGAGCCCGACTCCTGCTGGCCGCCGCAGACGCGATACGGGAAGGCGTTGTCGGCAGTCACATGATAGAACTGCGCCGTTCCCTGATTGTACCATGAGCTCCACGTCTCACCACCATTCACGGTGACCACGGCACCCTGGTCCGCCACCAGCAGCATGATGTCGGGCTGCAGCGGGTTGATCCAGAGGCGCTGATAGTCGTCGCCACCGGGTGCACCACGAAGCGATTTCCAGGACCGTCCCGCGTCAGTGCTCTTCCAGGCGACCACGTTGCTCGAGAAGATCGTGTTCGGATCGGTGGGGTGCACCGTGATCGCCGCGAAATCGTCGCCGCGCCCGAAGTAGCGCTGATCAGTGGTGGTGCGCGTCCAGGTGCCGCCGGCGTCACTGCTCATGTAGATGCCGCTCTTTTCACCCGCCGTCGCGGTGACGTAGATGCGCTTCGGATCACTCGGGCTGATGCCGATACCAAGGCGACCGAGTCCGTCGGCGGTTGTCGGCAATCCGCCGGCGAGTTGCGCCCAGGTGGTGCCACCATCGGTGCTCTTGAAGAGCCCGGAGTTGGGGCCGCTCCAGGCGGCGTTTTCCCACGGTCCCTGCCGTGCTTCCCAGAGCACGGCGTATACGGTGTTCGGATCGTCAGGTGACATCACGACGTCCGCGCCGCCGGTGTTCTCGTCCTTGTAGAGGACTCTCTCCCACGTCTGACCGCCGTTCACGCTGCGATAGATGCCGCGTTCAGTGTTCGGTCCATATGGATGGCCGAGCACGGCGACGAACAGCCGCTCGGGATTCTTCGGATCGATCGCGATGCGCGGGATCTGTTGCCCGTCACGCAGACCGAGGTGCGTCCACGTCTTGCCGGCGTCGTTGGAGCGATACATGCCGTC
>JANPFJ010000366.1:0-2121 GCA_031423355.1 Gemmatimonadaceae bacterium | reverse complement strand
CTCGACCGTGCGCACAGCGCAACTCGTGCAGACGACGTTCGACGCCAATGACCTCATTTCGGAACTCGCCAGCGAGGCCTCGGAGCGACTGGGCGACAGCACCAGACTGGAGACCCACTTCGACATCACGCCGGCCGTAGTGCGCGGTGACCGGAAGTACCTCGCGCGGGCGCTCCGACGAGTCATCCGCGCCGCGAATCGTGCCATGCCGAGGGGCGGGACGCTGAGGCTCGTGACCCGCTTCGCCGAAATTGCCGATGATGACAGTGGCGACCGACCGACGGTCACCGTAGGTCACTACATCGTCGTTGCCGTCGAGGACACCGGGCGACCCATGCCCGAGGATCGGCGGCAGCGGTTGCTCGAGCCGGCACGCCCCGAATCGCGTGAGCGGGTGGGCAGCGTCGATGACCTCACGATCGTCAGGAGTATCGTGCACGCGCATGGCTGGCGGCTTCACTGCACCGACCGGCGCGGAGACGGCAACGTGATCGAGATCTACATGCCACTGGCGCCAGAGACAGTCATGCCGCTTTTCGAGTGGCAGGAGCAATTGGCGTAACGGCGCGAGCCATACTACACCGCCCGCGGCAACCCATCGCCCTCATCGCGCCGCCGCCGAAATCCGCGGCGTGTTGGCCGTGCCCGAAGGCAGCATCACCCCGTCGAAGAAGAAGGCCGGGTGCTGTCGACAGCGGGGTCGCTGGCTTTGGTCCTTGCAGGGTACCGCGTTGGTCATTCTGGAGGCGCGCTCGTCTACACGCACGGGGCGGCGAGCGCCTATGTCGAGACCGTTGGCACCGGCGGAACATCCGGAGCACCCATCAGCGACGACTCTGATCGCTGACGCTGTTTCTGCGACGCGCCAACGAGAAAGCGGTTGCGCCTCCCGAGGGACGCAACCGCTTTCCACACGCTGACGGCAGGCTCAGGTGAGGTTCACGACCACGAAGGTATTGGTGGCGTTCGGCGTGACCATGCGAGCCACGAGATTCGTCGTTTGCGTTTCGCCGCCCGTCCAGGTTCCGGTGCCGGAGAACTGGGCCTTGTGGTTCGGACAGACCCACGCGCTGCCGGTCAGATTGACAGTCGTTCCCGCGTGCGGGCATCGCAACGAGTAGGCCACGAATCCGGTCGCCGTTCGCGCGAGGGCCACCGGCGGGCTGCTGTTCACCTTCGCCACGCCACCAACCGCCAGCAGCGCGGGGAACGAGGCAACGGTCACACCGATCTGATTCAAGCCAACAGGCGGATTGGCGGGGGGCGTCGTTGGGGGCGTTGTTGGCGGCGGCGGCGTTGGCGGCGGCGGCGTTGTTGGCGGCGGCGTCGTTGGTGAAGGAGTCGGCGGCGTCGGCGGCCCCAGCGCAGTCAGTCGCTCCTCGGCCGACAACTCACCGCCGCCACAGGCCGAAAGTGTCAGCGCGATTGCCGAGAGCGTCGCAACCGACACGAAGTGACGGCGAGTAACGTCTGCACTTTCAGCCGGAGCGGGGGTTGCCGCGATCAGCGGACAGCCGTTGCAGTCGTGCGCTTCTGAGCCTTCGTCGTGATGCGTCATCGCACCTCCATTGAATGATCGAACCAGAACGTGAGGACAACAGACAACCGCATCCTATGCCGGCATCATCGCCATCACCCTCGGATGGACCTGCACGTACATTCCACCTGCACGAAAGCCCGTCAGCTTGTGCCGTGCACTGCGAAGAACCGGTGCAATCGATGGGCTGAGCCGTCAGCGTTCATGGACACCCAGCGGTCATCGAGTGCCTGGCTCACACCGCGACGAATGCGGCCGCCCAGCCGGTCGCGTCGTCGTCGCTCTTGATCTGGGACTCGAGCTCCACCACCAGCTCCGCGCCCTCCTTGCGGATGACACGACGATCCATGCTGCGCGTGGCGCGGCCGCGGATGTACTCGCCATCGATCCGATACTCGGACTTGTGCTTCGGACAGAGAAACGCCGTATCCCCACCCTTGATTTTCAGCATCGCCCGCTGGTGCGGACAGCTGAGTGCGAATGCCATGCACTTGCCGCCGCTGCGCACGAGGATGATTTCATTGTCGGTATCGATCGTCGCCCCGTCCGCCACCGGCACCGGGTACTTCGCTGTCCCGTCGGCG
>JANPFJ010000365.1:0-33772 GCA_031423355.1 Gemmatimonadaceae bacterium | reverse complement strand
TAATTCTCCCGCACCGCGGCGAGGTCCACGGTGAGCATGGCGCTCGTGGCGCGGGCGTCGGCGGGAATGGCGGTCACAGCCTATGAAGTTACCGGGAGCGGTCGTAACGATGCAAGCGAAAGCCAGTCTTGAAGATACCCTCGCGCTGATGCGCGATCTGCGCGCCCGCTGCGACTGGGACGCCGCGCAGACCCACCAGTCGCTACGGCCGTACCTGATCGAGGAGGCACATGAGGTTGAAGAGGCGCTCAGAATCGGCAGCGATACGATGCTGCGCGATGAGCTCGGCGACCTGCTGCTGCAGGTCCTCTTCCACAGCGTGATCGCCGAAGAGCGCCAAGCGTTCGACCTCCACGATGTCGCGGGGGCACTGATTGCCAAGATGAAGCAGCGCCACCCGCATCTGTATGGCAACGGGGAGGCGATCCCCTGGGAACGGCAGAAGGCCGGGAGTCGACTCTCGCTCGCCGACGGCCTTCCGCTCGAGCTACCCGGCCTTCATCGGGCCCACCGACTGCAGGATCGCGCCGCTGGCGTCGGCTTCGATTGGGATGATGTGGCCGGTCCCCTCGCCAAGGTCCGGGAGGAAATCGACGAGGTCGCGGCGGAGATCGAGCGGCCGCAGGCCGACCCGGTGGCGGCGAAGGATGCGGTGGAATCCGAGCTGGGGGACTTGCTCTTTGCCGTGGTCAACCTGTGTCGGAAGGCCAACGTGCACGCGGCGATTGCACTCGATCGGGCCAACACCAAATTCGTGCGCCGATTCACCGCCGTCGAACGGTTGGCCACCGAGCGCGGTGTGCACGTCGGTACGGCCACACTCGCCGAACTGGATCTGCTCTGGGACGATGTGAAGAGGGCTGGCGGATGAGTGGACTGCAGACCGTCTCGACGCCACGCTCCCTGACGACGATGCACCCGTTCTTCCGCGAGCTGTCCGTCAATCGCGAGACGGCCCTCGCGCTCTTCGACGGCCTGTCGGCGGAGGAGCTTGGGTGGCGGCCATCACCGACGCAGTGGAGCATGGCCGACGTCGGCGGTCACCTGGCGACTACCACCGCGTTGTACCTCGCCGAGCTCGACGTCGCGATCTCGCGTGGGCACTCGGAGGCGGCGTACAGCGAGCGCCCGTTTCAGGGCACGATCGTGAGTCGCCTGGTGGTGTGGGTCATGGAACCTCCGGTCCGGGTTCGCATGCGCGCGCCGCGCGCGCTGCGCCCGGACGCCACCGAAGCGCCAACGCACGCACGGCAGCGGTATCACGCCGCACAGCGGAAGCTTGAAGTCCGCATGGAGCGCGCGGCCGGCCTGGACCTGGCACACGTCCGCGTGCGACTGCCTGAGCTGCCACGGGTCCGGCTGTCGCTGGGCGCGGTGCTGGCACTGCTCCTCGCCCACGAACGACGGCACCTCTGGCAGGCGACGGTGGTGCGACGATCTCCTGGGTTTCCGCGCGCCTCCGTCCGCTGATCAGGGACGAAGGCGATTCATCAGGCGGGGGAACGGGATGCACTCGCGGATGTGCGGCGTGCCGCAGAGCCAGGCGACCAGTCGCTCGAGTCCGAGCCCGAACCCGCTGTGGACGAACGTCCCGTACTTCCGCAAATCGAGGTACCAGCCGTACGCGTCGACTTCGAGTCCCTCTTCCTGGATCCGGCGCAGCAGTCTGTCGTAGTCGTCTTCGCGCTGCGATCCACCAATGATTTCGCCGTAGCCTTCCGGCGCCAGACAATCGGCACACAGTACGGTACGCGGATCGTCCGGATTTTCCTTCATGTAGAAGGCCTTGGCCTCCTTCGGATAGTTGCAGATGAAGATCGGTGTGCGGTAGTCGGCGACCAGCAACGCCTCGTCCTCCGCGCCGAGATCTTCGCCCCAGGTGATTGGGCTGCCCTTCTGCTGCAGCGTTGCGACGGCGTCGGTGTAGGAAATTCGTGGGAACGGGCCGACGACCGCCTCGAGATGCGCCACGTCACGCTCGAGGACCGCCAGCTCGGGACGCCGCCGTTCCAGCACGCGCTGCGTGATCGCGAGCAGCATCTCTTCCTGCAGTTGCATGCTGTCGTGCACGTCGTAGAAGGCCATCTCCGGCTCGATCATCCAGAACTCGGTGAGATGCCGGCGGGTCTTCGATTTCTCCGCGCGAAATGTCGGGCCGAAGGTGTAGATCCGCCCGAGGGCTGCCGCCAGCGCCTCGCCGTAGAGCTGCCCGGTCTGCGCCAGGTACGCGTTGCCTTCGTCGAAGTACTCCGTGCTGAACAGGCCAGACCGTTCACCGATGGCGGCCGTCAGGATCGGTGTATCGCAGTGAATGAAGTCGCGGGCGTAAAAGAAGTCGTGGATCGCCTGCTCGATCTCGTGCCGGATCTTCATCAGGGCGACCTGCCGCGGCGCGCGCAGCCAGAGGTGCCGATTGTCCATCAGAAAGTCGACGCCATGCTCCTTCGGCTGGATCGGATAATCGATCGGACTCGCACCGAGGATGGTGACGTCCGACGCGCCCAATTCAGCACCACCAGGCGCGCGAGGCTCCAGGCGCACTTCGCCGGTCACGGCAACCGAGGCTTCAAGCGTGAGGGTCGCAAAACGCTCCCACACCTCCGGCGCGACCTGGCTCTTGACGAAGACGCACTGCACGACACCGGTCCCGTCGCGCACCACGAGGAAGGCGACTTTGCCCTGTGTCCGCAGGTGCTGCACCCAGCCACGCACGGTGACGGTGGCGCCCGCTGCAGCAGGAAGCGCTGCGATGTACTCCATCTGACCTGACATTGTTCTGAACGGCTCCGCTCGCAAGATTGGGGGCAACGTACCGAGCGCTGGAAGGTGAGTCAACGCATTGCAGGACCGATGCCTACACTATTTTTGTGACCCCAGTCTTTGCGAATCCAGACCCCTCCGCTCGCCCCGTGGCACATCGCCGCGGTGTGCCACTGCGGGTGCGACTGGTCGTCGGGATGCTCGTGCTGGCAGCGATCCTGGTCGCGCCGCTGATCGTGACACGCTATTCGCTGAAACGGTTGTTCAATGACATCGAGCAGCTGCAGAGTCAGGATTTCAGGGCGTCGCTCCTGCTCGGCAAGATCCGGGCAACCACCGACCAGGTGCGCCGTGCAGACGACCAGATCGGCGGATTGCGCGATACGACTGGCGTTCCGGCGCTGCGCGACGCCGTCACGGCCCTGACCGTGCTCGCTGATTCGTTGGCCGGCCTGACCGCGGGACTGTCGTACGCCGGCATTGGCACCGCCGTTCGCGACGTCCGGATTCTCACCGAGCAGAGTCTGCTGGCAGCGCAGGCGGGGAACTACGTGCGCGTCGACTCGCTCTCGGCCAATCGAGTGCGCCCTGTGCTGTCGCAGTTGAATGACGCGGTGGAGCGCGCGGAAGGGACGCTCCGGATCGAAACGTCGTCGCGCGTCAACGGTGCACGGGACGAGACGGCGCAGGCGCGACGGGTGTCGCTCCTGGCCCTGCTGTTGGCGCTGGTCTTCGCCACGATCGTGGCCGCATGGATCATTTTCAGCATCGCCCGCCCGGTGGCAGATCTGCAGGAAGGCATGGAGCGGGTGGCCTCGGGACAGTTCGACCACAAACTGGAGGTGGCGTCGCGCCGCCGGGACGAGTTCGGTCGGCTCGCGGAGAGCTATGCGGCGATGGCGCAACGGCTGGGCGAGCTTGATCGACTGAAGGCCGAGTTCGTGTCGATGGCATCGCATGAACTGAAGACCCCCTTGAACGTCATTCTCGGGTACCTGACCCTGCTCGACGACAGCGTCTACGGCCCGCTGAATGACAAGCAGCGCGAGGTCGTTCACACGCTCGAGCGGCAGAGTCATTCGCTGAACCGGCTGGTACGTCAGCTTCTCGACGTCTCTCGCTACGATGCCGGCGGTGCCACGCTCAATCCGCAGGCACTCAACACACGGGTCTTCTTCGCGGAGTTGGAGAACTCGCTGGTGGTCCTGGCACATCAGCGCGGGGTGACCTTCAGCGTCACCGCGGCTGTTGGGATGCCGGCCGAAGTCTGGTGGGATCATGATCGCATGACGGAGGCAATCGGCAATCTGGTGACCAATGCCTGCAAGTTCACGCCGCGAGGCGGAGTGGTTGCCCTCCATGGTGACGGGGAGCCGGGCGAGGTCCGGATCGAGGTCCGGGACAGCGGTGTCGGTATCCCGGCGGCCGAGCTTCCCCACGTCTTCCGGAAGTTCTTCCAGGCAGGAAACCAGGAGGCGACCAGTGTCGCAGGTACCGGACTCGGCCTGGCGATCGTCAGAGGTATTGTCGAAGCTCACGGCGGCTCCGTGCACGTCTCATCCGAAGTGGGCGTCGGCACCACCTTCACTATTTTGCTCCCGCAGCGTGCTCCAGCCACCAGGCGCCTGGTGGCGAGCGGCGTGGCGGCGCCGGCATCAGCACTTTCGAGTTCCACGTGACGACACCCCTGATTCGCCAATCTGCAGTTCTCGTCCTGGCCGCCGCGCTCATCACGTCGTGCGGCAGGCAAGCGGCGCTGCCTCCCATTGTGCCGCCGCCGCCGCCGCTGCCCGCGCCGAGCGTGAGTTCCCAGTGGAGTGGGATTCAATCCATCGTGCTGGGTTTCGTCGCAGAGAATCGTCCTGCTGCCGCCGACTCATCCCTGCTCCAGTTCGCGCGGACCTTCCCCCGCACGCCAGAGGGCGATCGCGCGCGCTGGTGGCGAGCGCTGATGCGGGTCGACGCACGCAGCGCGAGCGGTGACGCAGCGCTCGCGCTGGCGCAACTCGACTCATTGCTCGCGGATTCGGTCGCGATCGAAGTCCGGACTGAAGCGGTGCTGATGCGGCGGAGCCTGACTGCGATCGACTCGCTGCGCAAGGCAGAAGTCCGTCGACGGGTGCAGGCAACGCAGCTGGCGACCGATCGCGGCGACGAACTCAAGATCTCCCGTGATTCGATCACAAAACTGAATGCCGAGATCCAACGCCTCAAGCGTCGCCTCGGCGCCCCGTGACGAGGCGACAGCCAGATCAGCCGACCCGAAACAGCTCCAGCGCGCGCCGATAGCGCACCGTCAGCAACTCGCGGAGCGCCAGGTGCTCCGGCCGCGACAGCGTGGGATCGATCCTCAGGACCTCTTCCGCCGCCGCGCGGGCGACGGGGATGAGCGCCTCATCTCGCAACGGGTCCGCCACCCGAAAGCTCGCCAGCCCGCTCTGCCGTTCGCCGAACAGGTCGCCCATCCCGCGCAGTCGCATGTCGGCGCGCGCGATCGCGAACCCATCCTCGGTGGACACGAAGACATCCAAGCGCTCGGCGGAGTCCGGACTCACATCGCCGAGCAGGATGCAGTAGCTGTCCGCGGCCCCGCGGCCCACGCGGCCGCGCAGCTGGTGCAGTTGCGACAGCCCGAATCGCTCCGGATGCTCGATCAGCATCACCGACGCATTCGGGACATCGATGCCAACCTCGATCACGGTGGTTGCCACCAGCACGTCCAGATCCCGCGCCAGGAACGCGCGCATCACGGCATCCTTCTCGTCGCCCTTGAGACGCCCATGCAGCAAGCCCACACGGCGTGTCGCAAACGGTCCGGCGGACAACTCTTCCGCCATCTGCGTGGCAGCGCGCAGATCGCTTCGCTCCGATTCCTCGATCACCGGGTATACGATGTACGCCTGTCGCCCCGCATCGAGTTGTGCGTTGACGAACGCCAGCACCCGGTCGCGCGCGGACTCCGGTCGCATGGTGGTCACGATCGGCACGCGCCCGGGTGGTTTTTCGTCGAGCACACTCACGTCCAGATCACCATAGACCGTCAGCGCCAGCGAGCGCGGGATTGGTGTTGCGCTCATCAGCAGCACATCCGGTGTCGCCCCTTTGGCCTGGAGTGCCTTCCGCTGTTCCACGCCGAAGCGGTGCTGCTCATCAACGATCACGAGGCCAAGCTTGCCGAATGATGTCGCCTCCTGAACGAGCGCATGCGTACCCACGACAATCAGCGGCTCATGCGACGCCAGGCGCGTGGCAACCACACGACGCTCGACGGCGCCCATCCGTCCCGTGAGCAGCGCCGGCGTGATGCCAAGCGGTGCCAGCAAGGTGGAGAACGTTCTCAGATGCTGCTCGGCGAGCAACTCCGTCGGGGCCATCAGCGCCGCCTGGTAGTCGTTCTCGAGTGCCACCAGCGCAGCAAACAGTGCGACGATGGTCTTGCCGCTCCCGACATCACCTTGCAGCAGCCGATGCATTCGCCGTGTGCTGGTCATGTCGGCCACAATCTCTCGCAGCACACGGACCTGCGCGGCCGTCAGCGTATACGGCAACAGCGACTTGAGGGCCGTCGTCAACCGTCGCTGATTCACGAACGAGATACCGTCGCGTTCCGATCGTTCGAGCTGATTCGCGCGACGGTGCAGCAGTTGCACACAGAACAACTCCTCGAATGCCAGCCGCGCACGACCACGTTCCGCCTCCTTCACACTGTCGGGACGGTGGACCAGTCGGAGCGCCTCGGGCAGCGCCGGCACGCCCGCGGCCGCGAGCACCGGCGCAGGCAGCGTCTCGCTGACCTGCGGCAGCAACACGTCGAGATGCGCCTCCACCAGCTGTCGCAGCAACTTGGTGGGCAATCCTTCCGTCGTGGGATAGACGGCAAGCACCCGACCGCCGGCGGTCCCGCTGTCGTCCGCACCGAGATTCACGAATTCACGCGGCACCAGCTGGCGGCCGTGAAAGATGCGCACCGGCCCGCTCAGCAGCAGCACATCGCCGACCGCGATGCTGCGATCGAGGTGGGGTTGACCGGGCCAGCCGACCTCGAGAAGGCCACTCGCATCCTGAATCACGGCCTGGAATATCCGCAGCCCGCGGCGAGTCGGAATGATCCCCTTCGAGATCACGCGGCCGAGGACCGTCACGTCATGCCCCGGCTGCGCACGAGCCACAGGCAAGACGGTGGTCGCGTCCTCGTAGCGACGCGGTACATGCATCAGCAGGTCCGCGGCAGTCGTGATGCCAAGCTTCGCCAACAGCTCAGCGCGACGAGGCCCCACGCCTTTGAGGTACGTCACGGGTGTCAGCAGCGTGACTGGAGGCGCATCACCACCTCCGCGCCGCCCGTCACGCCGCACGGGCCCGTCGCTGGGACTCACGACTCGAACAGCGCCTCGGCAAATTCCACGGCGTCGAAGTCGTGCAGATCCTCGGCCGCCTCACCGGTCCCGATGAACTTGACGGGAATGTCGAGCGCTTCATGGACCGCGACCACAACGCCGCCCTTCGCCGTCCCGTCAAGCTTGGTCACCACGAGCCCCGTGAGCGGAACAGCGGTGGCAAATGTTCGCGCCTGCTGCACCGCATTCTGGCCAATGGTGCCATCGAGTACCAGTAACGCCTCGTGAGGCGCTCCGGGCAGGCGCTTGGCGATCACGCGCACGACTTTTCGCAATTCGTCCATCAACGAGTCACTCGTATGCAGGCGGCCGGCGGTATCGATGATCACAACATCGACGCCGCGCGTCACACCCGCGTCAATCGCATTGAATGCCACTGCGGCTGGATCGGAGCCCGGCGATGCCGAGACGAAGTCAGCGCCACTCCGGTGCGCCCAGACGCGCAGTTGCTCAATCGCTCCCGCCCGGAACGTGTCGCCCGCCGCCACCAGCACACGCTTCCCCTCACGCTGCAGGCGTGAAGCGAGCTTGCCGATGAACGTCGTCTTTCCCGCTCCGTTGACCCCGAGGACGAGAATGACCGTCGGGGTGGTCGACTGATACTGCAGGCGGGCATCGGCGTTGCCCGTCACGAGCGCGGCCGTGATCTCGTCGCGCAACGCCTGCGCAAACTCATCCTCGGTGCGCACCTGTCCGCGCCGCGCCCGGTCCTCAACCGCAGCAACGAGCTTGAGCGTCACACTGACGCCGAAATCAGACTCGAGCAGTACCTGCTCGAGCTGCTCGAGAGACCCCTGATCGACGCCGCCACGAATCGCGACCCGCCAGTTGGTGGTAACGACCGACTTGACCTTCTGCCAGAATGACTTCTTCGGAAGGTCGCCGTCGCGACGAAAGAGACGCGCCATGCGATGTCTTCGGAGTGAACACCAGGAAAATCACGGAGGGGTCAGCGGAGCCCGGCGCGGCGCCGGAGCAGCCACTCGACCGCGAGAAGCAGCACACCAGCAAGGTAGAGCCACCCGATTGCGCGCGCACTGCGGCGGACTGCGGGTGCGGCGCCATTCAGTGCTTCGGAGCGCCCAGTGGGCGGGCGTGGGAGCCATTCCTTCGTTGCGCTGACCGGAATCACCACGGGCGACCGGTCAACCACACCGCGCCAGATCCCGGCGCCGAGCGGCGCCATCGACGCCTCGGTGCTGGCTCCGAAGACGAGCGAGTCACGCCGCTGAAGGCGATCGCCGTCGCGCGTCAGCACGACAATCGACCACGCCTCCGCGCCGCGACGCCAGCGAATGTCCCCCCCAGCGCGCGTGAGCGGCGTAACCAGCGTGGCTGTTGCGGCACGACCACGAGCGCCAAGGAGCCAGTCGGTCGCGCCACCGATCAGCGCCTGAAACGCGACCTGGCTCACCCCGCCTCTGGCGCGCCACCGGCTGTACCCGGCCGCCGTGATCACAACCCGGCGGACATCGCCATCGATTGCGGCCACGATTGGAGTGGCCCCCGACGCGGGCGCGCCGGGGGCTGCGCTCAGCGCGACGAGACCTCCTCGCGCTGGCTCCGCCACGAGGAGCGGTGGCAGCGACTCGACGACGAGGCCAGCCAACGCGCCCTGCAGCGGCGACGATGGCGCAGTGCGCACAAGGAGCTCTTGCGCGTCTGCGCCCGGTGGTGAGAGCAAGAGCAGCGCGCGAGTTCCCAGCGCGGCAGGTGTGCCGACCGCCGCGGTGTCTCCGTGCAATACCGCGAGCGACGCACCCCGGACCGCCGCCCGCACGACGGACTCCGCGATCGGCGTCAGTTCGCCCTCGCGCAGCCAGCGGCCAGGAGCAATACGGAAGTAGGCGTCGGTCGGGAGCGCGACGTTTGCCCGGAGGGCAGTTGCGACATCTCGAATGTCAGCGTCGGGCGATGTCGAGACGATGACGACGCGCTGACGCACGTCGCGCCGGAATGCGAGTGCCACACTGTCGTTTCGTGGAAAGGCGTCACCGCCGGCTGCCAGCGCCGCGCGCAGTACAGCGACCGAGTCACCCGACGGAATCACGACACGCGTCTCGACCACGGCTTCGCTGCCGGACGTCAGAGCGGGCACAGGCGATTCCGCGAGACGCGTGTCACCAATCGACCAGCGCAGCGAAGTCGCATTCCTGATCGGGCCATCAGCAAGAATGCGGGCCCTCAGTGTCACGCTGTCTCCGACGCGTGCCTCGACGGGCGCGCTGACGTCGACAACCGCGCGGTCCGCGGCGCCAGGCACAGGCAGAACGATCACGCGTGATCCCGGCAACGCCTGCTGCAGCACCTCGGCGTCGTCGACACCACCATCCGTCACGATCACGACGGGCTTCCCGGCCGCGACGGCGCGACGGAGCGCAGGTGCGACCAACGACGCCGCATCCGCCGCGAACGCTGGCATCGCGCCTGATCGCGCCGAGTCGCCGAACAGGAGCAGCTCGCCGCCGAGCGACGTGACCGCTGCCGCCGAGTCGCGCGCACTGCGCCAGGCCGAACTGTCACCCGTGCGTAACCAGCTTGCGGACACATCGAGTGCCACCAACGGTGCGGCCGGTCGCGCGACGCCGACCGGCAGGTCAAGCACGAGGGCCGTCACCAGCACGACAGAAACGACGCGCAGCATCGCGAGCAGCGGCCGAAGTCGCAGTTTCGCTGCCACCGGATACGCGATCCATGCCACGACCAGCCCACCGCCGAGCGCAAGCCCCCATCCGAGCACGGCGTTCACTTCGGAGGGCCCACCACCGCGGCCGGCTGTGGGCTGAGCGCAGGCCTGGCCGAGGGTGCTGAGTCGATCGCAGGAGCTGGGGCAGCTGCTCTGGGCAACCCGAGGCGTCCGGCCACCGCGTCACGAACCTGGGCGAATGCCACTCGCGAATCACCAGTCAGGAGCACGCCACTGGCGTTGCGCAACGTTCGATTGGGGTCTCTGGACTCACCGTTCACGAGGGTCTCGAAGTGCAAATGAGGGCCCGTCGAGAGTCCGCTGGACCCGACGAAGCCAATAACCTGTCCCTGCCCGACAACCTGCCCTTCTCGCAAGCCAGACGCGAAGCCGCGCAGATGACCGTAACGCGTGATCATCCCATCGCGGTGCCGAATCTCGATCATCCGTCCATAGCCGCCGCCGAACCCGGCCTTGATGACGGCGCCATCGCCGACTGCGCGCACCGGCGTCCCGTTTGGTGCAGCGAAATCGATGCCTGGGTGTCGCCGGAAAATGCCGAGGCTCGGATGCAGTCGCATACCGAATGCGCTCGACATCCGGCGATACTCCAGGGGCGCCGCCAAGAACGTCGTCCGCATGGGTCTGCCGTCCAGATCGTAATACTCGCTTGTACCCCTCGGGGTTGTGAAGCGGATCGCGACCTGCCAGACCGCCGCATGCAGTATGGAGCCGGCGATCAGCGGACCGACCTGTTCGGCACCGAATGCCGTCCGCCGCCTCTCGACGACAGCGATGATGGAATCTCCGCGCACGAGATCCCGTCCAACGTCGAGTTTGTACTCGAATGCCTCAGCCAGCGAATACGCCGTCTCAGTGCGTCCTCGCACGCCGAGTGCGCCCCGGCCGGCGGTCCGCATGGATTCGACCAGTGTCCCCGCATAGGCAGCTCGGATCGCGACGGTATCGATGCGCCACAGTTCGCGTCGTTCGGTCGCGCTCCATTCGCTCGCACCGATGCGAATCACCCGGATACTGCGGTCGTCGGCAGTCTGGAACTCAACTTCTCGGACAGGCGCCGCGGCGCTGTCAGAAAAGAGTGAGACAGGGGTATCACGTCTGGCTGTTGGCCGCGTCTCCGCGGCTTCGAGCACGGCGATCGCCACCTCATTGGGCAGTCCCGCTCGGACCAGCGCAGCGACGACGCTCTCCCCTTTCCTGATCGTATCCCGACGAGCGATCGGGAGCGCGTTCGGCGGCGTGCCCGGTGCTTCTCTTGGGAGCGGAGTCGGTCGAGACGGCAGCCGCCAGATGGCAACGCCAGCCGCAGCCAGCACCAGGAACAGAACAGCGGCGCGCGCCCGTCGCCTTGACTGGCGTTCGAGCGCGCGCTGTCGTCGCGTTCTGTATCCTGACTCGATCGGGGCGTCGGGCATGACCGCATGATCACCCGAAGCGCCTCAGGACTCAATCCATCTGTCGCCGCATGAACGTCGGGATCTCGAGGTCGTCCGACGAGACGGGGCGCATCGGGCGGGCGGGCGCGGTGAGGGGTCGGGTATGCGCCGCCATCGGCTGCTGGCTGGGTTGTGCCCCCCCCTGCCCCGCCTGCGAACCCTGAGCCTGCCCAGGGCGAACGATGCTGCTCGGTTTCGGGACCACCAACTGCGTCGGCGCCGACCGAACACCGGGCGCTGACACGATTCCAGGCCGGAAATCCGGCGTGGTCTGGCCAAGGGCGCGGTCGAAGCCCGTCGCGATGAGCGTGACGCGGATCTCGCCCTCCATGGCAGGATTGCTCGAATCGCCGCCAAAGATGATCTCGGCATCGTCGCCGACCGACTCCTGGACGAGTTCGGCGATCTGCTGCACTTCGCCGAGTTGCAGGTCCGGACCGCCGACGATGTTGATCAGGACCGACTGTGCACCGGAGATCGAGACGCTGTCGAGCAGCGGGCTGGCGATCGCCTGCTGCGCCGCTTCCATCGCGCGATTCTCTCCACGCCCCACGCCCGAGCCCATGAGCGCCGAGCCACCGTTCTGCATGACGGTACGCACATCGGCGAAATCGACGTTGATCGTGCTCGACGTGTTGATGATTCCCGCGATACCCGAGGTTGCCTGCAGCAGCACCTCGTCAGCCTTCTTGAGCGCATCCTGAAACGGCATGCCTCGGCCGACCACGGCGAGGAGGCGTTCGTTCGGCACGACGATCATCGTATCAACGTGCTTGCGAAGCTCGCTGATTCCGAGTTCAGCCTGCCGCATCCGCTTTCGGCCCTCGAACAGGAATGGCTTCGTGACAATTCCCACCGTCAGCGCGCCAGCCTCACGAGCCAGTTCCGCGATCACCGGCGCCGCACCCGTGCCCGTCCCTCCACCCATGCCACACGTCACGAAGACGAGATCGGCCCCAGCGACGATGCGACTGACTTCGCCGCGGTTCTCTTCGATCGACTGTCGACCGACATCAGGTCGTGCGCCGGCGCCGAGGCCTTTCGTCAGGTTGCGGCCAATCTGAATCTTGACGTCAGCCTTGGAGTTGTGGAGCGCTTGCGCATCCGTGTTCACCGAGATGAACTCGACGCCACTCAAGTGCTCTTCAATCATCCGGTTGACGGCATTTCCACCGCCACCGCCGACGCCGATCACCTTGATGACAGCGCTGGATGAATTGCGTTCTTCGAACTCGAAGATCATGGCGGACATAGGGCGCTGCGCTCCGCGGGAGGACGGTAGGGAGACCGGGCGGCCGGCCGGCAAACAGAGAGAAAACCACGCTGGCCTGGAGACACGTTCCCCCGCGGCGGCGCGGACCTCGTGAGAGTATAGCAAACAGCACTGCGCAATGCTACGCCAGTGCGCGACAACGTCAATAGGCAATCGCGGCGCGATGACGCGACGCACGGAGCTGCATTGATCATGCCGCAAGCGCAATGAACAGCGCCACTTAGGGTTGTCGATCTCGTGCAGTCCCAGAGCGACCGAATACCGCGAGCCACCTGGATTGCCCCTCGCTGCGCACACGCGACTTGCCTGGAATCACTGGAGCCAATTGTGGCATTTGCTGACAAGCACGAGTGCGGACCGATACACACGGCACGCTTGTTCGGATTCGCGTGGGCACGACCGGCACGGTCTGATAGCCCAAAAAAGCCGGCCGCATTCGTCGTGAATACGGCCGGTCGCAATGCTCTCAGTTGTCGCAGGAAGTGGGTAGTCAGCCGCCCGATCCGCGCTCGAGTCGCGGGCGGGAGCTCGTCAGACGACCGGCCGCGCTCGCGCTCCAGTCAAGTCAGAAGAAGTCCTGAAACCACTCCTTCACCTTGCCGACGATCTGATTCATCCCGGCCGGTGTCGGCGACGGTGCTCGTTTGCCAGGAGCCATGGACTGAGTCATCGAGGCGATCGCCACCCGGCCGGCCGCGAACTGGGCGAGTCCAACCGCGCAACTGTACCGCGGCGAACTGACCGCCTCGATGAGTCCATCGATGTTCACCGGCGCGCCGATGCGGACCGTCTGCCCGAACAGATCGGACGCGAGTTCTGCAATCCCCGCAGTCACCGACGCCCCTCCGGTGACCACAACACCGGCGTTGAGCTGCTTCGCAAAGCCGGTGCGCTCGAGCTCACGCTGGACGTGATCGAAGATCTCGTCGGTGCGTTGCTGAATGATGTGAGCGAGCAGTTCATACGGAATCTGCCGATCGCCCTGCGTGACCGTGCTCGGGAGGGTGATGAACTGCCCCGGCTGGATCATCGGCTCGAAGGCGCAGCCGTAGTCCTCCTTCAACCGGTCCGCGTCGGCCGGGGAAACACCGAGGCCGTGGATGATGTCGGCCGTGACATTCAGCCCGCCGAGGTTGATGGTCGCGACGTGCCGGATCTTCCCTTCGAGGAATACCGCCAGGTCGGTCGTGCCGGAGCCCATCTCGATGAGCACAACCCCCAACTCCTTCTCGTCATCGGTCAAGGTTGCAAGCGCGCTGGCGAGCGGAGCAAGCACGAGATGCTTCGTCTTGTAACCGGCCTTCTCGACCGCTTTTCTGATGTTGTTGGCGGGGGACGCCCCGACGGTGACGAGATACATCTCGGTTTCGAGGCGTGTACCCACCATGCCGACCGGATCGCGCACACCGAGGTTCTTGTCGACGGTGTACTCCTGCGGAATCGCATGGAGCAGCTCTCGCTCTCGCGGAATCGACTGCGCACGAGCCACCTCATTGGCCCGGTCGACATCGGCACGGGTGATCTCGTCCCCGCTGACTGCCACAATGCCCTGGCTCGTCATCGTCTGGACATGCTCTCCGGCGATCCCGACGTAGAGCGCCTCGACCTTCTGGCCGGCCATCCGCTCGGCATCGCCGAGCGCCTGTGCGATTGAACGCGTGGTCTCCTCGATGTCCGAGACGACACCACGACGGAACCCGGCCGTCCGTGCGGTACCGACGCCGAGCACCCTGAGCATCGGCCGGCGCGGCAACTCACCGGTGACCTCTGCAATGAGGGCGGTCGTGGACGCGGAGCCGATGTCGAGGGCGGCGACGAGGCGGTCAGAGCTCATGGGAGTCGGGCGATGACGTGGTTGCGATACCGCAGGTCGAGCTCGGCCGCGCGGATTCGACGGATGGCGAGGTCCTGCTCTACGGGAAAGATGTCTGCCAATCGGGCCAGCGTCACCTGCGGAGTCACGCGCACCAGCTGACGTGTCGTCCGAAGCTGCCATTCGGCCGGTGAGACGCGTCGCGCCTCCTCGATCGCATCGAACAGCGCTGGTTCACGGGCTCGCAGCGTGCCAAGCAGATTGAAGAGCCGCCGATCGGCAGCGGTGTCGCGGGGGCCAGTTGGCGGGAGCACGACGGGGGCGTCGAATGCCGCCAGCGCGGGATCGATGGGCAGTCTGGTCCCAGCTGAATCCACGCCACGAAATCCCTCCGCAGTCGCCACGAGCGCAACTGGCGTTCGCTCGACGATCGTGACGACCAAGGTCCCAGGCAGCCGCCGTCGCACCTGGGCACGCGCGACGAGAGGAATGGCCTCGACCTTCGCCGCGAAGCTCTCGGCATCGTCGAACACACTGGCCGTGGTATCGGCGCCGAGGGCCGCGATCACTGCCGAGGGTGTCAGGAAACGCGCTCCCTCGAGCTGCACGGTCTGCACATGGAAGAACTCCAGTGTGCCGAGGATGCGCGGCAACCCGAAAAAGAGGGCGAGGGCAACAGCCGTGACAGCTGCGACCTCGACGACGTGCCTGTTCCGGACCGGGGCGACCACTGCCACCGCGTCGACAGCTTCCCGTGCCACCGTCGTCACGAGCTACCCCGTGCAGCGAGTGCAATCAGGAGCTCGGGACCCACCTGCGTCACATCGCCAGCGCCCATCGTGAGCACCAGATCGCCCGGCTGAACCATCGCGAGTACCGCCGCGGTGGCATCCGCGCGAGCGCCGAACCACTGCGGGGCGTTTCCGGCCTGCGTCGCCGCCGATGCAATGAGCTCGGACGTCACCCCTTCGATCGGCTGCTCCCTTGCCCGGTAGATGTCGGTCAGCGCGACGACGTCGGCCAACTGCGCCAGTGCCGTGCCAAACTCCACTGCGAAGTCACGAGTCCGGGTGAAGAGATGCGGCTGGAAGAGCGCGACGATACGGCGGGTCGGGAAGGCAGCCCGCGCCGCTTCGAGGGTTGCGCGTACTTCCGTCGGATGGTGAGCGTAGTCATCGACAACCAGCACCCCTGCCGCTTCACCCTTCCGCTCGAATCGACGTTCGACACCACTGAAGGCCTCGAGACCCACGCGCAATTGATCGAAGCCATGACCCAGAAGCAGACCGGCACCGAGTGCAGCGAGCGCGTTCCTTCGGTTGTGCTGACCGGGGACCTTGAGTGTCAGCTCACCGAGTGGCTGGCCGTCGAAAATGACGCGCATGGACGCGCCCTGCGTGATACCGACGAGCCGAGCGTCGGGATGGTCGAGTCCATATCGGATCACGTCCGCTGCATCGGGTAGCGCGAGGCCGTCGGCGCCGATATCGTCGGCGCAGATCACGATACCCTTGGCGCCGGCGAGATACGCTTCGAACGCACTGACGATATCCGCCAGATCGGCGTAGATGTCGAGATGATCCGCCTCGACATTCGTGACAACAGCAATCGTCGGCTGAAGCGCGAGGAAGGAGCGGTCGTACTCGTCGGCCTCAACCACGACGGTGTTCCCCCCGCCCCACCGGAGATTGCCCCCCCAGCGCTGCACGCGGCCCCCGACGATGCCAGTGGGCGATGCGTCCGTCGCGGCCAACGCCTCGGTCGTCATGACGGTGGTAGTCGTCTTCCCGTGAGTTCCAGCGACGCCGACAACCTGCATGCCATCAACGGCCGCACCCAGCGCCTCGGCCCGACGTATGATCGGCAGTCCGAGCTCGCGCGCTGCGGCAAGTTCGACGTGGTCCCCCGGGATCGCTGAGGATGCCACCACCGCGCGAGCACCCTCGACGAACCGAGCGTCGTGTCCGCGATGCACGGTCACACCGAGCGCCTCGAGGTCTGGATTCCCGGCGACATTCATGTCGCTACCCGACACGGCCACCCCTCGCCTCACGAACAGCTCGGCGAGAGCGCTCATGCCGGCGCCTGCGATCCCGACGAAATGCACGGGGCGGGCGTCAGGTTCGCGGAAGAGTTGCAGCGCGTCCTCGCGCATGCGGGCACTGGTGCGGGTATCGACGGCCATGGCCTTGATCTGGAAACTACTGGAGGTTGAGCGACGTAAGTATATGTGCAGCGATAACTTGAGCGGCGTCAACTCGAGCGCGAGCGCTCGCCGACGCGCTCATGGCAACGAGCGTTGACGGCGCGGCACAAATGGTGTTGAGGGTCTGCCCGAGCGTTCCCTGCCCAAGCGTACCCTGAACAATCATGCGGGCTGCGTCTGCCGACGCCAACGCTTCGGCGTTCTGCGTCTGGTGATCGGCCGCCGCCGTCGGCAGGGGAACGAGCACCATCGGGATGCCCCACGCACAGAGTTCCGCGGTCGACATGGCACCCGCGCGCGCGACGGCAAGATCAGTTGCGGCATACGCATCCGCCATTGGCTGCTGGTACGCGATGACGCGGATTCGATCTGACGCATGCACGGTGAGCCGATCAAACTCGGAACGTCCGGTGATCCATATCGCTCCCCAGTCGGGCGGAAGCTGATCAACAACCCAGCCGCCGATCGCGTCGTTGATTGCGCGCGACCCCTGACTTCCACCGAACACGAGTATGATCCGCTTGACCGATGACGCGAAGCCCCACGACGCGCGAGCGGTCGCCCGATCGGGCATCGGGCTCGGCGGCGGAGAAATCGGGTTTCCGGTGACGATCGCGTTGCGACGGCCGGCTGCCGGCAGGGTTGACAACGCTTCTGGAAAACCGAGATACGTCGCGCGGGCATGACCGCTGAAGAATCGGACAGTCAACCCGGCAATGGCGTTCTGTTCCTGGAGGAAATAGGGAACACCGTTCAGTCTGCTGAATCCGAGCAGTGCACCGGCAGCATAGCCGCCAGTGCCGAGCGCCCCGACGGGCGCATGCTTCCGCATCAGCTCGCCGATGCTTTTATATGCGGTGGCAAGGCCGCGGATCGTCTTCCAATTCTTCCACGGCGCCGATCGGTACAGCGGGTGCAGGTCGAGCAGTTCGTGGCGCCATTTGGTCGTGGGCAGCACCGTGCGCTCAATGCCTCTCTGTGCACCGACGAACATGATCTCGAGACCGGGTCGCTGCGAAACGAGCGCGTCTGCGACGGCGAGGCCCGGGTACAGGTGCCCCCCCGTGCCGCCGCCGGCGATATAAAAGGTGCCAGCCTCCGCCATCAGCGGCTGCCGAGCGCAAGAATGGCGTCCGGCATTGCGTCGCTATAAACGCGCTCTCTGGTACTCCCGATATTGACGAGTATTCCCGTCATGGCGAGCGAGATGAGCAGGTTGCTGCGGCCGTAGGAAATGAAAGGGAGCGTCAGGCCCGTGTTGGGGAAGAGCCCGGTAATGACCGCCAGGTGCACGAATGCGGTCGTGACCGTTGTCAGGGTCAGACCAACCGCCACCAGCTGGAGGAACTGCGTTCTGGCATCGCGCGCGATTCGAAAGCCGAGCCAGGCGTAGCCGCCGAACAGCGCGACAACTGTCAGGAGTCCGACGAATCCCCACTCCTCGCCCACGTTGGACCCGATGAAGTCCGTGTATTGGAACGGGAGAAATCCACTCTGCTGTCGCCCCTCGCCGAAGCCGACGCCAAAGACCTTGCCGGAGCCGATCGCGATCATCGACTGGCGCGTCTGGAGGTTGATGTCCTGGGCGCAGCCCGCGGCGCGGGGTTGATCGCGCCAGTCGGCGATCCGGCATTTCACATAGCCATTCATCTTCCCCCAGCCGAGCGGAATCACGAGCAGCCCGATCAGCAGGAAATGTCCCACGCGCGCTCCAGCCACAAAGAGCATTGCGCCCATCAGTGCCATGTAGAACAGGGCGACCGAGACGTCGGGTTCGAGGATCGCCAGCGCCGCCAGGGCGCCGTTGACCGCAAAGAACGGCATCAGGCCCTTGCCGAGCCGCCGGAGTTGTTCACCCTTCTTTGCCGCCAGCATCGCGGTCCAGATGATGACCGCGATCTTGGCAAACTCGGACGGCTGCACGGCGTTACTGAACAAGAACCGCTTGGAGCCGTTCACGTTCGTCGAGAAGACCAGGACGGCCAGCATCATCACGAGCGACGCGACCATGATATGCCACGCCAATCGTCGAAACCGTTCGGCATCGAGCTTGGCACAGATGGCGAACGCGACGATCCCGAGCCCGGCGCCAACCAGTTGGCGGACGAGATAGTAGGACGGCGTGAGGTTTTTCTGCTGGGCGACGATGACGGTGGCGCTGTAGACGGTTGCCAGGCCGAAGACGAGCAGGATCGCCGTGATGAGCAGCAGCGCCCGCGCCTCGACCCCCATGCGCCAGCGCTCGCGGACGACTTCCACGGTCACCGCCGCGGTCATGAGGCGGCTCCGATCGCCAGCGTTCGGAAAGCGGCGCCGCGCTCTTCGTAGTTGCGAAACATGTCGTAGCTCGAGCAGGCGGGGGACAGCAGCACGGCATCTCCAGGTACAGTGAGCTCGCGAGCGCGCATCACCACATCGGCGAACGCGCCCTGCACGTGTTCGACCGGGACCAGCGTTCCCAGATCCCGCACGATCTCCTCAGCCGCCTCCCCGTATGCCAGCACCGTCTTGCCGTGCACCCGGAATACGTCGGCGAGCGCAGTATATGCCTCGCCCTTGTGCCGTCCGCCGAGGAGCAGCACGAAGGGGCGCGTCATGCCCTGCACCGCCACGCGCGTCGAACTGACGTTCGTTGCCTTTGAATCATTGAGCCAGAGCCGCCTGTCCGTCGTCGGAATCGGCTCGAGCCGGTGCGGCAAGGCGTGAAACGTGCGCAAGGCGGCGACAAGCACCGTGCGGGCAGCTGGTGTCGCGAAGTCGTCGCTGGCGACGGTCACGGCGAGGGCGGCAGCGAGCGCATTGGCGATGTTGTGATCGCCCACCAGCGGAAACTCGGACCGCGGCAGCAATGGGGCGCCGAGCAGGTGCATCATCCCGCTGGCGGGCTCGAACCACGCGTCAGCCGGTGTGCCGATGCGGAACGAGTGAACCGTTCCAGGCAATTCGCGCTCGCGGCCGAGACGATCGTACAGCGACATGACCCCGGCATCGTCCCCATTCAGCACCCAGCGCGAGTGCTGCGAGGCGTTGGCAAAGATCCGGGCCTTGTCACCGTAGTACTCGTCCAGTGTGTCGTAGCGGTCGAGGTGATCGGGGCTGAGGTTGGTCACCACACCAACCGTCGGGTCGATGCCTGGCGTGTCGTGCAACTGGAAGCTCGAGCACTCCAGTGCGGCCCATTCCGGCACCGGATTCAGCAGCGCGAACTCTGCCAGCGCCGTACCGATGTTGCCGGCGTCCACGGCCGCTGCGCCAAGGGCTCGCAGCAGATGACCGACGAGCGCCGTCGTCGTCGTCTTGCCATTGGTCCCGGTGATCGCGACGTAGCGCAATGACGGCATCGCCTGCAACGCCACTTCCATCTCGCCAACGATCGGGACCTGGTTCGCGCGCGCGGTGACCAGCGGTGGTGCGGATGGTGGCACCCCCGGGCTGGCGACGACGAGTGCTGCGGCTGCAATCCGCGCAAGATCGTGCGCGTCGGTCTGCACGTCCACGCCGATCGCACGCAATTGCGCGGCCGTCTTCTCGAGGGCTGGCGACGAGCCACCGTCAGACGCGTACACGGTGTAGCCGTCGCGGCGCAGCAGCGTTGAGACGGCACAGCCCGACTTCCCGAGCCCGACGACGGCGATCTCGCCAGGACTCCTGCCGACGCGTGCGAAGAGGGAGACACTCATCGCAGTTTCAGCGTGCCCAGTGCGAGGAAGGCGCAGAGGATGCCGATGATCCAGAAGCGCACGACGACCTGCGTCTCCGGCCACCCTTTCATTTCGAAGTGATGATGCAGTGGCGCCTTCAGGAACACGCGATTCGCCTTCGCGAACGGCTCGCCGAACTTCTTCTTCCGGTACTTGAACACCGACTTCTGCAGGATGACCGACACCACCTCCGCGACGAAGACCGCGCCGATGATCGCGAGCAGGAACTCGCTCTTCAGCAGAATGGCCACCGCCCCGATCGCGCCGCCAAGGGCCAGCGAGCCGGTATCGCCCATGAACACCTGCGCGGGGTAGGCGTTGAACCAGAGGAATCCGATCAGGGCACCGAACATTGCGGCACAAAAAATCGTGAGCTCGCCCGCTCCACGCAGGTAGAACAGCTGCAGGTAGCCGCTGACGTCAATGCGGCCCATGGCATACGCGTAGATGGCGAACGTGACGGCCGCGATCGCACACAGACCGGCGGCGAGTCCATCAAGCCCGTCGGTGAAGTTCACGGCGTTGCTGGCGCCCGTCAGAATGAAGGTGACGAACGGCACATACAGCCAGGCGAAACCGATCGAGAGCGGTACGACCAGAACGTACTTGAAGAACGGCACCGTGGTGGACGCACCCGGCAGCGTGCTGATGGGATCGAGCCAGAGATACAGCCCAAGCGCAACACCGATGACGATCTGGCCGGCCAGCTTGTAGCGTTCGACGAGCCCTTCATTCTTCACGCCCAGCCGCTTCTGCCGCAGCTTCAGATAGTCGTCGAGAAAACCAATGCCACCCATCCACGCCATCACCACCAGCGCGAGCAACACATAGCGATTGTTCAGCTTGGCCCATATCAGCGTTGGGATGATGGTCGAGGCGAGGATGATGAAGCCACCCATCGTCGGCGTCGTCCCCTTGGCCTGGTGCGAGTCGGGGGTGCCCTCTCGCACCACCTGATGCAGCGCCATCGCGCGCAGGCGCGCGATGATGAGCGGGCCGACGAGAAACGCCATCAGGAGCGCCGTGACGGCGGCGCCGACCGCCCGGAAGCTGATGTAGTAGATCAGCCGGAAGGGTTCCCAGTACGGTTGCAGCGGGGAGAGCAGGTGAAACAGCACGTCGGGGAGTCGTGTTGGGGGTCAGGAGGCCGCAGTGGCCCAGGCGGTGATTGGGGCGACGAGCCGTTCGAGGCGCGCACCACGCGATCCTTTCAGCAAGATGGCGGCCGTTCGCGGGGCGCGCCGCAGCAGCTCAGCCTCGGCGAGCGGGACGTCCTCGGCGGCGAGCACTCGCGGATCGTCGGGTGCGACGCGTCGGAGCGCCGTGGCGAAATCACCGATGCCAACGATGAGCGACAAGGGGCGCCTCACGGCGTCGCGAGCAATGTCGTCATGGAGGGCATCAGCGGAGGGGCCAAGCTCGCGCATCGTCCCCAGCACCGCAACCAGCGGACGGCCCTGCCCCACCGCCTCGAGCAGGTCGAGTGCGGCACGCATGGAGGGTGGATTCGCATTGTACGCATCATTCACCAGCAGCGCCGGCCCGAGCGGGTCGACTGCGGCACGCATGGACGGCTGCACCATGCGCAACAGCCCCACCTGCATCTGCTCGAGTGAGACACCAAAGCCACGGGCCACGGTGACGGCCAGCATCGCGTTCCGGAGATTGTGCACACCGCGAAGCGGGATGCGCAACTCGCCATCATCGAAGGTGAGGACCCCACTGCCGTCGGGCTCGAGCCGCCAGCGCAGCGGCTGCATGTGCCCCTCGTCGAGTCCCGCCACGACCACCTGCTGATTCTCGCCGGTGATCCCCGCCGCCACTTCCGGGTGCGCCGCGGGTGCCACAACGACAGGAACGCCGTCGGCCAGCGCAAGCTCTTCCCGCAACACGCCCGCCAGGTCACCGAAGCCTTCCAGATGTTCCTCCCCGATGGACGTAATGACCGTCACATCGGGTGCGATGATCCGGCGCAGGCGCTCGATCTCTCCGGGATTGTTCGTACCCGCCTCGACGACCGCCACGTCCGCGTCGTCAGGAAGCGCCAGCAATGTGAGCGGAACGCCGATCTCGTTGTTCAGATTGCCGACGGTCGCGTGCACATCATACGCGCCAGCGAGCATCGCGGAGAGCATCGCCTTGGTGCTGGTCTTTCCATTCGATCCACCGACGGCAATCACCGGCTTGCCCCAGGCGTCCCGGCGAAAATGCGCCAGCGCTCCAAGCGCTTCACGCGTGTCCCGCACGACATAGACTGGGACGCCCACGCCAAGTGCGCGCACGGGGTCCCGGACGACCAGCGCCGACGCGCCCGCGTCCACGGCGTGCTGCAGGAAGTCGTGCGCATCAAATCGATCGCCCTCCAATGCGACGAACAGGGTTCCCGCCGCAGTGGTGCGTGTGTCGGTGCTGACCGCACCGAATTCACGAGCGCCGCGCGGCAACGGCGCGGTGGCGCACGCGGTGAGCGCCTTCGCCACACGATCCATGGTCCAGAACGTTCGGCCACTGACCGCGAAGGGGACATCACTGGCCAGCGGAGAGTGAGGCGTCGTCATCGACGCCCTGTCAGTTCTGCCACGATCTGCGCCTCGTCAAACGGGTGACTGATGGTGCCACGGATCTGATATGTCTCGTGCCCTTTCCCTGCCAGCAGCACGAGATCATCAGTCCCAGCGAGATCGATGGCCATCGCAATTGCCTGCCGTCGATCCTCTTCGCGGCGCACATTCACGCCCGGCATACCGGCGACGATGTCATCAAGAATCCGCTCGGGGTCTTCCGTCCGTGGATTGTCACTGGTGACAATACACACATCGGCGAGGGCGGCGGCCACGCGGCCCATCTCGGGTCGCTTGCCACGATCGCGGTCGCCGCCGGCACCGAACACCACGATCACCTTGCCGCGAGCAAACGGGCGCACGGACCGCAGCGCACGCTCGAGGGCATCCGGTGTATGTGCATAATCGCGAAGCACCGCCGGTGCGACACTCAATCGCTCGAGGCGGCCTGGCACCTGAGGCAGCGTCGAGAGTCGCGACGCAATCGTGTCGATCGGAATGCCGAGTGCAACGCCCACGGTCGCGGCACCGACCGCGTTCTCGACCTGAAAATCGCCGAGCAGCGGCAGATCGACTTTGCGCGCGTCTGCCGATGGTGCGTGGAGTGAGAAGGTACTTCCGCGCGGCGTGAACGTGATCCGGCGCGCATACACATCGGCCACCTGCGCACCAGCCGAGAATCGCAGCCGGCGATGCGGAGTCGGCGGCAGGTCCGCCCATGCCGCGTCATCGGCATTCACGACGACACACGCATCGGAAGTGAGCTGCTCGAGCAGGAGTGCCTTCGCCGCGAAGTACGCCGGCATGGAGCCATGGTAGTCCAGATGATCGCGGGTGAAGTTCGTGAACAACGCGGCGTCGAACCGCAGTCCATCGAGTCGGTGTTGGTGCAGCGCATGTGAACTCGCCTCCATCGCCACCCACCTGACGCCTGCGTCGACCAGTTCACGCAGGAGGCGCTGCAACTCGATCGGTCCCGGCGTCGTGAGTCCACTGCCGCCGGGATGCACGCGTCCTTCGGAACCGACGAGCACACCAAGTGTCCCGATGGACGCTGCCGGCTGGGCGTCGGAGGAGAACAGGTGGCGCAGCATGCTGGCGGAGGTGGTCTTGCCGTTGGTGCCCGTCACACCGATGAGGTGCAAGGCGTCGGCAGGCGTGCCGTACCAGGCCGCGGCGGCGACCGCGACAGCACGACGTGAGTCGGTGACGACGATGATCGGCAGCGTCGTCGCATCGGGATCGCTGACGATGGCGGCCCCGACCAGTTGCGCTTCCGCCCTCGGCAGAAATTCGTGCCCGTCCCTCACACTGCCGCGCACGGCGACGAAGAGCCCCCCAGTCGTCGCGACACGGCTGTCGTCCGTGATCGACTCCAGCGCGAGCGGCAAGGGGCCGCGCACGCCCTGCAGCAGGCCCGCTCGCTGCAATGCGTCGACGATCACTGCGGTCTGGACGGGAGCGGTCACGGTGTGCGGTGCAGTCGAATGATTGTTCCCGGTAACGCGGGAGTGCCAGTCGAGGGCGACGTACCGCCGCCCGCCAGCGTGTCCACGACAACGCGGAACCCCTGCTCATGGAGCGTCAGCAACGCCTCGCGCAAGGTGAGCCCGAACACCCGCGGAACGGCGCGCGATGTCACCGGCGGCGCCGGTGCCGTGCGCGCTCCAGGCGCGATCGCCATCAGATACGGGATGGCACCGTCGCCCGCTTCGCTCTGCGCACGCCGTGCCGGCCGCGTCGCGAGGGGTTCGGCACCGACCCGCGCGGAGTCGAGGAGCGTGTCCGGGAAGACAGGTGGCGCGACGGCCTGCGATGCGAGTTCCCTGCGATCAATCGACGTTCGCGACGAGGCGAAGGCGCCTTCGATGATGGCCTTCAGGATCGGAGCGGCGACCACCCCACCGTAGATCTGCCCTGATCGCGGCCGATCCAGCTTTGCAAGGACCACGAGTTGCGGCGCATCTGCAGGGAAGAGTCCGATGAAGCTCGCCGTATAGTCGCCGGAGTTGTAGCTCCCATTCCGCAACAGCTTGGTCGTACCCGACTTGCCCGCCAATTCAAACTTCGTCAGCAGCGCACTCTTTCCGGTACCCTCGGTGATGGTGTGCTTCAGTACCTCGCGCATCGTGCGCGCCACCTCCGAGGTGAACACGCGGCGCACCACCCGCGGCCGATGCTGCCAGCGCACCGATCCGTCGGGATTACGAATCGCCTTGACCAACGTCGGTTCCATCAGCAACCCGTCATTGGCGATGGCTCCGTAGGCCAGCGCGAGTTGCAGCGGCGTGACGGTCAGCTCGTATCCCATGGCCATCGACGACGGCGTGTACTGGTCCCACCGACCGAGCGGCCGCAGACGCCCCTGCGACTCCCCGGGATACGACACACCAGTGAGCGCACCGAATCCCAGATTGCGCAGCAGTTCATAGTGCGTGCGATTCGGCATCCGGTCCCGCAGCAGGACGATACCGATGTTGCTCGACTGCGCGAGAATCTCGGTGACGCTCATGCGTGCGGCGATGTGTGCATCGGTGATCGTCCGGATCCCCTTGTACTTCATCGTGCCGCTGAAGGTGTTGATGACTTCGTCGGGATTCGTGCGACCGTCAGCAAGCAGCTGGGCCACGATGAACGGCTTCAGTGTCGAGCCGGGTTCGTACGGATCCGTCAGCGCGGTCAGCTTGGAGGCGACACCCGCGCGTGTGCGGCTCGCGAGCGCGATGATCTCACCGGTGCGCGGGTTGAGCACGACGACATCACCCCCATCGGCCTCGTTGAGCAGTACGGCGCGCTCGAGCGCTTCCTCGGCGATGTCTTGCAGGTTGTAGTGGATCGACAGCGTCACCTCGTTGCCGGACACGGGCGGGATGATCGGCGCATCGGGGGTTTCGAGTCGATCCCCTCGACCGGTGCGGATCAGTTGCCGCGTGCCCGTCACGCCTTGCAGCAGTGAATCGAGTGAGAGTTCGATCCCGCTGACCGCGCGCTCCCCATCCAGCGCACCCACGACCGCACGGACACCGCGCGACTGTATGGTGATGGTCCGCGCCATCTCGTAGTTCGCATAGACGCCGCGCATGCCGATGATCGGCCCGGCGTCAGCCATCTGATAGCGGCCCGGGAGATTGATCCATTTCCGCGAGGTGTCGAGCGCACGGCGGGCAAACACCGCGGGTGCGCCGAGGCGCGCCAGCGTCCGCGCGAGGGTCACACGATCAGCGCGTCGGACCTCACGAGGCGCGATGTTGAATGACACCATGCCGCGACTTTCCACCAGTGGCGTGCCGCTCGCATCGAGCATCCGACCACGGGGCGCCGGCAGTCGTTCCAGCCGCGTCTGCTGTCGCACGGCGAGCTGCGCCCACTTGTTGCCGTTGACCAGCTGGACCTGCGCGGCCTTGAGCAGGATCGCGACCGCAAACAGCGCCACGCCCCATTCGAGGAGCGTGAAGCGGTCACGCAGCCCACTCAATCGTTCACGGAGTGACATGTGACGCCTCCGGTACGGGCAGGTCGATCACCTGGGCGACCGAGGGCCGACGCATCCCAAGCGTTGCTTCGACAATGGGACCCAGCCGGTTTCGGCTCGACGCGGAAAGAATGTCCGCCTCGAGCCTGATGACCTCACCGTTCAGCTGTGTGCGCGTCCGCTCGATCCCGCTCAGGTCGCGCTGCAATGTCCGGCCGTAGTCGCGGCGCGCAATGACGCAGACCGCAACTATCAGGAAGCCGACGAGAAACAGTGCGACGGTGGTGCGCCCCCGGCGCTTCGGGGCTATGCGGCGCGCTGCCATATGCGAAGATGCGCGCTGCGGGCGCGAGGGTTGAGCGCAATCTCGCCGGCATCGGCGACAATGGCTTTGCGTGTGTGCAGCAGGCCAAGCGCAACGCCGTCACACTGACAGAACGGCGCGCGGGGAGGACAGGAGCAGGCAGCACTCCAGTCCCGAAAGGCGTGTTTCACGAGACGATCTTCACCAGAGTGATAGGCCATCACCAGGAACAGTCCACCAGGCGTGAGTCGATCACGCAGCGCAGGCAAGGCGCGTGCGAGACCGGCCAGTTCATCATTCACGGCAATGCGCAGCGCCTGAAAGAGGCGAGCAAAATCCGATGGGCCGGAGCGCGCACCAAGCGTTGCGCGAATGGCATTCACAAAATCATCGCTGATCACGAACGGACGCAAGGCGCGTCGCTCGATCACCGCGCGCGCGAGGCGATGTGCACGCGGCTCGTCGCCATACGCGCGAAAGGCGTGCACCAGCGGCGCCTCGGCCTCGGTGTTCAGCCATTCTGCCGCTGACACCCCCGCCGCGCCGTCCATCCGCATGTCGAGTGGCGCCCCGATCCGGAAGGAGAAGCCGCGTGAGTCATCGTCGAGCTGCCGCGACGAGACACCGAGATCGAGGAGAATCGCGTCGAAGACCCGATCGGCAAGCGCCGGCACCGAGTCCACGTCCGCATAGTTGCACTGCACGATATCAAGCGCACCACGCGCGAGATCGTCGGAGAGTCTCTCGCTTGCGACCGCAATTGCTGCCGGATCGCGATCGAGGGCGGTGACACGCTTGCCCGCGGTGAGCAGCGCCGCACTATGCCCTCCCCCGCCGAGTGTCCCGTCGAGCACCGTCCCGGCATCGCGGCACGCGGCCATCACGGCGCCGACCAGCACAGGTGCATGGTATGGCGTTGCGAAGGCGAGTTCGGTCGGCGGGACAGGTGCAGCGATCATTGCGGCCGTCTGAGGGGGGTCAGCGAATGGCAATCTAGCGAAGCCTCACAAACCATGGAGAGGCGACTCGGCGCATACGCCACAGCGAAGTGGCTGGAACCACGCAGCGCCCACCGTCCGCTCGACGGTGGGCGCTGCGTGGTTCCGATCAGGAGGCCCCTGCCGGCGCGCGCCGCGCCAGCAACGATCAGTGCAACAACCAGCGACCTACGGCTTGCAGATCGCCTTTTCCGCCGCTTCGGCGTTCGGGATGAGCTGGCCGAGGAAGGTCATGTACTGGCCGGCGGCCTGTGGGGCGAAACGACCACCGGCCGGGATGTTCACCTGACCGACTGCGAACTGCTCCTTCGCCTGTCGCACCAGCGCGCAATTCTTGCCCTCCACACCAGCCTTGAGGAGGGCCTGGCCACGCTTGGTGGACACCACGCCGACCAGGAACTTCGACTGTTGCCGCCGCTCGGGTGCAGTCACGTTGGCATCGGCGAAGGTGAGGAAACTCAGCGCCGTCGCGTAGTCGGCATCGGGAGTCTCAGGCTTCAAGTCACGCTGCAGTGCGTTGCCAAGCGACAACGCGACGTCACCGACGATCGTGCTGTCCGTTCCCTTGCGCGCCGCGGTCAGCGCCATGATCGCGCTGTCAGGCTGCTTCAGTTCGATGTAGAGCTGGGCCAACTGCAACTGGCCCTTCTCGACGTTGGCGTCCAGCGCGAGCGCCTTCTTCAACGTCTCGATGGCCTGCTGCGTCTGACCGGCGGCACGCTGCGTTTGCGCCGCGACGACGAGGAGACTGGCGCTTTCCGGGAACTTGGCCACGCCCTTGGCAATTTCCTCAGCGGCCTTGGCGGGCTGGCTATCGGCAGTGTAGGCAGCCGACATGCGGAAGAAGTAGCTCGTGTCGGCCATCGCGGTGTCGAGCGCGGCGAGTTCGGTGCCGGTGCGGATCGCCGCCTTCGTCTCGCGCGCGGCCAGTTCAACGAGGAACTGCGTGCGCATCAAGGCTGCGTCACCCGGATTGTCTTCGACCGCCTTGCGAATGATCGGCAAGGCGACGCCGGGGTTGCCGGCTCCGGCAATCGCCTTGGTCACGTCATCGACCAGGCGTGTATTCGTCGGATCGGCGGCGATCAGGCCGGTATAGGCCTGAATCATCTTGTTGGCGTTCGCGGTGTCGCGCGGGTTCGCAAGGTTCCGGCGACGATAGATGTCACCCGCAATCGAGAGTGCGCGACGGCTGCGCGAATCGATGGACAGGATCTCCTCCGCCAGGGCCAACTGCGCCTCGTCGGAGGCCTTCGTCTCGAGCATCGCGTTGAGCAGGCAGGTACGTGCGATCACGGCCTTCGGGAACAGCGCAATCCCTTCCCGCGCCGACGCCATCGCCTTGTCGTAGTTCTTGTCGCGGGCAGCGTTCACACAGTTGCGCTCCGGCACGAGCTGTTTCCGGGCCTCGACCAGCTCGGCGGCGATCAGCTTCGCCGCATCACCCGCCTTGGGCGCAGCGGCGAGGGTCAGTGGCTGGGCCAATGACGGGTCGCGCACGAGATGCAGGGTCGCCTCGATGCGCCATGCTTCCCCTTCGCGACGGACGGTGCCTTGCACGAATTCATCGGCGCGGAGTTGGCGTCCGAGCTCACGAGCGTCATTCGACGACAGCGGCTCGTCCTTCCGGTAGCCCGAGGCCTCGAGCACGGCGTTGATCTCGGTGTTCGGGATCTGCCAGAGCTGCTTGTACGGGACCTCCGAACCCATCCGGGAGCGCAATGCGTCCGCCGCCTGTACGCCGGAATTGCCTGGCGTCGCGGTCCGGAACGTCAGCACCATCATGCGCGGCGTGTTGGGATCTGGCACGCGGGCCACCTGCGCATCCAGCGCGCAAGCCATGCTGCCGGCGACGAGACCAAGCCACGCGATCTGAGGAATCCGAACGCTCACTGACGACCTCCACGATAGGTAGTGCCAAATGGGCTGCCGCGTCGTGCCGCAGCCCCGTGATGTGCAGGTGGGCGAAGAGGGATTCGAACCCCCGACCCCCTGTGTGTTCTAAAGGGGTCCCCCCCTTGGAAATCTTGTAAGTCGTTGAAAAGACACGACCTACACGTCTATTACACAATCTCGCCTGTGAAGGTCCTCACCAATAATAGGGTGAGTGATTTCACAGCGAAAGCGAACTCACGTAACCGTAATGATTTACGGGTCTGCACACATTCCGCACACCGAGCGTCCGGCGGAGCGTCGTATGCACCCGACTTACTGAAGCCGACGTCTCAGGACATGGAAACGCGGTCGGGTCCTATCTGTCAAGCTACAGCAGAGACATCAGCCCCATGAGCCGCCAGAACAACAGCAGGCGCCGGGGGCAAATCGTCCCCCGCAGTAACGGGAAGTTCCTGCTTCGCGTTGAACTCGGCGTCATGCCGACGGCTGGCGGGAAGTCGAAGCGCGTCATACGGTCGGAGACGTTCGCCGGTACACGTGCCGAAGCCGAGCGCGCCCTGACAGCCAAGCTTGCCAAGCTCGACCTTGGGGAAACCCCTAAGCCGACGCGTAGCACCGTCAGCGAAGCCGCCAACGCATGGCTTGCCGGTCGGGTCGGGATCAGCGCCCGCACCCGGTACAACTACCAGTCCCGGATTGATGCCTATGTCCGCCCCTCTCTCGGCTTCTACAAACTGCGAGCACTGAGCCGCGAAATGATTCAGGCATGGGTCGCCAGCCTTGCCACCCGCTACAGCCCTTCGACCGTACGTCAGGCGTTCGTGACCCTCTCCCAGATCATCGACGTTGGCGTCCGCGACGGCGCCCTGCCGTCGAACCCCTGCCGATACGTCGAACTCCCGAAGATCACGCGGCACGGTACGCCCCCGATCCTCACGGTTGAGCAAATGGGAACGCTATTCCCGAAGATCATCGGAGAGAAGCACGGCCCCCTATTCGTCATCATGCTTCTGTCTGGCGTCCGCCCTCAGGAAGCGCTTGCCCTGACGTGGCGCAATGTGACGACGCTGTACGACGACGCGACGCACACGGCCTACCCTGCCCTTGCGATCACCCAAGCCCTCACGATGGCAGAGCGTACACGTTGGGTCGTTGGTCCGGTGAAGACGCCAAGCTCCCGCCGACTCATTCCCCTGCCTGCGAGCGCTGACGTCGTGCTCAGGATTCAGCGGGAGCGCGTGAAGGCGTGCGGGCCGGACGATTTCGTCTTTGCTCACGACGTCGGCGGACACCAAAACCCGGACACGATCTATGAAGCTTGGCAGCGCACGCTGAAGCGGCACGGTCTTCCGGCTGTGAAGCTCTACGCGACGCGCCACAGCTCCGTGACGGCCCTACTCGCTGGCGGCATTCACCCGAAGGTCGTTGCCGAGCGCCACGGCCACAGCAGCACAGCCGTCACCCTCGAAGTGTATTCGCACGTCCTCCCGTCGATGCAAGCAGGCGCACTCCGCGCCCTGCCTGACAGCTTCGGAGCTTTCGCCAATCTGGAGACTCGCTAAATGCGTCACGAACTCAGCCCCGTCATTGAAGCCGCCCTCGAATCGCTCGTCGCCACAGCTTCGAAGGCGACCGGCGCCACCAGAGCCGCCGCTGATCCGTCCGTGTCTCAGTCGCTCGAAGTCGTGCGCGCTGCCGTCCGCTGCCAATACCGCGACTTCCTGTCGGCGCCCGCCGATCGTGAGCCACTCGCCGACATCGTACTCGTGTCGTAAGGCCGGAGAGCCGATAGGCCGTCACCCGCTCTACGCCTTCCAGAATCCCCCGCCGTCATACCGGGCACACCAGCAAGCCCGACAGCGGACGCCCTAGGATCGCACCTGACGGCCTATCGCCACACCGGGAGGGTCCTAGCCTTACCCGAACTACTGAAGCCGTTGTAGAGGCTGCTAGAACAACTGACCGTTGAGAGTGAGCGGAACCCCCACCGCCCTCCTGACGGTTTCGTTGTTGCTCGGAATCACATGGACGTAGCGAACGCTGCTCTAAGCCCCAACCGGAACGGACCGGCGCCGCTCGGACGTTCCAGAAATTTTTGAGCGACGTGTGAGCCGGTGTACGACTGTCGGCGCCGTCGCACCTCCCCCCGCTGCCCGGTGGCGCCTCAGCGTCGCTCAAAAGGGCCGTCAGGGCTCGCACACATTCCGCACACGGCCTCGTCCAACCCCTTGCCCGTCATAGACTTAGAGGACCCCTGCTTTATTGACCGGGAGACAGGGGTATCCGGGCGACTGAGGGGGGATCGGGCAGGCGCCGGGAGTCGCACGCGTCCGCGTCCCTCTTATCGGTTGCCTTTTTGCAAGCGGTCACTTGCATTCTACAAACGGCCCTCGGGTGCCGATCTATACCGTTTGGGCTGAACACCCCTCCGCCTCACATCGCAACGTCCGAGGCGCCTTTCAGCATGTCGAAGCTCACCGAGTTAAACAGCTCACCCATTGCGGCCTTAATGGCTTCCTTCGAGAGCGACTTCGCAGCCTGTGCGATCTTGTCGCCAACGCTTGCAGCATTCGAGACGGTGCCGGGCACGCGACGCAGCAACGTGAGACCCTTCATTGTCAGTGTTGCGCCGTAGATGATGCCGCCGGTTTCGCTGATGCCCTCGAAGTGAATGAAGCCCTCACGCCTGAGGAACTGCGCGGTTCCCACGAAGCTGCTCACGCCCTCGAAATTCCTCTCAGGCTCGAAGTCCTGCACACCGAGCACGCTGTCCTGAGGGAACGCCGTCAGCAAGTCGTCGAAGATGAACACCGCGTATCGGTCGAAATCATCCATGTTCGACATTGCACTCTCCGCATTGATGAAGACGTCGGATGCGCCTCGATTGCCTCACACAGCGGTCGCATTCTTCGGTACGTCAGGCAGCACGACGCCAAGGCGCGACAGCTCCAAGGCGCCTAGCGGATTCTCTCGAACGATGTCCTTCGCAAAATCGGCGCAAGATTCCTTCGCGGATTTCGAAATGATGCGACCGACGATCAGTCCGAGAATCGGAACCCACCACGGCCACCAGATCAGCGCAACGAATCCACCGACCCTTACGCCGATTGAAACCCACTCGAACAACAGCGTTGATGACGAATAGCTCGCGTTGTACTTGCCGAGCGTCGCGAGGTTAGCCCGCGCTCTGTCAACGTCGATGACTAGCGGAGGCTGTGAATCCGCGTAGACACGCATTCGCGCCATCGTGCCGTCGCTCCTTGGTCCTACGAGATCGCTGTGTGCCATGTATCGGGTGAAGTGAAATAGAACGCATGTGCCGAACCGGTCGAGCACTGGCACCGGCGCCGAGAAGGTAAAGCCCTGAAGCAACCTAAGCCTTACCGAGCCGCGCGCATCAGGCGACCGCACCGGCGAGATATCCGAAGACAAAAAGGCGACTTGGCAACGCTCGACCGAGAATAACCCGTTTTGGGATAGTGGACGACGTGGTCCGACACTAGCGGCTGACCAGCACTCACCCCAGTCAGCGGCACGTGACCCAATCCGTCTTTTCTGCTCGATACGATCGCTTTCGCATTCTGCTCACTGAAGCGCGGCAGTCCGCGAGCCTTACGCAATCGGAACTAGCAAGGCGAATCAGCCGTCCGCAGTCGTTTGTCTCAAAGTTCGAGCGCGGAGAGCGACGCTTAGACGTCGTTGAGTTCCTGGAGATTGCTGAAGCACTCGGCATCGACGTGCCGACTTTCTTGGCGACGCTAGCGGATGCAAAGCTCGCTAAGAAGCGAGGTGCCCGTTGAAGATCGTTCGCGAGGTCACGCTTTTGTCGAGCGGCGCATTCGCCGAGTCCGCAGAATGGAAAGCGACGCGCAAGAGCCTTTATCAGGCAATACGCGAAGTGGACTGGCCGAGAGGTAGCGGCACGTTCACGATTCACCCTGAGTCGGGCAAGAAACGCGGTATGGGCAACGGGGTGACGCCGATCAAGAACGGCCTCATGACAGAGCTTGTCCGCCAAGGTTGGAAGACTGAGCAGAAGCTTGTACTTCCTGAAGGACGACAGCCGGGCAAGGTCGATGCGATCCTCACCACCGCGTCAGGCCGAGTCGCGCTTGAATGGGAGACCGGCAATATCTCGTCGAGTCACCGCGCCCTCAATAAGATGGTGCTTGGTATGCAGTTCAGCGCCCTGAAGGCCGGTATTCTCGTCGTACCGTCTCGCGCCCTCTACAAGTTCCTGACCGATCG
>JANPFJ010000364.1:0-7149 GCA_031423355.1 Gemmatimonadaceae bacterium | reverse complement strand
TTGACACGGAGACGGGGCGGGCCCGGCAAGTGACATCGGCCGGGAACGCGCGACTGGCCGCCTGGTCTCCGCGTATCATTCGATGATCCTTGCAGTCACTACTCTTTTCCTGCCCCGGAGTCATGTAATGAATCGTCGCCTCGTTGGCGTGAGCTTGATGATGGCCGCTGGTGCGCTTGGTGCGTGCCGGAAGAAGCCGACGCCGGTTGCACCGGTTCCGCTGACGCCGAGTGCTGCCGCCACCACCGATGACGGCGCGGCGGCCCGTGCGGCACGGGAGCGATCGGTTCGCGATTCACTTGCCAGAGCACGCGTCGATAGCCTGTCCCGGGCGGCCTCGGCCGACGAGGCGACGAACCTCCGTGTGATTCTCGAAGCACCGGTCATGTTCGACTACGATGCCGCGGACATCACGGATGGGGCCCGGTCGACACTGGACGCGAAGCTGCCGGTACTCCGGACCAACACTGCGCTCCGAATCCGGATTTCCGGTCACACCGACTCGCGGGGCAGTGACGAGTACAACCTGGCGCTCGGCTTGCGCCGCGCGGCGTCGACCCGAAAGTACCTCAGCGATCGCGGCATCGCGGCTGGCCGCATCGACATCGTCTCCTTCGGTGAGGAGCGGCCGGCCTCGAGCGGGGAAGACGACGGCGCGTTCACCAAGAATCGGCGGGCCGAGTTTGAAATTCTCAGCGGCGGCGATGCACTGCGGGTGCCGCCGCGATGAGCCGCGTACGGCGGCTCTGCCTGTCGCTGGGGACTGCTGCACTCACGGCCTGCGTCGCTTCGAAGCAGGACGTGCTGTTGTTGCAGACGGATCTCAAGTCGATGCGCTCGGAGTACGCGTTCCGCGATTCGGTTCGCCGGGTGCAGTTCGACAGCGTGATCCGGACGATGGTGACCCTGAATGACTCGTTGCGAGGCTTGAAGGGCGATCTGGCGGCCTTCCAGGGGAATGTGCTGGGCGATCTCTTCAAGGTGCGCGACGGACTGATCGAAATTCGGGGGCTGACGGGACAAAGCCAGTCGCGAATCACCGAACTCCGTGCCGAACTCGAGCAGCGCAACGCAATCATTCAATCCGCGCCGTCGGTTCCCGTGACGGCGCCCGCGCCATCCGCACCACCGGCGGGAGGAACCCCAGGGAGCGTGATACCGGTCAAGCCACCGGAATCGGCTGCGGCATCCAACAGCTCCGCGCCCACCGCGGTCGCGCCCGGGCCGAACCAGCTGTACACCATGGCGCTCGATCAGCTGCGTCGCGGCAGCACCTCAGCGGCACGCGCCGGCTTCAGCGATTTTCTCGCGCAGTATCCGCAGCACGAGCGGGCGGGTGATGCGCAGTACTATGTCGCAGAAACCCTCGAGCGCGACGGCAAGGCGATCGATGCCGAGGCCGCATATCTGAGTGTCTACACACGCTTCCCGCGCAGCGAGAAGGCGCCGACGGCCATGTTCAAGCGTGCAGCCCTCCTTGGGACGCAGAACAAGGCAGACAAGGCGCGCGAAGTCCTCGATCTGCTCATCAGGACGTATCCGCGGAGCGACGAGGCCGATCTGGCTCGCGAGCGGTTGCGCACTGGTACGCCATAACGCGCCCGGCGAACCCTGATGAGCGACATGCCATTCCTTGATCATCTTGAGGAGCTGCGAAAGCGGCTGCTCAAAGTGGTCGTTGCCGTTGGCATCTGCGTCGCCATCGGCTTTCTCCTCGTGATAAAGTTCGACTTCATCGGCCTGCTCGAACGACCGATCCTGCCCTATCTGATGGGCCGCAAGCTGATCTTCACCCATCCAGGTGACTCGTTCTCGATCGTGATGCAGGTCTCGTTCGGTGTGGGGTTCGCGCTGGCGGCCCCGGTGCTGTTGTATCAGTTGTGGGCTTTTTTGTCACCGGCGCTGTACAAGCACGAGAAGAAGGTCGTCATTCCTCTGCTGTTCGCCGCCACCTGTCTGTTCATGATGGGCGCGTCGCTCGCGTACTTCTTCGTTCTGCCCTTTGCACTGAAGTTCCTGATGGAATTCCAGACGGCGGCCCTCGAGCCCATGATCACGGCGCGCGACTATTTCGATTTTGCGACGTCGCTTGCCCTCAGCATGGGTGCCGTCTTCGAGCTGCCGATCCTGCTGGTCGGGCTGACGGCGCTCGGTATCATCACGCCGAAACAGTTGCGCCAGTTCCGCCGGCACGCGCTGGTGGCGTCCTTCGTCGGCGCCGCGATCATCACGCCAGGTGACCTGATCACGACCACGGTGATGTTGATGGCGCCGCTGTATGGCCTCTACGAAGTCAGTATCGTCGCCAGCTCCATCGTCTTCGCGCGGAAGGAACGCCGCCGGCTGGCGTCGGAAGCCGAATCCGACGTCGAGGCGCTGGCGTAGTGCGCCGGCTCGGTGCACTGATCGGAGCGCTCCTGGTGCTCGGTGCACCGGTCCTCGCCCAGAGCGGCCGGGCACCGGTGCGCCGTGATACGGTCTCGCGCGGTAGCGTGCGTGGAGACACGCTGCGGCGCGGGGCTGGCAAGGATTCGACCGCGGCCGATTCAACGCCGAAGGAGTTGGTACGGTGGGCCGAGTCGGATCCGGTGATCGATTCGCTGCTGGCCCGTTCCGGCTACACGGTCACGAGGTTTCAGGGCAGAACCGTCACATTCGATGCGCGCAACAAGATCCTGACCCTGATCCGCAGCGACAGCGCGCGGGCCGCAATCGGGCGCGACCAGACGATCATGGTCAGCGACACGATCATCTACGACGACTCGACCAAGGTCGTACGTGCGCGGGGCGCGGAAAACGTCCTGCGGGATCCTGCGCGCGGTGGCGACGACGTCGTGTCGCGCGGCACGATGTTCTACAACACGACCGAACGTCGGGGGACGGTCGGGTACGTTCGCACCACCATCGAAAGCGGGCAGAAATACTATGTCGATGCGCAAAGTGCGGGTTTCGCGAATGACAGCCTCGGGCTCGAGGCGGCGTTCTTCGGGCGTGGCGGAACCATCACGACCTGCGATGACTCGGTGCCGCACTATCACTTCAGCTCGCGCGAATTGAAGCTGGTGAAGGGCAAGCTGGCGGTCGGTCGGCCGGGTGTCCTCTACGTCTATGACGTCCCGATTTTCTGGTTGCCCTTCTTCTTCCAGGATGTCCGATCAGGACGCCGTAGCGGCATGCTCAATCCGCGAGTCGGTTTCAGTGAGGTCGTGAGGAGCGGTCCGCTGTATCGGCGCACGATCGAGAATCTCGGGTACTACTTCAACATTGGCGATTATCAGGATGTCTCCGCCTGGCTCGACTGGCGCAGCGGCGCCAACATCGACCCGGTGAACGCCAATGACTTCGGATTCACGCGGTACAACCTGCAGTGGCGGTACAACTGGTTGCGGCGGTTTCTGAGCGGCAGCCTCGGGTCGTCGTATCAGCGACTGACCGATGGCAGTACCAACCTGAATGTGCAGGTCAACCACCAGCAGCGGTTCTCCCGGAAGACCAGCTTCAATACGTCGATCAACTACGTCTCGAACACCCTCGTGCAGCGCACGACGGCGTTCAATGCGTTTGCGGCTGTCGCCACCTTTCGCTCGTCGGCGAACTACACGACCGCGGTCGGGCCGTTCACTGTGGCCCTTGGGGCGAATCGAACCCAGTACACTGGCCGTCCACAGGTCGACCAGACCCTGCCGACACTCAGCATCAACTCGGCGCCGATCACCGCCGGAAGCTGGCTGACCTGGTCACCGACCCTCACGGCCAGCGAAACGCGGAACACCAACCAGCAGAGCGGGGGACAGTCGGCGTTCCGTTACTTCACCAATCAGAGCGGTGCGGTCGACAGCGTCGCGCAGGCGCTCAATCGTCGGGCAACGTCGCTGAGCTTCAACACGCCGCTCCAGATCTTCGGGTTCAGCCTGGACAACGCCATCGACATCATCGATGCGGCCAATACCGGGACGCAGCAGAAGACGGTGGACGAGATCATCGATCGCGGCAACGGTGTGCGTGATACCGTGCAGGTGACCCGTTTCTTCGATGGCTACACCGAGACTCGCGTCGACTGGCGTACCAATTTCAGCCTCCCGGCGCTGAGCCGTGGTAAGTGGAACATCTCCCCGAGTGTGCAGTTCGCGAACGTCGATCCCGGGCCCTTCTGGGTGCGGTCGTCAGCGTCCGGCGGACGATATGTCGCACAGGCGAAGCGGCCGAGCTTCAACCTGTCGATTGCACCGACCCTCTTCGGTTTCTTTCCCGGGATCGGGCCTGTCACGCGCATCCGGCACTCGTTTTCTCCTGTCCTCGCCTGGTCGGTTGCACCGCGGGCGAAGGTGAGCGAGGAGTATCTCCGCGCGATTCTGCAGGCACAGAAGGGCTACCTCGGCGCCCTGCCGCAGAACGTGGTCTCGCTGAGCCTGAACCAGAACATTGAAGTCAAGCTTCGCGCGCCGGCGGATTCGGCCCCGGATGCCGGCCGCAAGGTGCGCGCCCTGAGCATCCAGACCGATGGCGTCTCGTACAATTTTCTCCAGTATCAGGAGATCAAGCGCCGCTCACTGACGCCCGAGAAGGTGACCCGCTTCGCCGGCTTGACCAGTTCGTCGTGGGGCATGGGGCTGCGGTCGGACTTCCTCCCGGGCCTCGACTTCAGCACCCGTTTCTCGCTGTTCCAGGGCAACCCGATTTCCGACACCGCGGTCTTCAAGCCGTATCGTGAGGAGATCCGTACATCGCTCCGGCTGGATCGGACCACGGGCGTCATCCAGTGGCTCACGAAATTCTTCGGCGGCCGTGATTTCAAGCCGGCACCGACCAACCTGACCGCCACCGATTCCATGCAGATGCGGAATGACCAGAACACGATTCAGGGCGTGAATCGCGGACTGAACGGCAATCAGGTCCGGCCCGGATTCAGCGCGATCCCGAGCGGTCAGGGGTGGTCGGTAAATCTGTCCTATTCCTCGACGCGCCAGCGGCCTCCCGTTGGCGCGAACCTGATTTCGCTGCCGCCTGTCGAAGAACGTTGCGCGCTCCTGCTGCAGGGAAATCCAAACCCATTCCAGCTTCAGGAATGCATCAACCGGAATGGGAACCTGCCGGGCATCGACAACAATTCATTATTCGTCGGTGCAGGGTCTCCCATCATCATCAATCCTCCGATCAGGTCACTGCAGGTGCAAACCAGCTTCAACCTGACGCCGAAGTGGGCGACGCAGTGGTCCACCACGTACGACGCGGTCCGGGGCCAGTTTGCCGCGCAGACCGTGTCGCTGCAACGCGAGCTGCATGACTGGCGCGCGACCTTCAACTTCACCCAGGCGCCGAACGGGAACTTTGCCTTCTCCTTCTTCATCGGCCTCAAGGCGCAGCCCGATCTGAAGTTCAACTTCGACCAGCAGACGTTCAGGCGGCCCGAAGGCTCGACGCGCTGATGCTCTCGGCTCGATTCAAGCCATGGCACGTCCCTGGGTTCTTCCGTAAGTACGTCTCCCTGCGTCTCCGTCGGATGCCGGTGCTGGTCCATTTCGAAGTCACGTTGCGCTGTAACGCACGCTGCGGCTTTTGTGACTACTGGAAGACGGACGCCTCCGAGAAGGACCGTGAGCTGAAGAGCTACGCCGACGCCGCGAAGTTCTTCAACCCGATGCTGGTCTGTTTCACCGGGGGCGAACCGCTGCTGCGCCGCGACCTCGAGGACCTGATCGCCGGTGTCGACCGGGCGATCAGCTGGAAGTACATGACGCTGATCACACACGGCGGAATGCTGTCGGCCGAGCGGGGACAGTCGCTGAAGGACGCCGGCATCAATCAGCTGAGCATCTCGCTGGACTATCTCGACGGCCGCCACGATGACGCCCGCGGCATCCCGGGCCTGACGAAGAAGATCTTCGACAGCGTCGAAGGGATGCGTGCCCGGGGAATCGACAACATCCGGTTCAACACGGTCATCAAGCACGACAACCTGGATCAGATCCGGCCGATTCTGGCGCGGGCGGCGGAGCTCGGGTGCGGCGTGAACTACAGTGTGTACACCGATTTCAAGAATGGGAACACCGACCATCTGCTGACCGGGGTCCAACAGGCCGAGATCGAAGACCTGGTCAGGGATCTGCTCGCATACAAGCGTCGGCGGCGCGGCGTGATCACGAATTCGGACCACTACCTCGAGCAGCTGCCCCGGTATACCAGAGGCGAGATGCGCGAGCCATGCGAGAGCGGCATCAGCACCATCCACATCGATCCGGTGGGCGGCGTCCGTCGGTGTCCGGATTTTCCGGTCGACTTTCACTGGAAGGACTGGCGGCGCTATACGCCCATCGATTGCAACCGGTGCTATTACGCATGCCGGGGCGAGGCGCAGGCCCCGCTCCGGCTCGACCGTATCCGGGATGTGATGGCCTGAACGGTCATCGTACGTCCGCGGTCGAGCACTGGCCTGCGGGGCCCGGCGCACCGACGGGCGGTGATTCGGTGACGTAAACGCTTGAGACAGCTGTGACTTAGCCCTACCTTAGTTCGTTATCGGTTGAGCAGGTCCACCCCCTGTCACCCCGTCGTCTCGCGCATGGCTTCATCCCCCGCAGTGCTCAAACAGCAGGCCGCCGCCCTCGAGCTGAGAAAACAGCCCGAGAAGGCGTTGGCACTGTACCAGCAGTTGCTCGCGGAACACGGCGGCTCGGATGACGTCGACGTCGCCTTGCGGAACCGGGTGGGCGACCTGCATCTGCGGATCGGGCAGATCGACGACGCGATCGCGCTCTTCGAGAAGAGTGCCGATGAATACGCGTTGAGCGGGTTTCTCAACAACGCCATCGCACTCTGCAACAAGATCCTTCGCCAGCGACACGGGCACGTGCCGACGTTGCGGCGGCTGGCGCGGTTCTCGGCCGAAAAGGGTATGGTCGTCGACGCTCAGCGCCACTATCTGTCGGTCGCCGAAGCGCTGGAAAAGCTTGGACAGCATGGCGAAGCGTTGAAGGCGCTGAGCGAATTCGCGGAGCTCTCGCCAGAGGATGTGCACGTCCGTTCCGTGGTCGTCGAACAGCTGCTGCGGGCCGGCCGCAAGCCGGACGCGCTGCCGCATCTGACCGTGCTGCATCGCTTGCACGCCGTCGCCGGCCGCAGCGACGAGGCGGATGGCGTGGCACAAGTGGC
>JANPFJ010000363.1:0-1610 GCA_031423355.1 Gemmatimonadaceae bacterium | reverse complement strand
CGACCTGGGAGTGGCAAGAACGCTGAGCAGCATCAGCACGGCCGTCAGCAACACCAGCGGCAAGGAGACGCCGTTGGCCGCCAATCGGAAGCGGGCGCCGAAGTCGTCGATCCACGAGTAGTCGACCATTGCAACACCGCTCGGCACGATACTCCAGAGGGCGAGTGCCAGCCCCACCGTGCCAGCCAGCAGTGCGATGGTCACGGTGCGGGCCAGCGACGCCTCCAGATCGGTCGTCGCGCGCGGCAAAAGCCACACGAGCAAGGATCCGAAGAATGGAACGCCAAGCAACATGGGCAGCACCCATGCTGACGTCACCCCGAGGGCAGTGAGCACTGACGTCATCGTCCCGCCCGAAGCACGAAGACGCCGACCAGCGCCACCGCGCCGAGCGTGATCGCCCATACGTAGCTGCCGGCGAACCCACCCTGTGCGCGCGACGCGATCGACGACATCACGCGAAATACCTGGGCACTTCCCTGCACCAGGACACCGTGAAGCAATCCGAGATCAAGGCCACGCCAGAGCACCTTGCGAGACGTCGCGACAATCGGGCTCACGACGACACGGGCAATCGCGGTGTCCACGAAGTAGTCGTTGGCGAGGACCAGACCAATTCCGTGTTCGGCAGGTGCGGCATCCTTCGTCGTCAGCGTCTCTGGCTTGAGCAGCAGGAACGCCGTCCCCATGCCCGCAACGGCGACCACAACCGCAACGCCGATGAGCACAAACTCGGCCTGGTGGGAGAGATGACCGGTACCGGCCAGCAGCGTCCCGGCACTCGCTGCGATCGGTGCCAGCCACTCCGCCAGCCACCCCGGACGACCGATAGGCAAGACTTCCGGCAACTGCAGCCACCCACCGATGAGCGTCAACGCGCCGAGCACGACGAGCGGTGCGCGAAGCAGCCACGGTGCGTCGTGGACGCTCGCTTCCACCGTATCGCCTGCACGGAATCGCCCGTGGAATGTGTACCGCATCAGGCGCGTCATATAGACGGCAGTCATGAACGCGGTGATGAGACAGATCCCGTACGCGAGCCAGAGAATCACGTGTCCGGACACTGGCCCGAGGGCTGACTCGGCCAGTGGCGAGTCCATGGCGCGCTCGGCAACAGCGCTGAGAATCGCATCCTTCGAGAAAAAGCCTGCCAGCGGTGGAATGCCGGCGATCGCCAGAGTCGCGATCCACATCAGTGTTCCCGTGGCTGGCATCCGTCGCAGCAGGCCACCCATGTTCCGCATGTCCTGTGCGTCGTCGTGGCGATTGGCTTCGTGCAGGGCGTGATGCATACTGTGGATGACCGCCCCGGCCCCGAGGAACAGAAGGGCCTTGAAGAAGGCGTGTGTCACGAGGTGGAACATCCCGGCCGTGTACGCACCTGCCCCGACCGCGACGAACATGTATCCGAGCTGCGAGACCGTCGAATAGGCGAGCACCTTCTTGATGTCCCATTGCTTCAGGCCCACGGCACCAGCCCACAGGGCGGTGAAGGCGCCCACCAGCACGATCACCAGACTGGCAACCGGGGCCGCGGAGAAGAGCGCAGCATTCCGCACGATCAGGTAGATGCCTGCCGTCACCATGGTTGCGGCGTGAATCAGCGCCGA
>JANPFJ010000362.1:0-1679 GCA_031423355.1 Gemmatimonadaceae bacterium | reverse complement strand
AGACGAGTGCCGCCTGCCCCGGGACGTTCAACGGGCAGGCTGCCGTGACGGGCAATGTGTTGACGGCGAACTACACGGGCAGCGATTGCCAGGGGGCGCATACGAACGGGCGGGTGGTTTTGCAGCGGTGACAGGTATCCGAGCTGTTTCATTAAATGAGGCTACGCTGTAGACTTAATTAATGCCTCTCGCCGCCTTTGCCCGACTCCTGGGCGTGTCACCGAAATGGGTGCTCAACACCCTTCGCGCACTCTCGCTGACACCGCCCTACACACTCGCGCTCGCTCATCGGTTGGCCGTCACCCGCGCCGTCCATGAAGGTACCGGCATGCCGCTCCTGGCTGCGTACCCGTTGGCGGGCAGGGCGCTCGACGGCTGGAACGGTGAGTCAGCGTGCTTGCTGCTGCCGCTGACCGATGACATCTCGCTGACGATCGACGTGTATCGTCTTCGCGTGTCGCTGAGTGTACGTCTGGCCGAGGTGCGCGAATCATACGCGCCGATGGTGCGGGGGAGACCGCAGGTGCAACGAATGAACGCTCTGGATGCCGCAACCGCGTGGGGGCTCGACCTCACGCTGCTGCGAGATAACGTCGCCAGGACGCCCTACGAGCGACTCCAGCAGCTGGACGCGATGCTGGCGTTTGCCAGAAACGTCCAGCGCGGCAGCATCGCCAAGCGACGATCAGATGTTTGAAGCGATCCTTGCAGCGCTGGTCATGCACAACATCCGCTTCGTGCTCGTTGGCGGCGTGGCAGCCACGATTCACGGATCTGCGCGCTTCACCAACGACATCGATCTTTGCTACGACACGGAGCCGGACAACATCGAGCGTCTGGTCGAGCTCCTGACGGAGTGGCACGCGTATCTTCGCGGCGTTGAACCGGGCCTGCCATTCATTCTTGACCAGCGCACCTTTCGCACGACGCCGCTGCTCACGCTCACGACCACAATGGGCGCCATCGATTTGCTGGACCACGTGCCGGGTGTCGGAAACTTCCGCGGCGCACTGGCCGGATCGGAAGTCGTGCACATCGGTACGACCGAGTTCCGAGCTCTCACACTCGAAGCATTGATCGCCTCGAAGAAGGCCGTGCGCCGAAAGAAGGATCTCGAGCACCTCATCGAACTGGAGGCCATTCTCGCCTTGCGTCAGCAGCGGTAGGCGGACACGTGGTGTGGATAGCAGTCGCCGGGCCGGGAGTGCCTTCGGCCGCACTCGTGACTACCTTCGCCACCATGCACACACTCCTCGCTGCCACGCTGTTCCTCGCGGCGCCGCACGGCACCGTGTACCACGACCGCAACGCCAACGGCCGGCGCGATATCGGTGAAGCGGGCATCGCCGGAGTGGTTGTTTCGAATCAGGACACGGTCGTGCGGACCGATACGTCCGGTGCCTACACGATGAACGGCGCAGGCGTCGGCATCGTGCACGTCAGCCTCCCCGACGGTTGGCGTGCGACCGGATCGTTCTGGTTGCCGATCGCCGCGAGCACCGATGCCCCGCTCGACTTCGGCCTCACGAAGGCGAGCCGAGCGGACACGTTCACGTTCGTGCACGCGTCAGACACGCACATCAGCGCCGCCAGCGTCGCACGCACCGATCGGTTGCGCACGCTGGTGGATTCGCTGCGACCGGCGTTCGTGCTGATCTCGGGCGATCTGGTGCGCGACG
>JANPFJ010000361.1:0-2086 GCA_031423355.1 Gemmatimonadaceae bacterium | reverse complement strand
AGACGAGTGCCGCCTGCCCCGGGACGTTCAACGGGCAGGCTGCCGTGACGGGCAATGTGTTGACGGCGAACTACACGGGCAGCGATTGCCAGGGGGCGCATACGAACGGGCGGGTGGTTTTGCAGCGGTGACAGGTATCCGGGCAGTTTCATTAAATGAGGCTAGAGTGTAGACTCAATTAATGCCTCTCGCCGCCTTTGCCCGACTCCTGGGTGTTTCACCGAAGTGGGTGCTCAACACCATGCGCGCACTCGCTCTGACGCCGCCCTACACACTCGCGCTCGCTCATCAGTTGTCCGTCACGCGCGCTGTCCATGAAAGCACCGGCATGCCGCTCCTGACAGCGTACCCGATGGCGGGCAGGGCGCTCGACGGCTGGAAAGGTGAGGAAACGTGCGTGATTCTGCCGCTGACCGATGACATCTCGCTGACGATCGACGTGTATCGTCTGCTCGTGATGCTGAATGCGCGTCTGGCCGAGCTGCGCGAGTCGTACGCTCCGATGGTGCGGGGGAGACCGCAGGTGAAGCGAATGAACGCTCTGGATGCCGCAACCGCGTGGGGGCTCGACCTCACGCTGCTACGAGATAACGTCGCCAGGACGCCCTACGAGCGACTCCAGCAGCTGGACGCGATGCTGGCGTTTGCCAGGAACGTCCAGCGCGGCAGCATCGCCAAGCGACGATCAAATGTTTGAAGCGATCCTTGCAGCGCTGGTCATGCACGACATCCGCTTCGTGCTCGTTGGCGGCGTGGCAGCCACAATTCACGGATCTGCGCGCTTCACCAACGACATCGATCTCTGCTACGACACGGAGCCGGACAACATCGAGCGTTTGGTCGAGCTCCTGACGCAGTGGCACGCGTATCTTCGCGGCGTCGAACCGGGCCTGCCATTCATTCTTGACGGGCGCACTTTCCGCACGACGCCGCTGCTCACGCTCACGACCACAATGGGCGCCATTGATTTGCTGGACCATGTGCCGGGTGTGGGAAACTTCCACGGCGCACTGGCTGGCTCGGAAGTGGTGCATATCGGTGCGACCGAATTCCGCGCCCTCACACTCGAAGCATTGATCGCCTCGAAGAAAGCCACGCGCCGAAAGAAGGATCTCGAGCACCTCATCGAACTGGAGGCCATTCTCGCGTTGCGTCAGCAGCGGTAGGCGGACACGTGGTGTGGATAGCAGTCGCCGGGCCGGGAGTGCCCTGTGGCTGCACTCGTGACTACCTTCGCCACCATGCACACACTCCTCGCTGCCACGCTGTTCCTCGCGGCGCCGCACGGCACCGTGTACGACGACCGCAACGCCAACGGCCGGCGCGATACCGGTGAAGCGGGCATCGCCGGAGTGGTTGTTTCGAATCAGGACACGGTCGTGCGGACCGATACGTCCGGTGCCTACACGATGAACGGCGCAGGCGTCGGCATCGTGCACGTCAGCCTCCCCGACGGTTGGCGTGCGACAGGATCGTTCTGGTTGCCGATCGCCACGAGCGCCGACGCCCCGCTCGACTTCGGACTCACGAAGGCGAGCCGAGCGGACACGTTCACGTTCGTGCACGCATCGGACACGCACATCAGCCCCGCCAGCGTCGCACGCACCGATCGGTTGCGCACGCTGGTGGATTCGCTGCGACCGGCGTTCGTGCTGATCTCGGGCGATCTGGTGCGCGACGCATTGCGCGTGGGTGAAGCGGAGGCGACGGGCTACTATCAGCTGTTCAACGAGAAGATCGGCGCCTTTCCCGTTCCGACGTACACCGTACCCGGGAACCACGAGGTGTTCGGGATCGAAACGGACAAGTCGAAAGTCAGTGCCGATCATCCACTCTTCGGTCGGGCGATGTATCGTCGGTATCGAGGGCCCGACTACTACTCCTTCAATGTTGGTGGTGTGCACGTCGTGGCGCTGAACAGCGTGGATATCAGCGACCAGTGGTACTACGGTCACATCGACTCGCTGCAACTGGCATGGCTCGAGCGCGATCTGGCGATGGTGCCACCGACGACGCCGGTGGTGACGTTCAATCACATCCCGTTCTTCTCGTCATCGGAGAGCCTGCAGGGCTACAAGGATGGGCC
>JANPFJ010000360.1:0-13241 GCA_031423355.1 Gemmatimonadaceae bacterium | reverse complement strand
GTGAGTTTCCGCGCCTGGAAGAAGGGGTTTCGCATTGCGGAGATTCCGATCGTGTTCACCGATCGCACCGAAGGGGAGAGCAAGATGTCCAAGCGGATCTTCCGCGAGGCCATCTGGATGGTCTGGCGGCTGCGATGGTGGTCGATCACCGGGCGGCTGAAGTGAACGCCGCCGGCCGCGCCTTCTGGAAAATGTCCGGGTCGGGCAACGATTTTCTCTTCTTCGACGCCCGGGGCAGCGGAGCCGCCGCAGACCCATTGGAGACGCCGGCGGAGATTGTGTCGCTCTGCCGAGCCCATATCGGAGTCGGTGCTGACGGGATCGTCTTGATCGTTGACTCCGACGCCGCTCTCTTCGGAATCCGCTACTACAACGCCGACGGTTCGCGGGCCACGCTGTGCGGCAATGCGTCACTATGCGCAGCGCAAAGTGCTGTCATGCTTGGACTTGCTACGCGTGAACAGATGTTTCACTTCATGTCGGACGCCGGCCTGATCGAGGCATCAATCGATCACGAAGGAGCCGCCTCGGTCAGGCTCGCTCCGGTCACTGCGCTGGAGGCGACGGCCGCAGAAGCCTGCGCCGCCGGCGAACTCCGCATCGGATTCGCCGTCGTTGGCGTGCCGCATCTTGTCGTACTGGTACACGACCTTCGCGCGATCGACGTGGCCGGGCGTGGCAAGGCGCTTCGCTACGGCTCCGAGCGCGCTCCCGCGGGCGCCAACGTCAACTTCGTCAGCCCAGCCAACGGCTCGGGCGACTGGCTGATCCGAACCTACGAGCGCGGTGTCGAAGCGGAGACGTACGCCTGCGGCACAGGTGCCGTCGCCTCGGCAGCATGCATCCGCGCGTGGGACATGGCACAGGGCGTGGCTCCGATTCGCCTCAGGACTGCGAGCGATCGCGTGCTGACCGTGCGGTTACCGGCTGACGACGATGGGGCCTGGAGCGAGCTCGCTGGCGAAGGACGCGTGGTGTTCCGTGGCGTACTCCAGGACTACCGCTGACGCCACCGAACCGGGGATGACAACGTCAGGCGGAGGGCGGGCGGTGTCGAAATTGGCAGGCGTGGGCCGTGACGCGGGCGTGACGAGGTATCGATCGGATTTGTGCCTAACCGACTCGGCTTTCCACAGCGGGAGCCCGAAAGGGGCACTTATCCACAGTTTTCCACTCTGTCTAGTTTACATAATACTTCTTATAAGAAGTAAAGTCGGACGCCTGTGACGTATAGCTCACGTACCGCAAGGCTCTGAAAACACCGCCAGCCGCGCCGGAACGCGACAGCGACCGCACGAACTGAAGCCACCATCAGGCAAATGCAAGCGGCGGCCCCCATCGGCGGGCCCACTCCCGCTCATTCGCCTGCGGTCATGCGCCCGGTCGGACGAGACGCACCGGAGGTACCCCGTCAGTGAGACGCAAAAAGAGCGGGACGCGCGATTCGGTGCGCGTCCCGCTCTTTTCTGCAGCCTGCATCGCGTCTACTGCTTGACGGCCAACTCACCGAGTCGAACATGTGCTTCGGCGGCCAGCGGCCCGTTTTCATTGCGTGCCAACTCGGTCCAGATCCGCAGTGCCTCGGTCGTGTTACCAGCCGATGAGTACGCCCTGGCTGCATCCGCCTCACGCTGAATCTTCGCGTCGCCGACGCTCGTCGCGGCGGCCGCCAGATAGGCCTTGGCAGCGTCGGACGGCCGGTTCAGACCCTCATACGCCGCTGCCATCAGCGTCTGCAACGTGGCTCCGAGGCGGCTGGCGCCGCCCGAGGAAGAGAGTGCTTCGAGCTTCTTCAGCGCATCGGCCGTCTTCCCCTGCGTCATCAACGACTGCGCCAGCAGCAGGCTCGCACGGTCTCCCGCGGACGTCCCCGCATATCGGATCGCCACCTTGTCGAGCTCCTGGACGGCGCTGCCAGGATTCTGTGACGTGGCCGACTGCGCCTGAAAGAAGGCTCGCTCGGCGTTTTGGATCTTGGTCTCAGCGGACTTCTGCCATACGAAGCCGCCGACCACGGCGAGCGCGATGCCCCCAAGGCCGACCGAGACAATCCTCTGGTTGGTCTTGAACCAACTCGCGAGCGATTCGAGCCCACCCTCTTCGAATTCCGACATTGGTACAGGTCTGGAGACGGGGTGCCCGACGGCGCCCTGATGCGGACAGCCCGGCCCCCCGTGGGGTTGCGGGCTCCAATAGCCGGACAAGTTCGCAGGTTGGCCATCCGGGAACAAGCGTTGAACGGAGGTGAGCCGGTCTCGCACTGGGTCCGATACTTCACTCCGTGACCCCGACGGCTCGGGTGTCGTCCATATGGTGGAGCCCGGTTCCCGTCCCTGAGTGCCCGGTCAGTGCCGTCTGGAAAGCTTGCTGGCAAGCCCGCTGTGCGCGAAGCCGCGTCCAGGTACCCTTACCTACATGCCAATGCAGAAAATCTTCGCGTCCGCCGTCCGACGTCTTGTGTTGACGATCGGCGTTGCTGCGATGCTGATTGCAATGCCCTCTCAGGCGTCGGCCGACAAGCCACGTGGCAAGCGGCCGGTGGCAGCTGCGAGTCGGAAAGCGCAGAAGCCGGTGGTCGGCAGTCGGGCAAAGGCGGCATCTCGCCGTGCGGCGGTGGCTCGCGCCCGCCGGGTTCGCAACAGCAGGAGCAGGCATCGGTACTACGGCCCGATCGTGCCGGACGTCGAGCAGGCATCGTTCGTCTCGGATTCGGCCGAGGTACTCCGCGATTCGATCGTATCGCTCGCTCGCCAGCAGATCGGGACCCCGTACGTCTGGGGCGCTGAAACCCCTGGGCAGGCGTTTGACTGCAGCGGCCTGGTGAAGTACGTCATGTCGTGGTTGAACGTCAGCCTGCCCCGCACCGCCAACGAACAGGCGTACACGGGAATCCGAATCGGCCGCGATCTCGATCGCATGAAGCCCGGCGATCTCTTGACCTTCGGCTCCGGGCGTCGGATCACGCACATCGCGATCTACTCCGGCAATGGGAAGTACGTCCATGCCAGCCGTCCGGGCGTCGGCGTGGTCGAGAGCATGCTGAATACGAGCGCCGCACGATTTCGCGGTGCAGTCAGGCTGGTCGCCGATGCCGATACGGCTACCGAGAAATCGGCCCCGATCCCCTGAGTCTCGCGCTGTCCTGATCGAACGCCCTCGGCTCGCGCCGGGGGCGTTTTGTCTTTGGGCGCAACGGAGCCTGAAGCGGTCGACCCGGGGCGGTTGTCGGGTTTGATAGCTTCAGGTGCTGCTGACCGCGTTGCACGCGATCCCCCTGCCCCGGAGTTGCATGCGATACCGCGTGCTCGTGACCGACGAAATTGATCCTGATGGACTTGCGGTGCTGCAATCGGAGCCGCGACTCGACGTTGACGAAGTGCCGACCCTGCCGGCGTCCGACCTGCTCGCCCGAATCCCGGAGTACGACGCGATCGTCGGGCGCAGCGCATCGCGCATCACGGGCGCACTGCTGCGCGCCGGCACGCGACTGCGCGTTGTGGGCCGAGCTGGAGTGGGCGTCGACAACGTGGACATGGCCACGGCCACTGAGCTTGGCGTCGCCGTGATCAACGCCCCGGCAGGCAACACGGTCGCCGTTGCCGAGCTCCTGTTCGGGTCATTGATCGCGCTGTTCCGTCACATCGTTCGGGCGGATACATCGATGCATGCTGGCAGTTGGGATCGCTCGGCATTGCTCGGAAGTGAATTGAAGGGGCGAACGTTGGGGATCGTCGGCGTTGGGCGGATTGGATCAGAAGTGGCGATGCGCGCGCATGCCTTTGGCATGGATGTGATCGGCTACGATCCGTACGTCGGTGACGAGCGGTTTCGTGCGCTCCGCATTCGGCGGGCACCGTCGCTCGAAGCCCTGCTGCCTGACGCGGATGTGCTGACGATCCACACGCCGCTCACGCCCGAGACGACTGGCCTGATCGGACGTCGCGAGCTCGCGCGCATGCCGTCGGGATCCGTTCTCTGCAATCTCGCGCGTGGCGGAATCGTTGATGACGCCGCCCTCGCGCAGGCACTGCAGTCAGGCCTGCTGCGCGGCGCCTGCATCGATGCGTTTGCGGAGGAGCCGTTGCCGAAAGAGCACCTGCTGCGCTCACTGCCGAACGTGCTCCTGACTCCGCATCTGGGTGCATCAACCGCCGAGGCGCAACGCAATGTCGCCGTCGACGTCTGTGAAGCAGTGCGGGATGCGTTGCTGCATGGTGAGCTCACGCGCTCACTCAACGTCGCCTCCGTCACCGGGACCGAGTGGCGTGACCTTCAACCGGCGCTCCTGGTGGCCCAGCGTGCGTCAGCCCTCGCGCGCGCGTTGCTGCTTGACCAGGGCATCAGCATCATTCAGCGCGTTCGGTTGCGTGTCAGCTCGGATCTGATCGGCGCGGGCGCTGCATTGCTGTCAGCGGCCTGCGCAGGCATTCTCGAAGGCGTGATCGATGACGGTCGGCTGAACCTGATCAATGCCCGGTCGATGGCCGAGGCGCGAGGCATCGAACTTTCGATCGGTGAGTTGTCCGACAGTGACCGGACGGCCACGGTCGATGTGTCACTCGGTGGAGGAGTGCGCGAAATCGGCGTGGTGGCGATGGCACCACCCGGCGGCCCCGCGCGCGTCACGCGTATCGGTGCATTCCACGTGGATGTCACACCGCGACAGACGATGATCGTACTGACCAACAATGATGTTCCGGGAGTGATCGGTCGCGTCGGCACAGCACTTGGCGACGCACACGTCAACATTGCCGAGTACCATCAGGCACGGCTCGCGCAGGGTGGCGAGGCACTGGCCGCCATCTCGGTCGACGGAATTGTCGCGCCGTCGTTGCGGGCCAGACTGCTGGCATTGCCGGATGTGCGAACCGCAACCATCGTCCGATTCGGTAGCAGCACGACCGAGATTCCCACCGGGGCATGACGTACGGACTGGTCACGACGGATGCGGACATTCGGGCCAGTGTCAGCCGTGACGCGTCCGGTCTGGAACTGATTCCTGACGCCGTCGCGCGACCGTCCTCGCGCGATGAGGTGCTCGAGCTGCTCGAACAGGCGCAGCGTGACAGAACGCCAGTCACGGCGGCGGGTGGTCAGACCAGCACGACCGCCGCATCGCTCGCTGATCGTGGCCTGCTCCTCTCGATGAGGAACGTCGTCGGGATCCGCGATATCGACCGCGTCGCCCGGACCGTCCGCGTCGGGCCAGGTGAGTTGCTCGGGCCGCTGAAGCGTGTCTTGGCGGCCGACGGGTGGCTGCTGGCGCCCGATCCGACGAGCGAAGAGGACTGCACCGTCGGCGGTGCCGTCGCGTGCAACGCGTCGGGGGCGCGATCGCTCCGCTACGGACCGATCCGATCGCACGTGCGCGGCCTGACGGTCGCGTTGATCAACGGCGATGTGCTGGAGTTACGACGACCCTCGATCGAGAAGAACACCGTCGGCTATGCGCCGGTGCACGACCTCGTGGATTGGTTCGTCGGCAGCGAAGGCACCCTCGGCGTGATTCTGGAGGCGGAGCTGGCGCTGCTGCCGTTGCCGGCCTGGGTCATCGGACTCGCCATCCCTTTCCCGACCGAGCAGGCCGCACTGGCGTTCGTCATCGCCGCTCGCGAGTCAGGCACGCTGGCACCGCGGTGCCTCGAGTTCCTCGACAGTGGCGCAATGGCGATTGCTCGAGACGCCGCACAGGATCCCGGCTGGGCACGAATGGCTCACGCATTGATCTACACCGAGCTTTCAGGTGCAGACGCCGATGAGCCGCCACTGGATGACTGGCTCGCACTCGCATCAGCGCACGCCGCGCTCGAGGACGATATCCGGGTATACGAGGGCGAAGCGGCGCTGCGCGATGCGCGGCGATTGCGTCACGCCATTCCCGCCACCATGCACGAGCGTGCAGCGCCGCACCGCGCCGATGGCGGCCGCCGGATCTCGACCGACTGGGCGGTACCCTATCGCGTGCTGGGGAATGCGTTGGCAGCCTCGCGGCGCGCAGTGTCAGAGCGCGGCCTGGAACAGCCGGTGACATTCGGCCACGCCGGGAATGGGCATCCGCATCAGAACTTCATCGCGAGAGACTCGGCGGAACTTGAACGTATCACCGATGCGGTGAGCGCCACGTTGCGCGACGTGATCGCACTCGGGGGGACGGTGGCGGCGGAGCACGGCATCGGCAAGATCAAGTCCCGGTGGTTGCCGCTGCAGATGTCCGGCACACAGCGCGCCATGATGCGTGCCGTGAAGCGCGAACTCGACCCTCACAACCTGCTCGCGCCGGGTAATATCCTGTGACTGCATTCCGGACGGTGGTGCTCGACGTTGACTCGACCGTGAGTGCGATCGAGGGTATCGACTGGCTGGCCGCTCAACGCGATCCATCCACGGCGCACGCCGTCGCTACGCTCACGGCTGACGCAATGGAGGCACGTGTCGCACTGGATGACGTGTACCAGCGCAGGCTTCAAATCATTTGCCCGACGCGCGACGAGATTGCGCTCCTTTCGCAAGCCTACATCACCACGGCACTGCCCGGCGTCCGCGATGCCGTCGCATGCTGGCACCATGCCGGCGTTCACGTACTGCTGGTGAGCGGCGGGTTGCGCGATGCAATCCTGCCACTCGCCGCATGGCTCGGCATCGATGCGTGCGATGTGCACGCGGTTGACGTCGTCTACGATACCAACGGCACCACGACTGGCACTGCCGAGATTGCACCGCTCGCGCGACGCGGCGGCAAGCCGAGTGTCGTCCAGTCTCTCACGCTCGCCCGCCCGTTGCTGGCGGTCGGGGATGGCGCCACCGATGCGGAACTCGCGCCGTGCGTGGATCGCTTTCTCGCGTTCACTGGGGTCGTGCGTCGGGCCAGTGTGGTGGCGGCCGCGACTGGCGAAGTTGCCGATTTTGCAAGTCTCACTCCTATTGTGCTTGGCTCCTGATGCTCACCAACGGCACCTTCTTTCTGCCCGGCCCGACAGAAGTCCGGCCGGAGATTCTGGCGCAGCTGACACGCCCGATGCTTCCGCATCGGGGGGCCGAATTCGAGGCAGTGTATGCCCGCTGCGATGCCGGCCTTCGTCCGATCTTCCGGACATCGCGTCCGGTGTACATCGCTTCGGCATCGGCCACTGGCCTGATGGAGGGAGCGATCCGCTGCGCTCCGGCTGGCACCGTGCTCGCGCTCGTCAACGGCGCGTTCTCCGAACGATTCGCGCAGGTCGCGTCCAGCTGCGGCAGAGTGGTGATTCGCGATGACGTCGCGCTCGGCCAGCACCACCTGCCTGAGCAGGTCGCGGCGTTGCTTCGCGCGACTGGTGCCCGTGTCGTCACACTGACGCACTCCGAGACGTCCACTGGGGCCATGAACGACATCGAGGCGCTGGCACGCGTCATCCACGCACATGGCGCGGTCATCCTGGTCGACAGCGTCACTGGGCTCGCCGGTGCGCCTCTCGAAACGGACGCATGGGCTCTCGACTTCGCGTTCACCGGATCGCAGAAGGCACTCGCACTGCCGCCGGGGCTGGCCCTCGGTGTCGCCAGCCAGTCCTTCATCGAGGCGGCGGCGGCGAACAACCACCGCGGCACCTACTTCGATCTGGTCGAGTTCGAGAAGTACGCCGTGAAAAACCAGACGCCGAACACGCCGGCGATCTCGCTCTTCTACGCGCTGGCGACGCAGGTCGAGGCCATCGCAGCGGAGGGAATTGAGCAGCGATGGGAGCGACATCGGAAGATGCAAGCGATGACGCTGTCCTGGGTGGAGCGTCTGGCGAGGACGCTCGACGCAGCGATAACGCCGTTGGCACCGGCATCCGGGCGATCGCCGACGGTGACGTGCATCGCACTCCCTGCAGCGCTGAAGGGGAGCGACGTTGCCGCTGCGGTCGCCGAGCGTGGCTACGTCATTGGCGCCGGCTACGGCCCGCTCCGCGACCGGACAATTCGCATCGGGCACATGGGCGACCATACGGAGGAAGGCCTCGAGCGGTGCCTCTCGACCGTCGAGGCCGTGCTCGTGTCACTCCTGCGCGGCCAGCCCTCTCACCACGGCGCCTGATCCAGCTGCCGACGAATGGTTCAGTCGCCGTAGAGCGGACGAATCACATCCATGGCCTCGTCCCAGCTCCGGGCCATGTCTTCGACGGTCTGCGTGACTTCGGGCATGCGACCCGACTGTGACACCCTGACGAGTCGCTGATGGAGTGTTCGCGCCGCGATCGACACGGCGCGCAACGGCGATACGGCTGCGTCAACAGGTTCACCGTGCTGAACAAGCCACGCGCAGACATCTGCGCCGAGCTCAAAGGATGCACCGCATTGTTGCAGCGTTGCGAACGCCCATCGCTGGTAATGCTCCGCATCTCCACCCGCGAGCCAGGCACCGTGCGACCGCAGCGCTTGAGCGAACTTCCGCACCGGATTGCTTCCGGGAATACGTGTTGCGTGAAAACGCGCCAACGCAATTGCGAGTTGTTTTCGCTCCGCCGAACTGCGGTGGGCGATGCGATCCAGCTTGACGATCTGAGCGGATGGCGCAAGCTGCGCACTGCCAATGCCCGCCGTGATCAGCGCATCAAGGTCCTCGCCCTCGACCTCGCCGCCGACCGCCCCGTGCAGATACCGGAGGCGGTGCGCGTGGCGATCGTAGCCGGTGACCGCGATGAGCGTCTTGACATGTTCACGCTGGTAGCTGCTGCCTGCCATGTCAGGAAGATGGAACGCGTCGACTTCCACGATGACAGCGTTGCCGCGATCGAGTTGCTCGACAAAATGTGCCAGCAGAGGTCGCCAAACGAACATCTCTTCCACTGCGATGCCGTAACACGCCCAGAGATCCGTCGTGGCGACGCGGACCTGGGTCCACTGGTCACCTTCGAAGTCGGCGCACAGCGATGGCATCAGGACCGGAGCCGGATCCAGATCGAGCGCGCCCATCAGCTCGATCCAGACATCGAGATGGCTGTTCGTCGTGCTCCAGACCCGCTCCCCTTGATGCAATGGATGCGGGCCTCGCCAGTTCAGCTCTGGCGACCCGACGAAACCTGGCTGTGACTCGAACTCAGATCGCGCTGCCATACCCAAGAATCCATCCCTGCGATCGCGCCGTCGCGATCACGGTTCATTCCAACGGAAGTAGTGAAGCGACCGGTACCACAAAAAATGCACCCGGATTCGCTGCGGGTAAGCCCAACACCAAGAAGACGATCCGAAGCGCCGGGCGTATCGGAGGATTCTAATGTGCGAAAGCGCCAGCGAACAGAACGGTCGAGGCCAGTAGAGGTACTGCCCATGACACGGACCCTACGCAATGCATAACCGCGCCCTGCCCCCCCGCGCCACCTTGTCCTGTGTGAGGCGCCAAGTTTGGCCCGCGGGCACGACGGCGTTGGCGGCACCCGGATGGCCGGGCACGAGGGTCATCCCACGCTACCAGTCTCGAGTTCAGTGAGTCCGGCCGCCAAGTCACGCGGCGCGTACAGGTGTAAGCCGCAGGGGATGAAACCCGCGTCCGCGAATCGCTCGCGGTACCAGCTGGCGCGCCGCGGCTTGAGCGCCGCAACGTCACCTTCGATCTCGTCGTTCCGGGTAAAGATCTCCAGCCATGCGAGCCCAGCGGTATGCGTCTGCAACGTTTCCAGCGCGGCGCCCAAAGTCCGGGCCGACACATAGTTGAGTACGCCGCAGCAAACGACGAGGTCGAAGCCTTCGGGATAGGATTCGTGAAGCTTCAGGGCATCGAGTGTCTCGACCGAGCCAAGGCGAAGACCGCGCGTCTTGCCGAACCTGCCGACGGCGTATGCACTGGGCTCGACGCCGACATATCGGAGCTTCGGCCGGAGCGATCGCAGAATCGGCTGCCAGTGCCCCTCGCCCGCACCGACGTCGAGCACTGAGCGCAGCGGGCGATCGAGCACATATTCCGCCGCCGCCACGGTAAAATTCACGATGCGCCGGATCTGCGCTGGCGATCGCACGCGATGCTGGCGGCTCCGGTACCACTTGTCGAAATACGCCTTGTCGTACGCCATGAGTCTGAGTGGGGGAGCTGTTGTGGTGGATCAGGATCGCACGCAAATTCGCGCGACGTGACACACCCCATGACTGAAGCTGCTCGCGCGGCGCTGCGCGCGCGACTGGCCGAACGACTCCCGAGTGGATGGAAGACGCGATTCGCACCTGCGCCGACAGGGTTTCTGCACCTGGGCCACGCGGTGAATGCGATCTACGTCTGGAGCATCGCACGCGCCTTCGCCGGCACCGTGATGCTCCGGATCGAGGACCATGATCGGCAGCGTTCACGCGATGAGTATGAGCGAGCCATCCTCGCCGATCTGTCGTGGCTCGGCTTGCCTTTCGAAAACACCGCGGTAGGCGAGGCACGCCCGATCCGGCAGTCTGATCGCACGGAGGCGTACCAGCGAGCGCTCGAGGCGTTGGCGCTCTCGGGCCGCGTCTATGCGTGTCGCTGCTCCCGTCGCGAGATCGCGGCGCACACCGCGAGCGGCGACGAGCCGTGGTACCCGGGGACCTGTCGCGACGCGGCCGTCCCATCCACGGAGACCGCGGCACGACGCCTGTGGGTCGCAGGCGATCCGGTAGGCTTCGAGGACCTCAGGCACGGGCACCAGACGCAGGTGCCGGCCGAGCAGTGCGGGGATATCCTGCTGCGCGACAGGCGAGGCCACTGGACCTATCAGTTCGCCGTCGTCGTCGACGACATCGAGCTCGGCACCGACCTCGTCATCAGGGGCGACGATCTGCTGGCGTCAACGGGGCGACAGATCATCGTGAGCCAGCGGCTCGGGCGCGTGCAGGCGCCGCTTTTCCTGCACCATCCGCTGGTGCGGCATCCTGACGGCAGAAAACTCAGCAAGTCAAATGGCGACACGTCGATCCGCGAGCTTCGCGATCTCGGCTGGACACCGGAGCAGGTACTTGGCCACGCCGCCTGTCTGGGAGGCCTGCAACCGACCCCAGAGGCGATACCCGCGGCAGATCTGGCGCACCTCTGGCGGCCGGCGTAGAAGCGTTGCGGGTGCGAACCGCTCCTGACCACGCCCGTGCGCCGCTACGTTGACCGCATGCGGATCAGCGACGAGTGGAAATGACGGGCAACTCCGCACTTCAGGAGTTGTTCGACGCATGCGGAGCGACCGAGCTCGTCGCGGACGGCGTCCGCTTTTCAGCGACCGCGCTGCATCATGGCGCCGACGATTGGGCGCGTGCCCTGCGTCGAGCCGGCGTGGCCCGGGGCGATCGGGTCGTGTGCGCGTTGCCGAATGGGGCCGCGTTTGTCCAGTTGCTCGTGGCCGCGCTTGCGGATGGCATCACGCTGGTGCCGGTTCCTCCGCACGAGGATGTGGCGGTCCTGCTGGAAACGATCGACGCGCGCATTGCGGTTGCGCCCGAGTCCACGCACCGGCATGTGGCGGTGCCATCCCGGACCGGCGGACCGCCAGGCGGGCCGATCTTCCCGCGCGCAGCCGCCGCACGGTCGGACGCGATTGCGTTCCTTCTCCGAAGCTCGGGCACCACCTCCGCGCCACGCTGGTCTGCCATCTCCGAGCGGGCCGTCCTCTCGGTCCTGCAGAGTCATCTGCCCTATCTCGGTATGGATGGCGCGTCGGCGCTGTGCGTCCTGCCGTGGAACCATGCCTTCGGGCTCGTCCTTGGCGTGCTGCCAGCGCTGCTCCGTGCGCGACGCATCGTGACGACATCGGGGTCCGCAAGGGATACGGCGACGGTGATTGGTCTTGCAAGGGAGTATGCGGTCACGCAGATGAGCATGGTGCCACTGCTCGCCAGTCGCTTCGCGGCAAGCGAGGGAGGTCGTGCGCTGCTCTCCTCGCTTCAGGCGGGGCTGGTGGGTGGCGCACCGATCGACGAGGCGCTCGCATCGGTGCTGCGCGGCAGCAAGCTTCGCGTCGGCTACGGCCAGACAGAAGCCGGGCCTGGGATCCTGCTTGGGCACCCCGGCGAGTTCTCCTCCTGTTTCATCGGCAGACCAGTCGGGTGCGATGTGCGCATTGACGCGGACCACGTGCTGGCGTTTCGCGGATCCAACGCCAGTGACGGCTTCTGGGAGCACGGTGCACTGCGCATGCTCGAGCACGACCGTTGGCATCGGACGGATGACCTCGTGACGTGCACCGACGGCGCGTATACCTTCGTCGGTCGCACATCCGCTTTCTTCAAGCTCGCCAACGGTACGGTCGTCGACGCGCCGCGGATCGAGGCGTCGCTCCGGGCGCAGCTGCCGAGGATCACGGCTGTCGTTCTCGCCGCGCACGACGGTGGACAGATCGACGTCGTCTATTCCACCCACGACTCCCTGCCTGTCGACACGGTGGAGATCGGCCGTCTGCTTGGCGGGCTGCGCGCCTATCTGCGCACGTCGCAGTGCGTGGGCATTGACGCGTGGGTGCGTTCACCAAAAGGCGAAATCGATCGCCAACGATTGCCGTTGGTCAGCTGACGTCGACTCGCAGTATCTCCGGCTCCCTCTCACCCGTTCATCTGCCGATGCCGCACACACCGCTCCCGATTGATCTCTACGGCTGGTTCGACACCCTGACCGATACCGAGAACCAGATGCGGCTTGCGATGCGTGCGGTACTCGACCGGGATATCGCGCCCGTGGCAGACGACCATTGGGATCGTGGCGAGTTCTATCATGATGCACTGACCGGTTTCCACGCCCTCGATCCGCTGGCGCACCACTTCGATCCCGACGCCTCGAATCGCGCGGTGATCGATGGCCTCACCTCACTCGAACTGGCGCGCGTCGACCCATCGATGGCCAGCTATTTCGGAGTGCACGGCGGGCTGTGCCTCGGTTCGATTCTGCTCCTGGGATCACCCGCGCAGCGGGACGCATGGCTGCCGTCGTTGCGCGCCTTCTCGAAGATCGGATGTTTCGGCTTGACGGAGCCGGATGTCGGCAGCGGTGTGGCTCGCGGCCTGACGACCCGCTGTCGCCGCGACGGTGATGGCTGGGTGCTCCAGGGTGAGAAGAAGTGGATCGGGAACGCGACGTTCGCAGATGTCGTGATCATCTGGGCACGAGACGAGGCGGACGATCAGGTGAAGGGATTCATTGTCCGCACCGAACTCCCGGGATACTCGGCGCGATTGATGAAGGGGAAGATTTCACAGCGTGCGCTGGCGTCGGGCTGGATCACGATGACCGATCTGCGCGTGCCTGAATCGGACCGCTTGGCCAACGCGAACAGCTTTGC
>JANPFJ010000359.1:0-1459 GCA_031423355.1 Gemmatimonadaceae bacterium | reverse complement strand
CGTGGTCGGTGCCACAAGCATTCTGATTGGCATCCTCTGGGACATCTCGTGGCATCGCACCATCGGCCGCGACACGTTCTGGACGCCCGCCCACATGGCGGTCTACTTCGGCGGCACACTGGCTGGGCTCTCGTGTGGAGTGCGCGTGCTCATGGAGTCCTTTGGTCCCAGCAAACCATCGGCGATGCCAGGTGTTCGCCTGTGGCGATACTTTCGCGGGCCGGTGGGTGGATGGATCTGTATCTGGGGCGCGTTCGCCATGTTGACCTCGGCCCCGTTTGATGACTGGTGGCATAACGCGTACGGCCTGGACGTGGAGATTCTCAGTCCGCCGCACGTGGTGCTGCTGGTGGGCATCGCGGGCATCTTGATTGGCGCGCAGGTGATGGCCGCGGCGGCGCAAAATCGCGATCAGGCCTCGCCGTTGTTTGCCAACATCTTCGTGGTGAGCAGTGGCGTGTTGGTCACGATGGCCTCGGTGGCCATCACGGAGTACACGTTCCCGATGCGCTCACACCAAAGCATTCTGTACATCGTGACGGGTGCCGTGTACCCGGCCATCCTGGTGGCCGCCGCAACGGCGGCGCGCGTGTCGTGGCCGGCCACGCGCATCGCGCTGGTGTATATGACGATCATGGCCGTGCAAGTGTGGATCCTGCCGCTCTTCCCCGGCAGTCCTTTGCTGGGCCCCATCGGACATGAAGTGACGCGAATGGTGCCCCTGCCCTTTCCACTCTTGCTCGTCGTGCCAGCACTCGCGGTCGACCTGATCCTCAAGCGGATGGCGCATCGCAACGCATGGCTCGTGGCACTGGCAATTGGCGTCTGCTTCGTGGCGTCGTTTGTGTTGGTGCAGTGGCCATTCGGATCACTGCAAGGCACCGAGCTTGGGCGCAGTGCGTTCTTTGGCGGTGGCCACGATGATTACGGCACACCGGCAGAATACCTCGTTGGCCCACGCGAACTGTGGACCGACGGCACGAGCGTGATGTCGACACTCATCAAGATCGCCACCTCAGCCGTGCTTGCGGCCACCGTGTCCGCGCGATTGGGACTGGCACGGGGCGCGTTCTTGCGTCGCGTCATTCGGTAAGGGTGCAACACATGATGCGCGGTCTGATGCGTGGTCTGATGCTTCGTCTGTCGCTTCGTCGTATGAGCGGTGCCCTGATGATCGCACTGATCTGGATCACGGCCAGTGCGCACGTCGGCAATCCCATCGTCGTACACGACGGCATGGCCGGTGCCTACGGTTTGCGCGTGCTCGTGCGCCCGCCGGGTGTGATCCCCGGTCTCGTCGAGGTCATCGTGCGCTCCACGACAACATCCGCGGTGCCGACCAGCGTCTCCGTGCGTCCCGCGCTGTGGCGCTATGGCCTTAAGGGCGCGCCGCCGGCCGAACCGGCGGTGCCCGTGCCGGGCGAAGCCGGCACCTTTTCCACCAGAGTGTGGATCATGG
>JANPFJ010000358.1:0-40441 GCA_031423355.1 Gemmatimonadaceae bacterium | reverse complement strand
TCGCGGGAGGATCAGCTGGTGTTCTTTGGGCTTGGTCAGAGCTTCTGATCTCGGACGATACGTGCGTTCCAATGGCGAGGGCGTCGCAATGGAGACAGCGGGTGCGTGGTGGCCATGGGCCGTGGCGTCGGCGGTGTTCGCAGCGCTGACGGCCGTGTCGGCCAAGTCCGGGCTCGAGGGCATCGATTCGGATTTCGCGACGCTCATTCGGACCGGCATGATCGCGGTGGTGCTCGGCGTGCTTGTCGGCGTCCTCGGAAAGTGGCGTGACCCCTTCGCGCTGCCGCGGCGGTCCCTCGGCTTTCTGGCGCTGTCCGCGCTCACGACGGGCGCGTCATGGGTGTGCTACTACCGAGCCCTGAAGATCGGCGACGCCTCACGTGTCGCCCCAGTGGACAAGCTCAGCGTCGTGCTGGTCGCGGTCTTCGCCGTTGTCTTTCTGGGCGAGCGGCCGAGCCCGCGGGATTGGGTCGGGATTGGCATGGTGACGGCGGGTGTCATGGTCCTGGCGCTGCGGCGCTGAGTGGTGCGGTCGCGAGGACTCGCGCGAAGCAGCGACACCGTACCGGAGTACACCCGTGGGCGGGTGACGTCCGCGGAGGGGCGCTCGCCGGCGGTCGGCGAGCGGGTCGACAGCCTTGGCGCGCGGTTCACAGCGGTGCGGCTCGAGGAACGGCGCGCGAATCGCCACGCATCGCCGCCGTCACCAGAGCCCCGCTGGTGACGTCCTGTGCCGCCCTCGCCGGCTCTCTCGCGGCCTCGCATGCGATGACACCGCCCGCAGGTCAGGAATCAGCCAGAGGCACGCAGCATCTGCGTCTGCATCGCGCCGGCCAATGCCGGGAGCACCGGTCCGTCGTTGGCTGGTTCTCGCGGCACAGGGCGAGCCGCAGTTGAGGGCAGGGCGTTGTCGGGCGATGTCTCCACCCGCCCCTGATGTGTCCACAAGAACAGGAGCACGGCCAGCAGCAGCACGCCCAGAGCCGCCGTGAGCAGGTAAGGCAGGTGGGGGCGGAGCGCACCGGCTCGTCCGCTTTCACGGGCGAGCGTCGCAGAGGTGGCGGCAAATTCGCGCGCGCCGTACCACATCACGCTCACACCAGCCAGCACGAAGGCTGATCCGAGGGCGAGCGCGATCCACGAGTCTCGCGACGGCTCCGGGACCAGATGCGCCACGGCAATGCCGCCGGCCGCGATGGCGAGCCCGGTCCGCAACCACGCCGCGTAGGTGCGCTCGTTCGCGAGGAAGGTGCGGTCGTACGCCAGCTGCTGCTGCACGGCCGCCGCCCCGTCGCGCGGCGCATCCGGTGTGCGCTGGTCGCCCGAGTGGGACTGATCGTCCGTGGTGCCGGGTTCTTGCTCGTGCGCTCCAGTCGGCAATCGCGTCTCGTGAGAGCAGCTGGCACCCACCGAGTTCACGCGTGCCAACGCGCCTGGTGCATGCTGGACGGCGAAGTATCGCGAGCGACGGCCGTTGCGTGCACCCGCGCCGTATCGGTTGGTGCGACGGTCACGACACCGGGGTTCCTGTCACTCCCGCGCCACGGCATCCCTCTCGCCGTCGGCCCGCAGGTATATCACGTGAGGCGGGCAGGTCGAGGTCGGCCGGCGGCTTGTGTGGCACGACGCAGTTCGAGAAGTTCCGCGCAGGGCGGGTGAGCCCGATGGGCCCGCTGCGGGCATGGCTGGCGACGCTGTGTGCCGTCGGTCGCGTCGATGTGCCCGACGACACGCTGTTACATCGCGGTGACGCGCAGCCATGACTCCAAAATTTGGACCAGGCGCGTAGCACCGGCGCGCTTCTGCATCAGGGATCTCATGGCAGCGTTGCATCGTCTCTGGCACGCCCACGCTCGGCGCTCGATCCGCTGGGGGTGCACGCTCGCCACACTGGTGTCGATCCCACTCGCCGCCCAGCGGCCTGACTCCGTGCGCGCGCGGCGCGATTCGCTCGGCCACCGCATTGCTGGTGTGCTGGTGACCGCACCTCGACGAGCTGGCACCGTGACCACCGCACCCCGCGTCACCGCTGGCATCCTGACGACGGCCGCCAAGAGCGAAGTGGTCCAAGTCTCCGGCTCGTCGGCCAACGTGGCGCAGAAGGTCGCACGTCAGCTGTTCGCCGAGGTGCCGGGCGTCTTCGTCTACGACATGGACGGTGCCGGCAACCAGGTGAACATCTCGTCGCGCGGACTCGATGCGCATCGTTCGTGGGAATTCAGCGTGCGACAGAATGGCGTCGTCACCAACACCGACGTCTACGCCTACCCGGCGAGCCATTACAGCCCACCCATGGAAGCCATCGAACGCGTGGAGCTGGTGCGTGGTACCGCAGCACTGCAATACGGGTCGCAGTTCGGCGGCATGGTCAACTACGTCGTGCGGACTCCCGACACGACACGCATGGCAACACTCGACGTGCAGAGCTCCACGGGCAGCTTTGGCTTGTTCAACACCTTCGCCGGCGTCGGCGGGCGACTTGGACGAGTCGCGTACTATGGCTACGCCTCAGGCCGACGCTCGAACGGCTACCGCGCCAACGAACACTCGACTTCTGACGCAGAGTACCTCACAGCGTCGGCACCATTGGCACATGGTTTCACGCTGCGTGCAGACGTCGGTCGGACTCGCTACCTCCACCGCCAGCCTGGCCCGCTCACGGACGCGATGTTCGCGCGGGATCCACGCATGTCCACTCGTTCACGCAACTTCTACAGTCCAGACATTCTCGTGCCGTCGGTGTCGCTCATGTGGGCACCGCAAGCCGGGACGCGCGCCACGCTGGTCGCATCCGGCGTCTTCGGCAGCCGAAGTAGTGTGGCGGTCGGTGGGTTCGCCAATCAGCCGGATACGGCCGTCGGCGGACAGTTCAGCACACGTCAGGTGGACATCGACCGATACGACAGCAGAACGGTCGAACTGCGCGTGCTGCAGGACCTGCGCATCGCGTCGCGCCCGGCGACGCTGGCATCGGGGATCGCCGTCTCGGACAACGACACTTGGCGCCGGCAGCGGGGCACAGGGTCGCGCGGCAGTGACTGGTCGCTCGCCTTGCAACCCGGCGGCGAATTTCAGCGCAATGTGCACTACCTGACGGCCAACGTGGCGGCATTCGCGGAGCTCGAGTGGCGACCCGCGTCGCAATGGTCCGTCGTCCCAGGGCTGCGTGTGGAACAGGGCACGACGCGGCTGCGCGGCACGCTCGCCTACTACGATCCGGCGGACACGCCGCGCAACGTACAGCACAAATTTCCGTTGCTCGGCCTTCGATCCGCGTACACGTTCGGCAACGGTGGCGAGTGGTACGGCGGGGTGAGTCAGGCGTATCGCCCCCAGATCCTGAAGGATGTGCTGCCCGAGAGCGCGACAGAGCGCACGAATCCCCAGCTCCGTGACGCGCGTGGCTGGACGGCGGAATCGGGCCTGCGACGGACGCACGCGAACGGCGTCAGTTACGACGTCGGTGCCTTCGCGCTGCGTTACGCCAATCGCTTCGGCATCCTGAGCCTGATGGACCCGGACGGCACCCACTACACCTACAAGACGAACGTCGGTACGACGCAGACGTACGGCATCGAGACGCGCCTCAGTGTGCCATTCGGTGCGAGCGGGCCCGTGGCCTGGCGAGCCTTCGGCGCCGCGTCGTACATGCACGCGCGATACGTCGCGGGGTCGTTCGTTGCGGCTGGCAGGAACGTGAGCATCGCGGGCAACGCGGTGGAATCGGCCCCTGACTGGATCACGCGCGCCGGACTCACGGCGACACATGCTCGGATCGACGCCACGGTGTTGGTGAGCCACGTCAGCCGCACGTTCGCCGACGCGCTCAACACGGTGACGCCGAGTGCCAATGGCGCGACGGGGATCGTGCCGTCGTACACGCTGGTCGACGCGCACGGCAGCGTCGCCGTCTCGCGTCTGCTGCGGTTGTCGGGCGGCGTGAGCAACCTGTTTGACAGGCAGTATTTCACGAAGCGACCGCAGTTCTATCCTGGGCCCGGCGTCTGGCCGAGTGATGGGCGCTCGTTCTTCCTGTCACTGATCGTGCGGTAGTCGGCAGGGCAAGGTCACGCCGCCGCATCGCCACGGCGTGTGCGTCGCCGATCACGGTGACGTCCGGGCGGGCAGCTGGACGAGGCGAGTCCGCCGCAGCTGTCAGACCCACCGCGCGGCGCGTGTGTCGTCGGGGACAATCAGCTGGAACGGTCTGTCTTCGGTGCTCTGTGCAGTACGATCCTGGTGGTCGCCCGCAGACGAGCGTTCGTCTGGACAGGTGCTGATCCGACCCAAGCCGGTCACCCGCCACGGTGTCGCGGGACGACGTCGGCTCGGCCGCGCCTGCCACCAATTCACTGACGTTCTACCCGTTAGCCCGGGTGGAAATCCGGGGGGGAACGGTGCGGAATTACACGGAATGGCGGGTTTTCCACAGTATTGTTCGACGAGGTTGCGGCGGCACGGCACCGAGACGCAGCCGTGGGTTCGGCGACGTAAGGTGTTCAACGACAGTCACTTAGCATGAACGCCAAAGTCTGTTTATATTGATGAGAACACCCTGCCCGGGTGGCGGAATCGGTAGACGCAGGGGACTCAAAATCCCCCACCCTTCGGGGTATACGAGTTCGAGTCTCGTCCCGGGTACTGCTCCACCCTGCTGCACGTAGACCTCGGGCCTCCGACGCCGGACGCCGCCCTCGCGCCGATACCAGCGTGCTTCGCCGCTGGCGACGAACGAGCCTGTAACTCCTCGGTCACGGGGCGCCTCGCCGGCGGTCGTTCACTCCGATCGCGACTATTTTCCGATTGTTCGAGGCGGCCTGACGGGCGCCGTCGCCCTGCCGTCGCCGGTCACGCACGGGACGCAGGAACGTCTGACACACAAAATCAGAACGCCTGACATTGGCGTCTTGCCAGCGACCCCTGTTCCCTGGCGAGCGCTGCGGTTGTTTTTTCGCTTGTGACTAGCTTTGTAACGAAAGTCCGCAGTCGCGGTTATTCACTTCTGGAGATTCGGAATGAAGAAATTCTTTGTAGCGTCGCTCGTTGCGGTCAGTTTGGCCGCGACCGCGACGATTTTGCCTGCCCAAGGTGTCACGACCGGATCCCTGACGGGCCGGGTTACCGCGCAGACGAGCAAGGAAGGTGTCTCCGGCGCGCGCGTCCGCGCCCTGCACCTTCCCTCGGGCACGGCCTATCAGGCCCTGACTCGCACGGACGGTCGTTATACGATACCCGGCATGCGCGTCGGCGGTCCGTACACCGTCACCGCCACGACCATCGGGTTCGCCCCGCGGACGGAGGCGAACGTCACGATCCAGCTGGGTGTCGCGACGGAAGTCAGCTTTGTCATCGCGCCTGTGGCAGTGCAGCTCGCCGCCGTGTCCGTCACCGCGCAAAGCGGCGGCGTGCTGAGCGCCTCGCGCACCGGTGCCGCCACCACGATCAGCCGTGAGGCGCTCGAGCAACTGCCGACGATCAGCCGCTCCATCAACGACGTCACCCGCCTCACCCCGCAGGCGTCTGGGCAGTCCTTCGCCGGACAGGATGGTCGCCTCAACAACATCACGATCGACGGCTCGTACTTCAACAACTCCTTCGGACTCGGCTCGGGCGCCACGCCCGGTGGGCGTACCGGCGTCTCGCCGATCCCGCTCGACGCCGTGGACCAGATCCAGGTCAACATTGCGCCATTTGACGTACGCCAGGGCAACTTCGTCGGCGCCGGCGTGAACGCGGTGACCAAGAGTGGTACCAACACGCTCTCGGGATCCTTCTATCGCCTCCAGCGCGACCAGAGTTTCGTCGGCGAGAACGCCGGTCGCCTGCCGTTCAACCGCGGCACGTTCGACTTCGGCCAGTGGGGCGCCCGCCTCGGCGGCCCGATCATCAAGAACAAGCTGTTCTTCTTCGTCAACTACGAACAGGACGAGCAGACCCGCCCAGGCACGAACTTCGTGACCAACACCGGTGGCCAGCCCACGGTCGGCAACACGACCCGCGTGCTCGAGAGTGATGTCACGGCATTGTCGACGTTCCTCAAGGATCGCTTTCAGTACGAAACCGGCCCGGTCAATGGATACAATTTCGAGACGCCGTCGAAGCGGGTGATCGCGAAGCTCGACTTCAACGCCAACGACGCCAACAAGTTCAGCCTGCGCTACATCCAGCTCGACTCGAAGACGGACGTCATTGCCTCGAGCTCGAACTCGCTCGGTTTCGGCAATCGCAACGGCCGTACCGACGCGATGAGCTTCCAGAATTCGAACTACGCGATTCTGGAGAACATCAAATCGCTCGTCGGCGAGTGGAACTCGCAGATCAGCTCGAACGTGTCGAACAACATGATCGTCGGCTATACGAAGAACGATGAAAGCCGCGAGCCACGCGGGTCCTTCTTCCCGCTCGTCGACATCCTGCAGGGTGGCACCACCTACCTCTCGTTCGGTGCTGAGCCGTTCACGCCGAACAACGAGCTGCGCTACAACACCTTTCAGTTCCAGAACAACCTGACCGTCACGACGGACCGTCACGAGGTGACCTTCGGTGTCACGGCCCAGCGATATCGCTCGGAAAACGTGTTCTTCCCGGGGTCGCAGAGCGTCTACGTGTACAACTCGCTCGCCGACTTCTACACCGACGCGAACGGCTACCTCGCCAACCCGAGCCGGACCACGTCGACGGTCGCGCCGAACCGGTTCCAGGTTCGCTACAACAACATCCCCGGCCAGGAGAAGCCGATCCAGCCGCTGGACGTGCTGTACGCCGGCGCCTATGTGCAGGATGAGTTTCGGCTGACCCCACGCTTCAAGCTGTCGTTGGGCATGCGCGTCGATGTGCCGAAGTTCAAGAACACGGCGCTGGCCAACGCCAACGTCCCGAACCTGACCTTCCGGGATGAAATCGGCCAGGCACAGACCTACCGCACCGACAAATTGCCGGGTGCGAAGGTGCTGTACTCGCCACGGTTCGGCTTCAACTGGGATGCCCGCGGCGATCGCAGCACACAGGTCCGCGGCGGCAGCGGCATCTTCACCGGCAGTCCGGCGTACGTCTGGGTGTCGAACCAGGTTGGCGCCAACGGGACCCTGACAGGCTTCGATGCGCTCGTGTCGACGCCGACCGTGCCGGTGCTCAATCGGCCGTTCAATCCAAATCCGAGCGCCTACAAGCCGACGACTGTCACCGGCGCACCGGCGGCCACCTATGAACTGGCGTTCACGGACCGCGATTATCGCTTTCCGCAGACCTGGCGCTCGAACCTCGCCATCGACCAGCGCCTGCCGTGGGGCATCATCGGCACGCTCGAGTACCTGTACAATCAGGACGTCAACGGCACCTATTACATCAACGCCAACCTGTCGACGCCGAATGGCCGTTTCGTCGGTCCCGACACACGCCCGCGCTGGATCGGCGGCGGCACGATCAATCGCATCAACACCAACATCGACAATGCGATCGTTCTGAAGAATCAGAGTGTCGGCACGTCGTATGTGGCATCGGCGACCCTCGAAAAGGCATTCTCGAGCGGGTTTTTCGCCAAGGCGGCGTATAGCTATGGCTCGTCGCGCAACACCGTCGATCCGGGCTCGATCGCCTTCGGCAGCTGGAGCTCGAACCAGCAGCCGGGTGACCCGAACAACCCGGGCGTCGGCTATTCCGGCGGATTCCTCGGGCACCGCGCCTTCCTCGCCACGTCGTACCGCAAGCAGTACTTCGGCTTCGGCGCCACAGGCATCTCGGTCTTCAGCGAACTTCGCACCCTTGGCAACACCAGCTACACGTATGGCGGTGATTTCAACGGCGATGGCGGCACGTCGAACGACCTGATCTACATCCCGAAGAACATCAACGAGACGAACTTCTCGGCCTACTCGATCACGGCTGGCGGCGCTGTGACGACGACTGCCGCGCTGATCGCCAAGACCTTCACCGCGGCAGAGCAGCTGTCCGCGTGGAACAACTATGTCAGCCAGGATCCATACCTGAGCAAGAATCGTGGCCGGATCGCGGAGCGTGGTGCGCTCTTCCTGCCGACGGTCTTCCGCGCTGACCTCAGCATCACGCAGGACATCTTCGGCAATATCCGAGGCCAGCAGAACAAGATCCAGATCCGTGCTGACATCCTCAACGTCGGCAATCTGCTGAACAAGAACTGGGGTGGCGCGCAGCGTGTCGTCACCAACCAGCCACTGATCCCACTGGCAACGCCCGCCAGCGGAATTCCGCTCTTCCGTCTGCGCAACATCGGCAACAACCTGCCGGCGCAAACGTTCGAACGCACGGTGGACATCAATGATGTCTGGCGTCTGCAGCTTGGCCTGCGCTACACCTTCAACTGAGCCTCGGCCCGAATCGGCTTCGGTTCGTCAGATAGGCAGAACGCCGCCTCCAGTACTCCTGGAGGCGGCGTTCTGCTTTGCCGTCCTGTCCGTCTGACTGAGGCTCGGTACCGCGTGGCAGACACGTGACGTCGATCGGTTATTCCTCTGCCGACAACGTCCGTCCGATCGAGCGAAGCTTCGGATGTCGTGCCCGGAAAAACAGCGCCATCGCAACCGAAGCGACCACATTGCCCAGCGCCACCTGAAGCGGAGTGACATGGCCGACTGACGTCACATCCAGGAAGGCGACGAAACCGGTGAACGCGACCTCGAACGCGAAGAACAGGATGACGAACAGCAGGATGGCTGCAGGTTGCTTCATTGTCACCTGCACGATCGCCGCGGCGATGACGCCGGCCCCCATGAATGCGATGAAGTGCAGCAGTGTGTAGAGCGCGAGTGGGGTCGCCACATCGCCACTGCCTGGCGCCGCCCCGAAGAGCCCGAGTAGCATCGCGCCGAGCTGTCTCGGTGTGCGGAATGCCTCGCCAGCCATGACATCGATTACCAGAAACACGGCAGCGACCGCCGCGGCAGCGATGACCCCCGCCAGCACACCCTCGGAGATGATCGCGCCGTTCGCGCGCGTCGGTTCCGCGTCGCCGGCAGCCGCGAGCACGTTTTCTTCGGAATTCGAGACGGATGCGTTCATGCCTCTCCCTCTTGGTTCGTGGTGACGAGCCTCATCCTCTGGAACCGCGTCACGTCGGCCCTGCGGCCGCGGCCAGAGTCCCGGCTTCTGCGCCGAGGGCCAAAGTGACAGCGATACTCGAATAAGGACTCGCGCGCGGCGCCCGGCTAGGGGCAGTTGGTGGGCCGGAGCGTAAAGCTCGGGAAACGCCACCCGCCAGCTCCATCGCGCGTGATGACGCCGAAGTTCGTCACGAAACCGGCCCCTTTCGGTAGCGCGGCCAGGACCTGTACGTCACGCTCGCGAAGTCCCGTGCTGGCGCGCTCCCGGACGAACTGGGCGATGATCGGCCGACTGCCGACAATGGTACGCTGTTCTGCCGGCGTCATCCGTGCCGCGACCGGCTCCCTGACTGCAGTGCCACTCCAGCGATCAAAACCATCGCCTGGCCGGGCCGAGGGCGGCGCAGCGCGGACCGTCGCGCTCATGTCTGCCGGCGACAGCGAAATCAGGTACGTCCACACTTTCGCGCTCAGGCACGCATCGCGCATGACTTCCACACGTTGCCGCGCCGAAACCTTCCCCGTGACCACGCCGCGTCGACCGGTGCGGCCGGGGAGCGCGATCGTCACCGACTCTGACAGGCCGAAGATGGGCGCGGCACCCGTGGCATCCTCCTGAACCAGCAGAACGGTGGTTTCGGGGCCCCGACCGACGAGGGTGAGCGTCGCCACGCGCGTTGGTGCGGGTGTCGCGGCATCGGGAATCATCAGCGGTTCGGTTGCCGTGCCGACATCCTCAGCCATCGTGCTGTCGCCCGGAATGCCAAAGACGACGAACGACGACACATAGAGCTGTGCGCGTGCCGAATATGGTGCAGCGACGAGTGAGGTACGCACCGACTCCAGCAGCGTGCGCGTCGAAGTGATCATGCCCGCGGTCAGGGGATGTATGCGACCGTCCACCATGACGCTCGCCGACGACACCCGCAGCAGCTTCTGCAGGAGTTGAGGCGGCAACACCCATGTCACGACCGTGCGGCGGACGACGCGAGCATCGTCGAGCCGTTTGTCCGAGAGTCGAGCCGACGCCAGAACTGCCGCAGATGGCGAGGAGTCGCACGTGACCGAGACCGGCACCAGTCGTTCGCGCGCCGCCGGAGGGCTGCCGCGCCGCGCGAGTGCCACGGTGTCGATCAGCAGCAGTGTGCCAGTCACCACGCCAGGCTGCGCGCGGCGCGCGCGATCGATGTCGATCGTGAGTGTATCCAGCACGCACCCGACCCGGCATTCCGCGCTGTCAAAGCCCTGGGTGGCGGCCGGCGTACGATTCTCTTTCTGCGCCGCCAGCGCGGCGGGCAGACCCCAGGCGAGCAGGCCGAGAGCAAAGGCGCGCGTCCCCGTATGCAGACTTCCGATGCTGAATCGCATGACCCACGGTGGTGGAGAGCCGTCCATCTGACAAGCCCGCAACAGCTCGGACGGCTACATGTCGCCCGGCGTGTGCCAGTCTGGCAGCCCAGTCGCGGCCGCATCCGTGACATCGCGTGCCTGCGCCGCGAGGCCGACGGTGCGTACCCACGAGGTGATCGCCATTCGCGTCAGCAGCGCCGTCGGATCACTCGTGGGCCTGTGCACGGCAAGTGCCTGCACGAGACGCCGCTTCCCGTCTGGCGAGTCGCAGAACTGTTCCGCGAAAGCCGCCATTGGACCGCTGCGGCCGAGACCGCACCCTTGAGTCGATGTAATGACTTCATGGACACGGGTCGTCAGATGCGTGCGCGAACCTCCGCCGGCGAGGAAGGTGATCACACAGCCGGAGTCACGGACTGCCGCCACGATGTCGGCTTGCGGCGTCGCCCCGGCACGCGGCGCAACTTCACTCATGGGCAGGCTCGGACCCCGAGGGGCCGGCATGTTCGAGTGCACACGCCGCATGACACTCGTGCTGACGATCAGTGGCGTGTGCGACGGACGGCGACGAAAGATCACGGGTGCGTTGGCGGCGGATGGGTGCAGCGGACAGTCAGCCGAGCCGCTGATGACTCCGGGACGACCGGTCTCGCGCAGTCGTCACGGCTGGGGCCGCTCTGGAGTGTGAGCTCTGTCGCGATCGTTTCGGGCGGGAGTTGGCGGCCGCCGAACGGCGGCTGAGGATCGCTGCGCCATGCGAACTTCGATTCCAGCCAGCTAACTTGCCTTTTCGACAGCTCCGTCGCGGCCACGCCGACGGTGCTGGCCGCCTTCACGCCCTCGTCACAACCGAGTCATGCCACTCACGTACGCCGTCCGTCACGCCGATCCACATACGCTGGTCACCGGGGTTCTGGCCGTGCTCGTCCCGAAAGGGGACACAGCACCGGCATCGCTCGCTGCACTGGACGACGTCATTGGCGGTGCCATCGCTCGCTCGTTCGCGCGTGGCGCATTTGTGGGCAAGCGCGACGACGTCCTCCATCTGGCCGGCGGGGCGACTGGGCCTGAGCGCATCCTGCTCATCGGCATGGGAGACACGACCGATCGATCTGCGGCGCTCAAGCGTGCCGCGCAGCTCGCGGGGAGGCGCGCGAATGCCGCCAACGTCGCCTCCCTCTCGCTCTTCGTTGCGTCAGATGTCGATGCGCGTGACGTCGAGCAGCTGGTCGTTGGCGCGTCAATGGGAGCGTGGGAGTATCGCGAACTCAAGACACCGTCGGTCGAACCTCGTATCGCGCTTGCGAGCATCACGGTGCTCGTCTCCGATCTGACCGCCGGTGCGGCCGGGCTCGCGAGCGGCGAATCGATCGCGGCCGGCTATGCGCTCGCCCGCCGCCTGCAGATGATGCCTGGCAACCTTTGCACGCCGGATACGCTCGCGGACTCGGCGCGTGACATTGCCTCGCGCCTCGGCATGGAGGTGACCGTCCTCGGTCGCCGGGAAATGGAAGCGTTGCGGATGGGAAGCTTCCTCGCCGTTGCCCAGGGCACACCGCAGGAACCACGTCTCATCGCGCTCGATTATCGGGGCGCTGGCGACGCGCGCCCCGTCGTGCTGGCAGGGAAGGGCGTGTGCTTCGACACGGGCGGTATTTCGATCAAGCCCGCGCCGGGAATGGAATGGATGAAGTACGACATGAGCGGTGCAGCCGGTGTCCTCGGTGCGATGGAGGCGATCGCACGACTCAAGCTGCCGATCAATGTCGTTGGCCTCGTCGGTGCGGTCACCAACATGCCGTCCGGAACCGCAATCAATCCCGGTGACGTCGTGCAGGCATCGAACGGAACGTTCATCGAAATTGTGAACACCGATGCGGAAGGGCGACTGGTCCTCGCCGACGTGCTGCACTATGCCAAGAAATACGATCCCGTTGCGGTCATCGATGCGGCGACGCTCACTGGTGCCGTCGTGATCGGCCTTGGCAACTCGCTGATGGGTGTGTTCGGAACTGACCCATCGCTGGTGCGGGACGTGCTGGCCGCCGGCGCCCGCGCCTCGGAACCAGGGTGGGAACTGCCCCTCTGCGCAGACTACGAAGAGCAGATCAAGTCGGATACGGCTGACATCAAGAATACGGGTGGTCGCGCCGCGGGATCGATCACCGCCGCGCTGTTTCTGAAAGTCTTTGCCGAAGGGTATCCCTGGGTCCATCTCGACGTTGCGGGCACGGCGTACTCGGAGAATGACCTCGTCTCGCTGCCGAAGGGCCCGACCGGGCGTCCGGTCGGAACGTTCGTCGAATACGTGCGGGCGAGGATCAGCTGAGGGACTGCCTGATTCGTGTACTGGCATGTGCCACGCTCTGCGTGGCCATGCCGGTCATCGCGCAGCAACGCTCGGTGGCCGATTCGGTCCTCAAGATGCGCGCCGATTCGATCGCGCGCGCCGACTCCGTGTTCGACGTGCTGCCCCGATCGGAGCAACCGTTGCTGACGGAGGTCGGCATGTCGCATCGGTGGAACCGCGACAGCCTCTTTTCTACTGGCGCGCTCACACTGGCCGACCTCCTCGACCGCGTCCCCGGCCTCGCATCACTGCATGCGCGTTTCTATCTGGCGCCACAGGTCGCTGCCTACAACGGTGACGCCTCGCGAGTGCGGCTGTTCCTCGACGGGGTCGAACTCGAGCCGATGGACGCCCGGAGTTTTGGCACGACCGACCTGACGATGTTTCCGATCGCAGCACTCGAGGAACTGGTGATCGAACGAGGGGCGAACGAACTGCGTCTGCTGATGCGCTCCTGGCGTGGTCCACAGCGCCTCACGGCGCAAACACGGGCCGACGTGCTGACGGGTGACAATCGAAGCAACACGTTCCGCGGCTACCTCGCGCGTCGCGCGAAGAACGGTCTGGCGTTTCAGGCGATGCTGCAGCAGCGGAGCACCGACGACCGACGGCTTGGGGGCGACGGCGATGCGACGACGATTTTCACGCGGATCGGCATCGTCAAGCCAAAGTGGAGCGTCGACGCGACATTGCTGCGGGTGCGCGCGACGCAACAGACGCTGTCGCTGATCAACGAGGAGTCGTACCTCGCGACGGGTCGGCAGATTCCCGGCTATGAGCAGGTGCAGCGCGACGCGTACGTACGCCTCGGCATCGGCGATGTCGACCGGGGCCGCTGGCTGCAACTGATGGCCGTCTCGCGCAACAACAAGGAGCAGACGGCATTCCGCAGCCGGGACGTGACGAAGGGATTCGCCGCCGACAGCGCCGATACGACGAACACCAGCCTGCAGTACGTCGCGACCGCAGGCTGGTCGTCAGCGCGACTGCGTGTCTCGGCCACCGAGCGGCTGCGCCGCGCCAATGGTCGGACCCTGCATCAGCCTTCGGCACGGCTCGGAATCGATCTCGGTCGTGTCACTCTCTCGGCATGGGGCGAGCGCAACCCGTTCGATGAGGTAACGCGTGCCGATGCGTTCGTGCGGCTGCAACCAATACCCCGGTTCGCACTGACCGGAGCGGTGTCGTACGGTACGGCGGGATCGCTGGAACTCCCGCTCGATTCGATGAACGCGCTGGAACGGGTCTTCCTTCCCGTTGCGAAAGCGGCCCGAGGTGAAGTCGCCATCAAGGTGGGATCGCTGTGGCTGCAGGCTGGCGGCGTGCTTCGGGATAGTGCCGTCCTGCGCGCTCCTGGGCTCTTCGATCGCTCCGCTCCGGCGGTGATCGAAGGCCGGGCGCTGGGCGCGACATTCACCATCGTCGGCCCGCTGTTCCGCGGCTTCGCGCTCCACATGCAGGGCACCCAATGGGAGCGGGCGGGCTGGTACCGGCCGCAGACGCAGGTTCGCAGCGAACTGACGTGGCGCTATCATTGGACGGGGAAGACGAAGACTGGCGGTTTCGACTTCATGCTCGCTGGGCAGGCGGAGTACCGGACGTCGGCCGCATTTCCAACGCTCAACGCGAATGGGAGGGTTGTCGTGCTGCCAACCTTCGGTGGCACTCCCCTCGGACTTCGCGCCGAGTTCACCATCAAGGACGCCACGATCACTGCGCAAGTGCGAAACCTGCTCAATCTTCCCTACTCGACCGTACCAGGGTTGCTGATGCCCGGCGCGCTGACCGTGTATGGTGTGCGGTGGAGCTTCTGGAACTGATGACGGGCACTTCGGAGATCGGCGCACTGCAGAGCATGACGGGCTATGGGAATGCCGATGCGATGGTGGGACCCTACCGCGTGTCGGTGGAAGTCCGGAGCGTGAACCACCGCTTCTTCACCCCGTCGATCAAGCTGCCGCCCGCACTGGTTCGAATGGAGCCTGAGATCCGTGATCTGTTGCGCCGGCACGTGACGCGCGGGCATGTCACGTTTTCGCTGCGCGTCGAGCGCGACGATGGCGAGGGTCCGCGAATCGATGTTGCACGACTGCTGGCGTATGCCGCGCAACTGCGCGCGATTCCGGCGGAGTCGGGAATCGATACGAGAGTCGACATTGGCTCGCTGCTCCGACTGCCGGATGTCCTGACAAGTGGCGTCGAAGACGACACATCGATCACAACGATGGATGCGTCCTCCATCGTGTCCCTGGCGGCCACCGCCATTCAGGCGTTCGTGCGTATGCGTGCGGCTGAAGGCGCCCGGCTGGCCCAGTACCTTCTCGAGCGCCTGGTGATCGTGGAAGGCGCGCTGGCCCGACTCGCCACGCGCGCGCCGCAGCGGCTGACCGAGCAACGGGATCGACTGGCAGCAGCGGTCAGGGATCTGGCCGGCGGCATCGCGGTAGATCCGCAACGGTTGGCGCAGGAGATCGCCATCCTGGCCGACCGGGTCGACGTGGGCGAGGAGCTGAGTCGGTTCGCCTCACACAATGCGGCCTGCCGATCAGCGATCGCCGAACCCGGAACCGAGGCCGTCGGCAAGCGGCTCGGGTTCATCCTCCAGGAGATGGTCAGGGAAGCGAACACGACTGGAAGCAAGGCCAATGACTCGGCAATGCAACGAGAGGTAGTTCTCATTAAGGAAGAGCTGGAGCGAATGCGCGAGCAAGTCGAGAACCTGGAATGAGCAAACCGATGTTTCCAGTGATTCTGGCTGCCCCATCCGGCACCGGCAAGACCACGATCGCACGCCGCCTGCTCGAGCAGCGCCCGGACGTCGGCTTCAGTGTGACCTGCACGACGCGCGCGCCCCGGCCAGCGGAGCGGCACGGAGTCGATTACTTTTTTCTGTCTGGGGAAGCATTCGAGGCCAAGGTCGCTCGGGGCGAGTTCGCCGAGCATGCCATGGTCCACGGCAAGCGGTACGGGACGCTGCGCAGCGAGATCGATCGACTGATGGCCGACGGCCGGAATCCGATCATGACCATCGATGTGCAGGGGGCCGTGCAGTTCGTGTCTGCATTCCCCGACGCCGTGCTGGTCTTTCTCTTGCCTCCGTCGGCGGTGGAGTTGCTGTCGCGGTTGTCGGGTCGCGGGTCCGAGGATCGTGCCACGCTGACGACGCGTGTCGACAGTGCCCTCACCGAGCTCGCGACGATCGACAGTTTCGAGTACGTGGTGGTGAACGACGAGTTGGATCACGCGGTGGCGCAGGTGCTGAGCATCATTGATGCAGAGGCACTTCGCCGGACGCGATTGACGGATCTGAAGGGCCGCGTGACGGCACTCGCCAACGAGCTGCGCGACGCGATTCGGTAGGTCCGGGCTGACTCATGTCAGTCCGGTGGCTGGTTACCCAACGGCGCAGCAGCGTCACGGAGAAGGAAAAGAATGCGAGTCTTCACCCCCGGCGATATCACCGAGCAGCAGCAGTCGCAGAACAAGTACCTGGGCGTGCTGGTAGCGGCCAAGTATGCGCGCGTGCTCAACGAATTCCCGAAGATGGGAAGTACCGGCAAAGAGAAGAAGCTCACCACCCGCGCGCTCGAAGACTTGCACGGCAAGGACTTCGACTATCGCGTGATGCCGCGCCGTCGCCCCGACTGACCGACCGGGGCGAGTCCGATGCGCCCCTTTGACGGCCGCCGGATCATCCTCGGGGTGACCGGCGGCATTGCCTGCTACAAGGCTGTCACGCTCGCCCGCCTGCTCACACAGGCGGGCGCAGTCGTTGACGTGATCATGTCGCGAGCCGCACGCGAGTTTGTGGGGCCCATTACCTTCGAAGCGGTGACGGGTCGGGCCGTAGCTCCGGAAATTCTCGACGCCGGACATGCGCTGGCGCACATTCGCCTTGCAAAAGAGGCCGCGCTGGTGATCGTCGCGCCGGCGACTGCAGACCTGATGGCTCGTGCGGCGCAGGGTCGAGCCGATGACCAGTTGACCGCCGTGCTGCTCGCCACCCGCGCGCCGGTGCTCGTCGTGCCGGCCATGAACGACGGGATGTGGTCCCATCCCGCGGTGCTCGCCAATGCGCGGGCATTGCGGGACCTCGGTTACCAGGTGCTCGAACCGGCGATCGGCCCGCTGGCATTCGGCGAGGGCGTCGGTCCGGGTCGGATGCCCGAGCCGGATGAGATCCTCGCGCACGCCGCGAAATGGCTCGAGAGCGCGACAGGACTGAACCAGCGGCGTATTGTCGTGACCGCCGGGCCGACCCGTGAAGCACTCGATCCAGTGCGCTACATCACGAATGAGAGCAGCGGCCGCATGGGCGTCGCCATTGCCGCCGCCGCCTGGCGTCGCGGCGCACAGGTGACGTTGATTCATGGACCGATCGCCATCCCGGTGCCAGTTGGCGTGGACGCAATCGCCGTGACGTCCACGACCGGGATGCGCGACGCGGTCGCCGCTGTGCTGCCACAAGCGGATGCCCTCATCATGGCGGCGGCCCCTGCGGACTTCCGCGCTGCCCGGATCGCCGACCAGAAGATCAAGAAAGGCCCTCACGCGCCGACGCTCGCGCTCGAACACACCGACGACATCCTGCTTGCCACGCGGGATTTGCGGAAGGCGGGAGCGGTGATCATGGGGTTTGCCCTCGAGACGGCCAATCTCGAGGCGAATGCGGCGGGAAAGCTCGAGAGAAAAGGACTCGACTTCATTGTCGCCAACGATGCAACGGAGGATGGTGCCGGGTTCGGAACCGAGACCAATCGCGTTCTGATTCTGGCCAGGGACGGCGATCGGGAGACACCACCGCTGATGCCGAAGACAGAGCTCGCGGACCTGTTGCTCGACCGCATTGCGCGCGCATTGGACGCACACGCATGAACGCGAAGGAGCGCCTGCGCGCCTATCTCGAACAGCGGCGCGAACTCGGTGAGTCCGAGATGCTGCTGGACGCGCTGGACGTGGACGACGTGATGCGCATGCTCGGCGCGCTGCAGGGTGGCGGACGATCGCCCGCTGACGCCGCGGCGGCAGCGCCGGTTTCGACCGCACCGCCGGAGCCGTCGGTCAGCGCCCGACCCGCTTCCGCGCCCGTCGATCGGCCAGACCGCGAGGAACGCGTTGCGCCTGCCAGTGTCGACCAGGGCACTGACTGGCGGCAGATGATGGAACAGCTTCAGGGCGCCGGACCGGCGAAAGTGACGCCACCCGCCCGCGTCGAACCTGACGTGCCAGACAGCCCGCCGCCAGCGCGGAAGGCGGGGATCCTGCGGGTCGAGGGCGCGGTCTTTCCGCTCGGTATCCGTGTCGAACGGCCCGCGCTGCATGGTGCGGCAGCGGGCGTCGAGTGGCAGTCGCTGGCGCAGGTTGCCGCCGCCATCGCCGCGTGTAAGGGGTGTGGGCTGGTGCAGACGGCCACTCAGCCCGTGCCTGGCGTCGGCGACGCCGCGGCCGACGTGATGGTGGTTGGCGAAGCGCCGGGCGAACGAGAGGATCAAACCGGCGAGCCCTTCGTCGGGCCGGCAGGTGAGCTGCTGAACAAGATCCTGGGCGCGATCCAGCTCGGGCGTGAGTCGGTCTACATCTGCAACGTGCTGAAGCACCGTCCCCCCGGCAACCGCAATCCCATGCCGGAGGAGGTGCGCGCGTGCGCCCCTTTCCTGCAGCGTCAGATTGATCTGGTGCAACCGAAGATCATCATCGCTTTCGGCACGTTCGCCGCGCAGTCGCTGCTCGGGAGTAAACTTGGCATCGGGAAGTTGCGTCAGCAGCTTCACTGGTATCAGGGTATTCCGCTCGTCGCCACCTATCACCCGGCCGCTTTGCTTCGCAACGAAGCGTGGAAGCGGCCTACGTGGGAAGATGTCAAGCTTGCTCGACGCGTTCTCGACGCGACCCTCCGCAGCTGATCCATACCGCGACCGTCGTCCTCCCCAGTCGGAGGATGCGGAGCAGTCTGTCCTCGCGGCGATGCTGATCGACGCCGAGGCGATCACGCGTGCGACCGAAATCGTCGACGATACGATGTTCTTCCGCGAAGGGCATCGTCGGATCTATCGCGCGATCATCGCCCTCATGGAGCGGGGGAGTGGAATCGACGTCGTCACGCTCGCCGATGAGCTCGAGCGCCGCGGCGAGATGGACGCGGCCGGCGGGCGCGAGTATCTGAGCTTCCTGGCCGACGCGGTGCCGACGGCGGCCAACATCGAGCATCATGCCCGCATCGTGAAGGAGAAGGCGTTGTTGCGCCGCCTGATCGAGGTCTCGACGCAGATCGCTGGCGAGGCATTCGAGGCGCGACAGCCGGCGCGTGACCTGCTCGACTTTGCCGAGCAGCGGATCCTGCAGGTCGGCCAGGATCGCGGCGGTGATGGATTCACGCGCATCAAGGCGCTGATGTATCCGGCGATGGAACGCATCGAGACAATCGCCAAGGAAGGCAGGTCCGTCACCGGCGTGCCGAGCGGGTTCGCGGATCTCGACCAGCTGACGTCGGGATTCCAGCCGTCGGATCTGGTGATCGTCGCCGCGCGACCCTCGATGGGCAAGACGGCCCTGACGCTCAACATCGCCCAGCATGTGGCAATCACGGAAGGGGTCGGCGTTGCATTCTTCTCGCTCGAAATGAGCAAGGAGTCGCTGGTGCAGCGCATGATCACCAGCGAGGCGCGGTTGGACGCGCAGGCGATGCGCACCGGACGCCTGCGGGACGATGACTGGCCCCGTCTCGCACGCGCCGTCGGCATTCTGTCGCAGGCGCCGATCTACATCGATGACGCACCGGGCATGACCGTGCTGGACATGCGCGCCAAGGCGCGTCGTCTCAAGGCGGATCCTGACTCGAAGCTCGGCCTGATCATCGTGGATTACCTGCAGCTGATGACCGGGCCCAACGCCGAGAACCGACAGCAGGAGGTCAGCCAGATCAGTCGCGGGCTGAAGGCACTCGCGAAGGAACTGCGCGTGCCGGTGGTCGCGTTGTCGCAGCTCTCGCGTGCGCCCGAGCAGCGCGCCGGCGACGAGAAGGGACGACCGCAGCTGAGCGATCTCCGTGAATCCGGCGCCATCGAGCAGGATGCTGACCTGATCCTCTTCATCTTCCGGCAGGAGATCTACGCCGAGCGCGATGAGGCGGGCCGACTCAAGAACAGTGAGCTGGAAGGCAAGGCAGAGATCATCATCGGCAAGCAGCGGAACGGACCGATCGGCACGGTGCCGCTGTTCTTCCACAAGCAGTACACGCGGTTCGAGAACTTCTCCAAGCGAACGCAGCACGAGTGAGCGTCAAGACGAAGACCGCATACCGCTGCACGAATTGCGGGGCTGAGTACCCGAAATGGGGCGGCCGTTGCGAGGCGTGTGGCGAATGGTCCACGCTGGTCGAGGAGATCGTCGAGCGCGCGCCGTCCAAGGTCGTGGGGCGACCCACAGCCACCTCTCGCCGCGGGATGGTCTCATTGCGTGCGGCGAAGCTCAGTGAGGTCCGTGGAACGGAGTCCACGCGACTCAAGACCGGCCTCGCCGAGTTCGATTTCGTGCTCGGCGGCGGCATTGTGCCTGGCAGCATGGTGCTCGTCGGTGGCGAACCCGGAATCGGCAAATCGACACTGCTGCTTCAGGTTGTCGCTCGCCTGCAGGGCATGGGGCACGCGGCGCTCTATGTCAGCGGTGAGGAGAGTCCGCTCCAGGTGAAATTGCGGGCGGACCGCCTTGGCGAGGGCGCAGGCGATGTGGAGTTCCTGCCTGAAACGCACCTCGAAGCGATTCTCGCGCACCTCGAGGCAACGCGCCCGGTGATCGCCATCATCGACTCGATTCAAACCGTGCACACGGAAGAACTCGAAGGCGCGCCGGGCAATGTCGGCCAGGTCCGCGAATGCGCCGCGCGTCTCATGCGCGCGGCGAAGGAGATCGGCACCGCGATTTTTGTCGTGGGACACGTGACCAAGGGCGGCGGTATCGCTGGCCCGAAGACGCTCGAACACATCGTCGACACGGTGCTCTATTTCGAAGGGGAATCCGGTGCCGATTATCGCCTGCTGCGGGCGACGAAGAACCGATTTGGCAGCGTCGATGAGATCGGCGTCTTTCGCATGGACGCGGCCGGATTGCAGCCGGTCGCCAATCCGTCGATGCTCTTCATGGGTGATCGGACCCAGAATTCGAGTGGCAGCGCGCTGACGGCCCCGCTCGAGGGCACGCGGCCGCTCTTGGTGGAGATTCAGGGGCTGGCGGCCAAGGCGGGCTTCGGCACGCCCCAGCGTGTCACCACGGGCTACGATCCACGGCGGCTCGCGCTGCTCCTCGCTGTTCTGGAGAAACGGGCCGGCCTGGCATTCGCACAGCTCGACGCCTTCGTCAACGTCGTTGGCGGCATGCGACTCACCGAACCATCCGGTGACACTGCGGTGGCCGCCGCGCTGGCGTCGTCGGTCTACGATCGACCGCTGCCAACCGATGCGCTCTTCCTCGGTGAAATCGGACTCGGTGGCGAGATTCGCGCCGTGTCGCAACTCGAGAGACGTCTGGCCGAGGCTGCACGCCTTGGTCTCTCTCGGGCGTATGTGGCGCGAGCGACTGCGCGCGTGAAGGCTCCCGCCGGATTGAAAGTCATCGGTGTCGCGAATATCCGTGACCTGCTGGACACCATCTTCACATGACCGAGGGCTCTGTGCCGGAACCGGACCAGCCGGTCGAGATGCACGACGGCGTCGCCGTTGGACCGCGCGCCGCAGCGAACCTCGATCGTGATGCGCGACCAGTCGAGCTGCGGGATGTCGTGCTGGCGTCGACGCCCAGCGTCGGCGTCGTGATCGTTGCCGGGGGCAGCGGCACGCGCGTCGGCGGAGATGAGCTGAAGCAGTTTCGCTGGGTGGCCGGCAAGCCGATGCTCTTGCATAGCCTGCAGACATTCCAGCTGCGCCCCGATGTGGCATTGGTGGTCCTCGTGCTGCCTCGTGATTTCGCCGCCGATCCGCCACCGTGGATATTTCAGTGCGATATCGAACGCATGCTGGTCAGTACCGGTGGCCGTGATCGGATGCAGTCCGTCTACAACGGGCTTGAAGACATGCCGGAGAACATCGAGACGGTCGTGATTCACGATGCCGCACGCCCACTTGCCAGTGGCAGCGTCATCGATCGCGTCATTCGCGAGGCGCGCAACGGGCACGGTGCAATCGCCGCGCTGCCGGTGGTGGATACGCTGAAGGAAGTTGACGAGCATGGCCGAATCTTTCGCACCGTCGATCGCACGCGCCTGTGGCGCGCACAGACGCCGCAGGCCTTTCCGCGCGCGATGATCGACGAGGCACATACCCGCGCCCGCCGCGACAAGCTGTCGGCGACCGACGACGCAGCGCTCTGCGAGCACTACGGATTCCCGGTGGTCGTTGTCCGCGGGAGTGAGCGCGGCATGAAGGTCACCGACGAGGCCGACTTCGGCATCGCCGAGTCGCTGTCGGGCCTTGCGGAGTGAGTTGGCGCTCGGGGGTGACACCGTTCTGGTCGCCAGCGGAGATCGCCGCGGCAATCAGCATCGTCGTGCCACACCTGCAGGACCGCGGCGTGCTCGCGTATCCGACTGAAACGGTGTACGGGTTCGGCACCATGGTTGACGCCGAGTCGGTGGAGAAGCTGGTGGTGCTCAAGCGGCGCCCGCCGGCAAAGCCGTTCCTCTTGCTCGTGTCGGACAGCACCATGCTCACGCGCATCGGACTGACACTCTCGGCGCAGGCGGCGCACCTCGCCGCACGACACTGGCCCGGGCCACTGACGCTGGTGTTGCCCGGCGGCGAGGGTCAGGTGCCGCCGCGGTTGCGCGGGCCCGAGGGAGGGATCGCGGTTCGCTGGACGCCACATCCAGGCCTGCAGCAACTCATCGGTGCCCTGGGATCCCCGCTCACCTCCACATCGGCCAACCGGCCGGGGGTGCAGCCCGCGATGCGCGCCGGCGAGGTGGTCGAGCAGTGGCCGGCGGAGATCAATCGCGGCGTGCTCTTGGTCCTCGATGGAGGCGGCCTGCCTCCCTCGCCGCCCAGTACCGTTGTAGACTGCACGGGACGGCGATTACGGGTGATTCGTCCCGGCGCCATCAGCGCGGCCATTCTGCGCGAGACTGTCCCTGACCTGCTTGGCGATGCCTGAATCGACGCTCCGTGTGCTGTTCGTCTGCACCGGAAACACCTGCCGCAGTCCGATGGCCGAAGTCATCGCGCGTGCCATTGCCGCAAAGCGTCATCTGCCCGGCGTGACGGTCACGAGTGCCGGCGTCGCCGCGGATGCCATCAGTGGCGCCTCCGAGGGGTCGCTGCTCGTCGCGATGGAACACGGTCTGGATCTGTCGCGGCATCGTTCGAGACAGCTTTCCTCGCACATGATCGAGCAGAGTGACCTGATTCTCACGATGAGCCCCAGTCATCTGCTGGCGGTCGATGGTCTGGGGGGGCGCGGCAAGACACACCTCCTCAGCGAGTTCGCCACCCGCGGCGAAATCTCCCGCGCGGTCGGTGATCCCATCGGCGGCGAAATTTCCGTGTATCGGAGCACCTTCGATGAATTGCATGCGCTGATCAGTCGCGCCTTTGACCGACTGATGGCAGCCGACATGACTTCGACCTCCCGGTGATCCAGCGGCCCGGGCGGCTGGTGCTGCTTGGCGAAAGCGTCACGCATTCCCTCTCGCCCCTCTTCCAGCGCGCTGCACTGCGCGAGGCCGGCATTGCGGCCACGTACGAAGCGGTCGCGGTGACCGGCGTCGATGTTGCATCGCGGCTCCGCTCGCTTGTCGCGGAGGGAGCCGCAGGGAATGTCACCATCCCGCACAAGGAACGCGTCGCCGCGCTCTGTGACGTGCTGACGCCGCTGGCTGCTCGGCTCGGGGCGGTGAACACATGGTGGACGGTGGATGGGGTCCTGCACGGTGACAACACCGATGTCGGCGGATTCGATGACGCGATCCGCGCCATGTATGGCAACATTCCGAGCAACGCTCGTGTCGCGGTCCTCGGCGCCGGTGGTGCGGCCCGGGCCATCGTTGCCGCGATCAGCGAATGGCACAACGGCAGCGTTGCGATCTGGGGCCGCTCCATCGAGCGCGCGGCAGCACTGGCGCCGCTGGGCCCGGCAGGGCGCACAACCGTGGAGGAGTTCATGGCCGATGCTGTTCGAGGCGCCGATCTCGTCGTGAACGCGACACCGATCGGCATGCGGGACGATCAGGTGCCGGTCAACCCGGCGCTGCTGCGGGCCGGGGCGTCCTGCTTCGATCTTGTCTACCGTCGTACGGGGCTCACTCCGTTCGTCGCGCTTGCGCGCGCACAGGACCGACGCGCCGACGACGGGCTCGGCATGCTGATCGCACAAGGGGCGCGAGCGTTCCACCGCTGGTTCGGCATCGAGCCGGATCGTGCTGCCATGTGGGCGGCGGTCCGCGATCGTTGATGGGAGAGGCGCACGGGGATGATCAGTGTGTCGGCGGTGACGGCCGCCTTTCGACGGGGGCACGCGCTGGCGTCTGCCATGCTCGAGCTGGCGCTGCCTGGTGTCTGCGCCGTGTGCGGTGTCCCACTGGGCGCAGAGCCGGGGCCAGCCTGCCGACTGTGCTGGGGGCGCATCGCGCGCCTGCCGCACCCCCAGTGCGAGCGGTGCGGGCACCCCGCGGCCTACGGTGCGGAGGCGGGCGACCCGTGTCGGTGGTGCGACGCGCTGCCGCCATACATTCGCGCCGTGCGATCGGTGGCGTGGATGTCGCACCATGGGATCGCCAGTCGATTGATCCACGCCCTCAAGTATGATGGCTGGCCACGCGTCGGCGAGCGCATGGCGGGCGAGATGTCACGCCTGCGCTGGCCTGGCGACGTGACCCGGGAGCGCGCCTGGCTGGTCCCGGTGCCCCTGGCGGGGTGGCGCGAACGAGAGCGCGGGTACAACCAGGCGGCGGTGCTGGCGCAAGCCCTCTCACCGCTTTGGACGGTCCCGGTGCTGGATACGCTGCGACGGTCCCGGATGCCACAGAGCCAGACGCGGTTGACACCCGGGGAGAGAGTGGTGAACGTAACGCGCGCTTTCACCGTGGCTTCGGCTGGTGCCCCTCACCTGCAGGGTGCGCACTGCGTGCTCGTTGACGATGTTGTCACCACCGCAGCCACACTTGTTGCATGTGCCGCCGCCCTCGTGGACGGCGGCGCACGTATCGTCAGCTGTGTCACCTTCGGACGGGCGCCCGCGATTGGCGACCGCCGTTCACCCCTGGAGTAGCGTCATGGCAATTCGGGTCGGCATCAATGGGTTTGGTCGGATCGGGCGCAACGTGCTGCGCGCCGCCAAGAAGTCCGGTGCAGCGATCGATTTCGTCGGCATCAACGACCTCACCGACACGGCGACCCTCGCGCACCTGTTCAAGTACGACTCGGTGCACGGGATCTATCAGGGCGAGGTGAGTGCCAAGGAAGGCGCGATCGTCGTTGACGGTGACGAGATCAAGATCACCGCCGAACGCGATCCGGCGAACCTGCCCTGGGCCGCCGCGCGTGCCGACATTGTGCTCGAGTCGACCGGCATCTTCACGGACGCGGACAAGGCCCGCAAGCACATCACCGCAGGGGCCAGGAAGGTCATCATCTCGGCTCCGGCGAAGGGCGAGGACATCACCATCGTGATGGGTGTCAACCATCAGAAGTACGATGCCGCCAATCACCACATCATCTCGAACGCCAGCTGTACCACCAACTGCCTCGTGCCGATGGTGAAGGTCGTGCGTGACAATTTCGGCTTCAAGCACGGGTCGATGGTCACCATCCACAGCTACACCAACGATCAGTCGATCCTCGACCTCCCGCACAAGGACATGCGCCGCGCCCGCGCCGCGGCCTTGTCGATGATTCCGACGACGACTGGTGCCGCCAAGGCGACGTCGCTCGTCATCCCGGAAGTGAAGGGCAAGATCGACGGCATCTCGATCCGCGTGCCGACGCCGGATGTCTCGCTGACCGAGCTGGTGGTCGAAGTCGAGCGCGCCACCACGATCGACGAAGTGAACGCCGCGTTCATCGCTGCAGCCAAGGAGGGTCCGCTGAAGGGTATCCTCGACTACTGCACGATCGAACTGGTGAGCGTGGACTACATCGGGAACCCCTTTTCGTGCACCATCGACGCCAAGAGCACCAACGTCATCGACGGCACCATGGTCAAGCTCTCCGGCTGGTACGACAACGAGTGGGGATACTCGAACCGCTGCGTCGACCTGCTCCAGTACGTCGGCAGCACGCTCGCCTGATGGACAAGCGTTCCGTGAAGGATCTGACGCCCGCGCAATTGCGCGGGCGTCGTGTCGTCGTGCGGGTGGATTTCAACGTGCCATTCGACGATGCGGGCGCGGTCAGCGATGATACCCGGCTGCGCGCAGCGGTCCCGACGATTCAGCTGCTGCGGGGCCACGGTGCGCGCGTGGTACTCCTGTCCCACCTCGGCCGCCCCAAGGGCGCCCCCGATCCGGCGTTTACACTGGCGGCGGTCGTGCCGGCACTCCGGCACGTCCTGCCCGGCGTGGATGTGTCCTTCTCCGCCACGACCGATGACGCGGCAGCCGTCGCGGCCACCACGGCACTCGCCGATGGGGCCGTGGTGCTGATGGAGAATACGCGTTTCCTGCCAGGCGAAGAGAAGAACGACGACGCGCTCGCGCAGCGGCTTGCCACACTCGGCGACGTCTATGTCAACGACGCCTTCGGCAGCGCACATCGCGCGCATGCGTCGACGGCAGGTATTGCCCGACACCTGCGACCGGCGGTGGCTGGGTTGCTGATGGAGAGTGAACTGGCGTACCTCGGCGGCGCGCTCGATGACCCCAAGCGTCCATTTGTCGCGATCCTTGGCGGCTCGAAGATTTCCGGCAAGATCGACGTCGTTGAAGCGCTGCTCCCAAAGGTTGATGCGCTGCTGATCGGTGGCGCGATGGCCTGCACCTTTTACAAGGCGCTCGGCTTCGAAACCGGCAAGTCGCTGGTGGAACCAGATCGCGTGGCGATGGCCAGGGATCTCATCGATCGGGCCGGCAGCCTGCTGATTCTGCCGCACGACGCGACGGTGGCGAAGGGTATGGATCAGCCGAAGTCCGCGCATGCGGTCAAGCGCGACGCCATTCCGTCGGATGAGGCGATGCTCGATATTGGTCCGGATTCGGCGCAGAGTTACGCGCGTGCGATCCTGTCGGCAAAGACGATCCTCTGGAATGGGCCGATGGGCGTATTCGAGAAGCCACCCTTCGATGCTGGCACGCGCGCGATTGCAACCGCGATGGCCGCCGCAACCGGGAAGGGAGCGATCACGATCGTCGGTGGCGGAGATTCTGCCGCTGCAGTTGTCGAGGCGGGCCTCGGCGAAATGATGAGTCACGTGTCCACGGGCGGTGGAGCCAGTCTCGAATTTCTCGAGGGCAAGGAGCTTCCCGGCGTGGCCGCACTGGATGAAAAGGGGACCGCTTGAAGCTGCCGATCTTTGCTGCCAACTGGAAAATGCATCACGGCCCGAGCGATGCTCGGGCGTTCATGAAGAGCTTCCTGCCGCACTACTCCCGGCAGCAGGATCGGAAGGTCCTGTTCTTCCCGAACGCACTCTCGATCACCACGGTGAGCGAGCTGGTTCGTGACCGGCCGGACCTCGAAGTGGGTATCCAGAACATTCACTGGGAAGACAAGGGAGCGTTCACCGGCGAGAACTCCGCGCCGATCGCACGCGACTCGGGTGCCACGCACGTGCTGGTCGGCCATTCCGAGCGCCGACACGTCTTTGGCGAAACCGATGCCGAATCCAACCTCAAGGTGAAGGCCGCGTTCCGCGCCGGCTTGACGCCGGTCCTCTGCATTGGCGAGTTGCTGGCAGAGCGGGATGCCGGGAACACGGAGGCCACCGTGCTGCGCCAGCTGAGGGCAGGAATCGACGGCGTCGACGCCGGGCAGGTCGCGTCCATGCTCTTCGCGTATGAGCCCGTCTGGGCGATCGGTACCGGCCGGACGGCGACTCCGGCTGATGCGAGCGCCGTCCACGGGGCGATCGTGGCAGCGCTGAAGGCCGCCATCGGGGAGCGGGCGTTAGGGATTCCGATTCTCTATGGCGGCAGTGTAAACCGGGGAAATGCGACCAGCCTGCTGGCAGCGCCCGACGTGGACGGTGTGCTCGTGGGCGGCGCGAGCCTCGATGCCGACGGGTGGAACGCGATCGTCCGCGCTTGATTCGGGGGGGCGGAGTCGCTTCCTTTCGTGGCTAGTTCCACGACGTCTCCGACCCATCCGATCCGATGTACACGTTCCTCCTTGTTCTTCTGATCCTGATCGCGCTCGTGTTGATCGCGGCAATCCTGCTGCAGTCCGGCAAAGGCGGTGGAATGGCCGCCAGCTTCGGTGGCGCATCGTCGTCATCCGATTCACTGATCGGGACGCGCCAGGCCGGGAATCTGCTCACCAAGATCAGTTGGTGGGGCGGCGGCGCCTTCCTGTTCCTCTCGCTCGTGCTGCAGCTGATGACAAGTCGCCAGCGCGCACCGAAGTCCGTGCTGGACAACGCATTCTCTGCACCGGCGCCGGCGGCACCGGCATCGACCGCGCCTGGCGCGCCAGCGGCTGGTTCGGCTCTCCCGCTCACTCCTGCCGCTCCTGCAGCGCAGTCGCCGGCTCCGGCAACGCCCGCTCCCGCCAAGAAGTGAGCGGCAACGGCGTGACGCTCTCGCTCGAAACCGTCCCAGGGGTTCTGCTTCTCGAGGACGGTTCGACGTTCCGCGGGTTCGTCAACGCGAACGCCCCGCCAACCGTGGCAGAAGTGGTCTTCACGACCAACATGACGGGGTATCAGGAAGTCTTCACGGACCCCTCATACAACGGCCAGATCGTGGTCATGACGACGCCGCAGATCGGGAACTACGGGGTGAACACCGACGACGCCGAAAGCGGCAGAGTGCAGGTGTCGGGCGTCGTCGTGCGCGAAATGTCGAGGACGTACTCGAACTGGCGAGCGACCGGTGACCTCCCCTCGTGGCTGGCCCAAGCGGGTGTGCCAGCACTCCAGGGCGTCGATACCCGGCGCCTGACACGGCACCTGCGCAGCGCTGGCGTCATGCTGGGGGTCATTTCGGTCGGTGATGCGCCAACCGATCTTGCCCGTGCGGCGCTGGCTGCGGCCCCGCGGATGGAAGGGGCGGATCTGGCGACGACGGCGGCGACGCGAGTCGCGTATGTCTACGGTGCCGAAAACTCTGGCCACCACATCGTGGCGGTCGACTTCGGGATCAAGGAGAACATGCTTCGCCTGTTCTCGGACGACGGCTGCAAGGTGACGGTTGTGCCAAGCACCACCACCGCCGCGGAAATCCAGGCACTCAAGCCCGATGGCGTCTTTCTCTCCAACGGGCCCGGCGATCCATCAGCCATCAGCTATGCGCCCGCGATGATCCGCGGCGTGGCCGACGCGGGCACACCGATCTTCGGCATTTGCCTCGGCCATCAGCTGATCGGTCTGACCTTTGGCGGACACACGCGGAAGATGCCGTTCGGTCACCGCGGCGGGAATCAGCCGGTGAAGGAACTGGCGACGGGCAAGGTCTTGATCACCTCGCAGAACCATGGCTTCGCGGTCGCTGGCGACGCCTCGGAGGTGACGGGTTCCACTGAGCTCGTGGTGACCCATGTCAATCTGAATGACGGCACGATCGAGGGGCTTCGGCACCGCAGCCTCCCGGTCTTCGCGGTGCAGTACCATCCTGAGGCCGCACCAGGGCCCCACGATGCCCGACCGGTCTTCCACGACTTCATGACGACGCTGCGATCGAGAGCCTGAAATCGGGCAACCTCTTGACTGACAACACTCTACGTCGCTAGCTTCGCGCCCGAGCCCGGTGTCGTCCGGGTGTTGACTCCTTGAGGGCGTCCATGACGAAAGCCGATCTGGTGGAGCGGGTCACCGAGCAGATTTCTCGCACGGCCGGACCGCTGATTTCCAAGAAGGATTGTGCGCGTGTCGTGGACGCGTTTCTCGACGCGATCAAGGACGCAATGAAGGACCAGAAAAACATCGAGGTGCGTGGTTTCGGTACCTTCAAGATCCGGCAACGGAAGACCCGGATGGCGCGGAACCCGCGCACCGGCGAGCCGGTCGAAGTCTCTGCCCGCCCCGTGCCGGTGTTCAAGCCGTCGAAGGAACTGCGCGCCATGGTGGCGGGCGAAGAGGTTCCGGAAGGGGGCTTCGCGGACGATGACGACGATTTTGACGACTGAGCGCCGACGGAAGGGGGAGCGCCTGTCCGGATCGGAGTTGGGGACGATGATGCGGGGCGCCCGATGGGTGCCCCGCTCATGCTTTCGCCGAGTGGCTGGAACGATCGAGGTGGCGGAGCGCTATCTTTGCACTCTCCCACGCACCGACCCGACATGAATCAGCTTCAGGTCCTCCTCTTTGCCTCGTACGCCGAGGCGTTTGGTGCCAGCACCGTCACGGTCGCGGTGCCGGAGAGCGCGACCGTGGCAGATGTGGTTGGCGCGCTCCGCCGTCTGCCGGGTGGTCATATCCTGCCAGCGGTCCCGCTCGTCGCGGTGGACCGGCGGTATACGCCTGGTCTGGTCGCCGTCCACTCGGGGCAGGAGATCGCACTGATTCCGCCGGTGGCCGGCGGATGATCCGGACGTCGATCAGCGAAGCGGCGATTGATGCCGCCGCACTTCTGGCGGAAGTGACGACCGATGCGACGGGAGCAACCGCGCTGTTTCTGGGCACCGTCCGTGAACTGAACGACGGCCGCGCGGTCACGGGGATCGAGTACTCTGCCTACACGACGATGGCGACGGAGGAGCTGCAGCGCATTGCGGAGGAGGCAGCACTGCGGTTCGATGGATTGCGGATCGCAGTCGAGCATCGGGTCGGCACCCTCGCGCTGCGGGACATCAGCGTGGCGATCGCCGTCGCGCATGCTCGCCGCGCCCCGGTACTCGAAACGTCGCGCTTCATCATCGAGGCACTGAAACAGCGCGTCCCGATCTGGAAGCGTGAACGCTATACCGATGGAGACCTGCGCTGGGTCGACCCGACGACGCAGGCTGTGGACACGGCGACGCCATGAGCGACGACGTCACACTGAAGGACCAGTTCGGCCGGAGCATCGAGTACCTGCGGATCTCGGTCACCGATCGCTGCAATTTCCGCTGTACGTACTGCATGCCCCTCGAAGGGCTGCCCTGGCTGCCGAAAGCGGACATTCTGTCCTACGAGGAGATCGTCGCGATCGTGGCGCAGCTGGCGCCACTCGGATTGCGCCGGATCAGGCTGACGGGCGGCGAGCCGACGATTCGTCCCGGCCTTGACGCCCTCGTGCGCCAGCTGCGTTCGATCCGAGGTGTGCAGGACATCGCCCTGTCGACGAACGGTGTCCGGTTGCCCGAGCTCGCGCAGCCGCTCCGGGATGCGGGGCTCGACCGCATCAACATGAGTGCCGACAGCCTTCGCGCCGATCGGATCACGGCGATTGCGCGTCGCAGCTTTGCATTCGACCCCGTGACGTCGCTGATCGCCGCGCAGTCCGCCGGTCTGTCACCGATCAAGGTGAACGTGGTGGTCATGCGCGGTGTGAACGACGACGAGGTCGTCGATTTTGCCCGACTGACGCAGGATCATCCCTGGCACGTGCGTTTCATTGAACTGATGCCGGTCGGCGATATGCAGGCACTGACGTGGGAACATGTCGTTCCGACGAGCGAGATCCTCGACCGTCTGGCGGTGGTAGACCGGCTCGCGCCGGACAGCGGACCCGAACGCGGCAACGGTCCCGCGGCCTACTATCGGTTCCCCGGGGCCCCGGGCACGGTCGGCGTGATCACGCCCATGACGCACACGTACTGCGGCACCTGCAACCGCGTGCGGCTGACCGCGAACGGTCGCCTCCGGACGTGCCTGTTTGGTGACCATGAGGTGAACCTCAGGGACGCGCTCCGTGGCGGCCAGCCGCTCGAACCGCTGTTCCGGGAGGCGCTGGCAGGCAAGCCCAAGGAGCACGCGCTGCTCCAGATGCAAGTGGGCGGATTGCGGGCGCTCAGCCAGGTCGGGGGTTAGCGTCGCTGGGCACCTCGTTGTCGCATGCGGTGTTGTTATCTAGGTTTCCGTCGATACTCGACAGTGATGGTTACCCGCATCGGCGTACGGATGCGACGGACTGATTCCTCTCAGATCGACTGACACAAATGGTGAACAAGATCACGGTCGTCGGCGCCGGAAACGTCGGCGCGACTGCGGCTCAGCGCATTGCCGAGAAGGAACTGGCGCGCCATGTCGTGATGGTGGACGTTGCGGAAGGCGTGCCACAGGGCAAGGGCCTCGACCAGTATCAGAGCGCGCCGATCGAGGGCTTCGACTCCCTCGTCATCGGGAGCAACGGCTACGACGAATCGGCAGGAAGTGACATCGTCGTGATCACCGCCGGTATCCCGCGCAAGCCGGGGATGTCGCGCGACGATCTCGTCAACACGAACGCCGGCATCATGAAGGCGGTCTGTACGCAGGTGAAAGCCACGTCGCCGAACGCGATCGTCATCGTGGTCTCGAATCCGCTCGACGTGATGTGCTACGTCGCGAAGGAAGTGACGGGCTTTCCGCGAGAGCGCGTGATCGGCATGGCGGGCGTGCTGGACACGGCGCGCTACTGCGCCTTCCTCGCGATGGCGATGGATGTGTCGGTGAAGGACATCCGCGCGATGGTCCTCGGCGGACACGGCGACACGATGGTGCCGCTCGTCAGCTACACCTCGGTGAGTGGCATCCCGGTGACGCAGCTGCTCGACAAGCCGACGCTCGACGCGATCGTGCAGCGGACACGCGACGGCGGTGCCGAGATCGTCAAGTATCTCAAGACGGGTTCGGCGTACTATGCGCCGTCGGCCGGCGCGGTGCAGATGGTCGAAGCGATCGTCAACGACCAGAAGCGGATTCTGCCATGTGCCGCGTGGCTCCAGGGCGAGTACGGGATGTCCGGTCTGTATCTCGGCGTTCCATGCAAGCTCGGGCGCAACGGACTCGAGAAAGTGATCGAGGTCGAACTGTCGGCCGATGAGCGAGCGGCGCTCGAGAAGAGCGCGCAGGCGGTGCGTGAACCGATGGCTGCACTGACGATCTGAGCATTCTTCGAGCGGCGGGTCAGGGCGAGATGCCCGACCCGCCGCTCGACCATACTGACCCAGTTCCGGAGCATTCTGCTCGATGAACACGGTGTTGACGTTCTGGCGCTCCACCATCGGGAAAAAGGTGGTGATGGGCGTAACGGGGCTGATTGGCCTCGGTTTCGTGATCGGCCACATGGCGGGCAATCTGCAGGCCTTCTCCGGGGCGGAAAAACTCGATGCCTACGGTGCCTTGCTGCAAGGGCCGCTGCATGAACTCGTCCTGCTCGCACGCGTGGTCCTGATCGCCTCGGTGCTGCTGCATGTGACGGCGGCCTACCAGTTGACGATGCTCTCGCGGGCGGCGCGGCCAGTGGGCTACGCGGGGCGGAAGCCACAGGTCAGCACGCTTGCATCGAAGACGTTGCGATGGGGGGGAGTCCTCCTGCTCGTCTTCATCGTCTTCCACATCCTGCACTTCACGATCGGGGCTGTCCATCCGGCGTTCGCGAAAGGAAAGATCTACCAGAATCTGGTCACCGGGTTTGCCGTGAAATGGGTGGCCGCATTCTACCTGGTCGCCATGGTCGCGCTCGGGATGCATCTCTTTCACGGTGCGTGGAGTTCGATGCGGACCCTGGGACTGGCGCAGCCGAGCGCGCACCCGCTGAAGCGCTATCTGCCGGTGGTGCTGGCTGTTGTCATCTCGTCCGGGTTCGCGGTCATTCCGCTGGCCTTCCTTCTCGGCGTTCTCAAGTAGTCGGGCGCACAGCATATGGAACTGAAGTCCAAGATCCCCTCGGGACCACTCGAGCAGAAGTGGGATTCGCACCGCTTCAACATGAAGCTCGTGAACCCGGCCAACAAACGGAAATACCACGTCATCGTGGTTGGCTCCGGCCTGGCCGGCGCCTCGGCCGCCGCCACGATGTCCGAGCTCGGCTACAAGGTGTCGAGCTTCGTCTATCACGATTCCCCGCGCCGGGCGCACTCGATCGCCGCGCAGGGCGGCATCAATGCCGCCAAGAACTACCAGAACGACGGCGATTCCATCAAGCGCCTGTTCTACGACACGATCAAGGGCGGTGACTTCCGCGCCCGCGAGGCCAATGTGTATCGCCTCGCGCAGTGTTCGGTGAACATCATCGATCAATGTGTGGCGCAGGGTGTGCCGTTCGCACGCGACTATGGCGGACTGCTGACGAACCGTTCATTCGGCGGTGCGCAAGTCAGCCGCACTTTCTATGCGCGGGGCCAGACCGGCCAACAACTGTTGCTCGGTGCCTATCAGGCACTGGAGAAGCAGATCGGGAAGGGGGCCGTCACCATGCACACGCTGACGGAGATGGTCGATGTGGTGCTGGTGGATGGCGTCGCGCGCGGCATCGTCGCGCGCGATCTGCGCACCGGAAAGATCTCGACACATCTCGCCGATGCGGTGGTACTCGCCACCGGTGGGTACGGCAACGTGTTCTTTCTCTCGACCAATGCGAAGCAGTCGAACGTGACCGCGACCTGGCGCGCCTACAAGCGCGGTGCCGCGTTTGCGAACCCGTGCTTCACGCAGATCCATCCCACCTGCATCCCGCAGGCGGGTGACCATCAGTCGAAGCTGACACTGATGTCGGAGTCGCTGCGGAATGACGGACGCTGCTGGGCGCCGATGAAGAAGGGCGACACACGAAATCCCCGCGATATTCCCGAGGCGGAGCGTGATTACTTCCTCGAGCGGAAGTATCCCAGCTTCGGCAACCTGGCGCCGCGGGACATCGCCAGCCGCGCGGCGAAGGAAGTGTGCGATGAGGGACGCGGCGTTGGCGAAACGGGGCTTGGCGTCTATCTCGACTTCGCCGATTCCATTAAGCGACTCGGCGACACCGCCATCTCCGAGCGCTATGGCAATCTCTTCCAGATGTACGAGCGGATCACCGACGAGGATCCGTACAAGCAGCCGATGCGAATCTATCCGGCGGTCCACTATACGATGGGTGGCACCTGGGTGGATTACAACCTGATGAGCACCATCCCCGGGCTGCACGTGCTCGGCGAAGCGAATTTTTCCGATCACGGCGCCAATCGATTGGGTGCCAGTGCGCTGATGCAGGGGCTGGCGGACGGCTACTTCGTCATCCCCGTCACAATCGGTGACTACCTCGCGCAGGCGAAGCTGGCGCCGGTGACGCTTGACCATCCGGAGGTGCGCGCCGCCGAATCTGCGGCCAACGCGCGCATGAAGCAGCTGATCAACATCAAGGGCAAGCGATCGGCCGACAGCTTCCACCGGGATCTGGGCAAGGTCATGTGGGACAAGTGCGGCATGGCGCGCAACACCGAGTCACTGACGACGGCCATCCAGGACATCGGTGCGCTGAAGGAAGAGTTCTGGAAAAACGTCAGCGTGCCTGGCAGCGACGCCGATCTGAATCAGGCGCTCGAGAAGGCCAATCGTGTGGCGGACTTCATGGAGCTTGGGGAGTTGATGTGCCGTGACGCGCTGGAGCGCGAGGAAAGCTGCGGCGGCCACTTCCGTACCGAGTACCAGACGCCCGATGGCGAGGCGTTGCGCAACGACGACACGTTCGCGCACGTGGCCGCCTGGCAGTACAACGGCGAGAACGCGAGTCCGTCGCGGCTCGTGGAACCCCTCACGTTTGAGAGCGTGCAGCTCAGCCAGCGGAGCTACAAGTAATGAACTTCACCTTGAAGGTGTGGCGACAGGCGAATACGGCGAGTGCCGGCCGTCTCGAAACCTATGCGGCGAAGGGGATTCCCTCGGACGCGTCGTTTCTCGAGATGATCGATATCGTCAACATGCACCTCGAAGAAGAGGGCAAGGAGCCGATTGCCTTTGCCCACGACTGCCGTGAGGGGATCTGCGGAAGCTGCAGCATGATGATCGACGGTGTGGCGCACGGCCCAGTGAAAGGGGCTGCGACGTGTCAGGTGCATATGCGCACGTTCACGGACGGGCAGGAGATCACCATCGAACCGTGGCGCTCAGTGGCGTTCCCGGTGCTCAAGGACCTGATCACCGACCGTAGCGCCTTTGATCGGATCATCCAGGCTGGCGGCTACATCAGTGCGCCGACCGGTGGTGCGCGGGATGCGAACGAAATCCTGATCGGGAAGCTCGAATCGGACTCAGCCATGGATGCCGCGGCGTGTATCGGGTGCGGTGCCTGCGTGGCTGCCTGTCCGAATGGATCAGCCTCACTCTTCACGGGTGCGAAGATTTCGCATCTCGCCAGGCTACCGCAGGGACAGCCCGAGCGGTATCGCCGCGTCGAGGCGATGGTGGCGCAGATGGATGATGAGCATTTTGGGCATTGCACCCTGTATGGCGAGTGTCAGGAGGCGTGCCCGAAGCAGATCTCGATCGACGTGATCTCGCAGATGAATCGCGATTTCATCGTGGCAGCGGCAACCAAGCGGCCCGAAGTCGCGTCGGCCGGCGCCGGCTGAGCCCGGGGGATATTACAAGGCGAAGGGCCCGGTGCCGATGTTCGGTCCCGGGCCCTTCAGGCTTTGCCAGTGCTCAGCTCACAGCTTCGGTAGCGTGATGCCGACCTGCGCCTGGTATTTGCCGCGTTTGTCGCGATAGCTCACGTCCGGCGGCGCATTCCCCTGCAGGAAGAGCACCTGCGCGATGCCTTCGTTGGCGTAGATCTTCGCCGGCAGTGGCGTGGTATTTGAGATCTCGAGGGTCACGAAACCCTCCCACTCAGGTTCGAACGGGGTGACGTTGGTGATGATTCCACACCGCGCATAGGTTGATTTGCCGACGCAAATCGTCAGGATGTCGCGGGGGATTCTGAAATACTCCACCGAGCGGGCCAGCGCGAAGCTGTTGGGGGGCACGATGCAGTAGTCGCCCTCGAACTCGACGAAACTCTTCGGGTCAAAGTCCTTGGGGTCCACGATCGAACTGAGGACATTCGTGAAGATCTTGAATTCCCGGGCCACTCTCATGTCATAGCCGTACGAGGAGACCCCGTAGCTGATGACACCGTCACGGACCTGTCGGTCTTCGTAGGGTTCGATCATACCGTGGTCGAGCGCCATGCGGCGGATCCACGCGTCGTTCATGATGGGCATGGCGCGGGAAGGTAGCGGGCGCGGTGCCGCCATGCCACCGCAGGGATGCCGGCGCCGGGAGGCTGGCGTGGCGATACCGAGGCGGGCGGCCATCAAGGGAGCGTTGAAGTACGTCTGATGGACGGCTAGCTTGCGCCTGACCGGTTAGTGAAATTTTTCACGAGCATGACAAGCGCATGGGGCTTCAAGCGTATCTGCCTATCCTGATGTTGATCGGTTTCGTTCTCTTGAACGCGACCGTGATCATCGGCATTTCACAATGGGCCATGCGTCGGCGACCAACTGCCGTGAAGTTGGAAGCCTACGAATCAGGCGTCCCGGTCGTCGGCGACGCCCGCGAGCGCTTCTCCGTCAAGTTTTATCTGGTGGCGATGCTGTTCATCGTGTTCGACATCGAGACGGTGTTTCTGATCCCGTGGGGCACCGCGTTTCGGCGGCTGTCATGCTCCGAGACGCTCGTCGATGGTGTCTGCCGTGGCGCGACGACTTTCTTCGGGCTCGGCGAGATGCTGGTGTTCATGGCGATTCTCGCCGTTGGCCTGACCTATGTGTGGCGCAAGGGAGCATTGCAATGGGATTGACCCCCGCCTCCAGCGGTGCCTCGCGCGTCACCTATGATCCGCCGTCACAGGACGGCTGGGTCACGACCCGTCTCGAGTTTCTCGTGAACTGGTCGCGCGCGAACTCGCTCTGGCCGATGCCGTTTGGCACGGCCTGCTGCGCAATCGAATTCATGGCGACGGCCGCCAGTCGTTTCGATCTGGCCCGCTTTGGCATGGAGCGACTCAGCTTCTCGCCGCGGCAGGCCGACGTGTTGCTCTGCGCGGGACGCGTGCCGTACAAGCTGGCGCCAGTGATCCGCCGGATCTACGAGCAGATGCCCCAGCCCAAGTGGGTCATCGCGATGGGCGCCTGCGCCTCCAGTGGCGGGATGTTCGACAACTATGCGGTCGTCCAGGGGATCGACACCATCATTCCGGTCGATGTGTACGTGCCAGGGTGCCCGCCGCGCCCGGAGGCGCTGATGTACGGCATCATGATGTTGCAGGACAAAGTCATGCAGCAACGCTCGATCTCCGATCAGGCACAGTACGACGAAATCCTCATTGACCCGACGTCGCGCCTCTACATTCCGCCGGCGCGCATTGACGAGTTGTCGGAGCCGTTCGGCAACTCCGTGCACCAGACGCGGTCAGCGCCATGAGTGTCGTCATTCCGGGATCGGCACTGCCGGCGGACACCGCTGATCCGGTGACGCCCCGCAACGTGCCGCATCGCGGTGGTGAGGTGAATCCTTCCGTCGAGGCCTTGCGCGCGCGGTTCGGCTCGACGATTGGCCGCCACGATGTGATGTGGGGCGAGACCACGGTGTGGGTGGACGTGAAGAGCATCCGCGACATCGTGCTGTGGCTGCGTGATGATCCGGCGCAGCAGTATGACTATCTCGTCGATATCACGGCGGTGGAGCATCGTGACCCGGCACTCCCGCTGGAGATGGTCTGGCATGTGCGATCGCTCCCGTACCGGCGGTTTCTTCGCATCAAGTCGGCACTGCCGGCTGACGCCGAGCTCGAAGCGCCAAGCCTCGAGCCGGTGTACAAGGCGGCGAACTGGCTGGAGCGTGAAGTCTACGACATGTTCGGCATCCGCTTTGCCGGGCACTCCGATCTGCGCCGGATACTGCTCTGGGACGGCTACGCCGAGGGATTTCCACTGCGCAAGGATTTTCCATTGCGCGGTCGCTTCAGCCGGTCGGAGCAACTGTCGCAGGCGCTCTTGTCCAATCCGGATGCGAAGTACTCGATGGAAGAGCTGAGCGTCGCCGACGCCTTTCACGAGTTGCCAGCCGACATGCGTGCTCGCCTGCTGCGTGATCAGGGAGGAAGCTGACGCATGGCGACGACAACACGCACGGTCGAAGTCGAACTGGCGACGCAGACGCTTGGTGCAAACGGCCGTCTGCAGCGTGTGCCGCTGACGCTCGATGCGTCTGGTGCAGTGATGCCGATCGATCTCCCGCCGGGTTCGGAGCCCGACATGGGCAGCGAACGGATGCTGATCAACATCGGACCGCAGCATCCGGCCACGCACGGTGTGTTGCGCCTCGTGCTCGAACTCGATGGCGAAACGGTGATCCGATGCGTGCCGCATATTGGCTATCTGCATTGCGGTTTCGAGAAGATCGGTGAGTACCGCCAGTACAATCAGATCATCCCGTGGACCGATCGGGAAGACTACCTGAACTCGATGGGCAACAACATCTCGTACGCGCTGGGCGCTGAGCGGTTGTTCGGCATCGAGATCACGCCGCGCTGCACCGTGTTGCGCGTGATCGCGATGGAACTCTCGCGGATCATCTCGCATCTGGTCTGGCTCGGAACCACCGCGGTCGACATGGGCGCGTTCACGCCCTTCCTGTGGACGTTTCAGGAGCGCGAGAACGTCTACAATCTGTTCGAGAGCTGGGTCGGTGCGCGGCTCACGACCAGTGCGTCACGGATCGGCGGGATGGCGGCGGACCTGCCTCCGGGTTGGGTGGATGGTCTGAAGGGGTTTCTGCGCTCGCTGCCGAAGACGCTCGATGAGACCGACCGTATGCTCACGCGCAACGGCATCTGGGTCGGTCGCACCGTCGGTCTTGGTGTGATGTCAGCGTCCGAGGCCATCAATTACGGCCTTTCCGGCCCAATGCTGCGCGCCTCCGGCGTCGCGTACGATGTCCGCAAGGATTTTCCGTACCTCGACTACGACACGTATGACTGGGATATTGTCGTCGGCAGCAAGGGCGACGTGTACGACCGCTACCTGGTGCGCCTCGAAGAGATGCGCCAGAGCGTGCGCATCATCGAGCAGGCCATCGAACGCCTGCCGGACGGGCCGCTGAACGTCGATGACCCGCGCGTGATTCTGCCGCCGAAGAGCAAGGCCACCAGCGAGATGGAATCGATGATCCATCACTTCAAGCTGGTCATGGAGGGCCCGCGCCCGCCTGCCGGCGAGTGCTACGTCCCAACCGAAAGCCCGAAGGGCGAGAAGGGGTACTATCTGGTGAGCGACGGCACCTCCAAGCCCGTGCGGTGGCGCATTCGCCCGCCAGCGTTCGTGAACCTCTCCGCAATCACGAAGATGGCCGAGGGGCACCTGTTGTCTGACGTGATCGCGATCAACGCCAGCATCGACATTGTGATGGGTGAGATCGACCGATGAGCCTGCACGCCATGGCGCCGCACGGCCACGACCACCACACGGCGCATGTGCCGGTGTTCACCGGTGCCCGACGTGCAGAGCTGGACGAACTGTTGACACGCTATCCGACGAAGATGGCGGCCTTGCTGCCAGCGCTCTGGATGCTGCAGGAAGATCGCGGCTGGGTGAGCCCGGAGGGTATGGAAGAAGTGGCGCGTGAACTGGACCTCACGCCGGCATACGTCAAGGGTGTCGTCACGTTC
>JANPFJ010000357.1:0-3511 GCA_031423355.1 Gemmatimonadaceae bacterium | reverse complement strand
CACGCAGATGACTCCGAACGGGACCGCCGGCGCCGTCGCGGCGGCGGAAGCGTTCGCGGGCGATGCAGCTGTGCTGGTGATGAACGGCGACAACTACTACCCGGTCGCGGCCTGTCACGCGCTGGCACAACTGGGCACGTCCGGCGTGGTCGGCTTCGGGCTCGACGGACTGGTGGCCAACAGCAATATCCCGGCAGACCGGGTCCGACAGTTCGCACTGCTCCAGCAGGATGCGGAGGGTCGCCTGGCCGGGATCATCGAGAAGCCCGATGGTGCGACCTACGCGTCGCTGATTGCGCACTCGCTGGTGAGCATGAATCTCTGGTCGTTCTCGCCGATGATCTTCGAGGCGTGTCGTCGTGTGGTACCGAGCGTGCGGGGCGAACTGGAATTGCAGGATGCCGTTCGGATTGCGATGACGGAGCTGGGGGAGCCATTCACTGTGCTCCGAAGTGACGACGGTGTGCTGGACCTGTCCACGCGCGGCGACATCGAAAGCGTGGCGCGGGTGTTGCGCGATCGTCCGGTGGCGCTGTAGTGACCGTGCCTGCGGATCGCTTCGCACCGATGCTCACGCGTCTCGGCTTCACGCCAGCGGAGCGGGGGCGGAAGTCGGCAGCGTTCGCACGCTGCGATGCGGCGCTCGACACGCGGGCGGCAGCGGTCGGCGGCCGACTCAGCATCTGGTCGCCCGGCCGCATCGAAGTCTTCGGCAAACACACCGACTACGCTGGCGGCCGCTCGCTCCTGATCGCCGTCGAGCGTGGATTCATCGCGCGGGCGGCGCCGCGTCGCGACTCGCAGGTGCACGTCGTCGACGCAGCCAGTGGCATGGCCTGCGAAACACTGCTCGACATCAGCGCTACGGCCCCGGATGGTCACTGGTCGAACTACGTGGCAACCGTGGCGCGACGCATCGCACGCAACTTCCCCGATGCGCGGCGCGGCGTTGACATCGCCTTCGAGAGCGACCTGCCGGTGGCCGCGGGCGTCAGCTCATCGTCGGCGTTGCTGATCGCAGTCTTCTTAGGCATCGCGGCGGTCAATCGCCTGCGCGACACCGCCATCTGGCACGAGTCGCTGCCAACCTTGCCGCAGCTCGCCGGCTATCTGGGCGCAATGGAGAATGGTGGCGCGTTTGGGCGTCTGGCCGGGGAGAGCGGCGTCGGCACGCTCGGCGGGAGTCAGGACCAGACGGCGATTCTCTGTGCCGAGCCCGGGAAGCTCGTGGACTATGGATGGATGCCGGTGCGACGACATGCGGCCTACGCCCTGCCTGCATCGCATTGCTTCGTGGTCGCCTCATCGGGTATCGTCGCCGAAAAGTCTGCCGGGGCACGAGAGCTGTACAACCGTGCATCGCGGCTGGTGACGCATCTCGTGCGGCTCTGGAACCAGCGCTCCGGCCGCAGTGACGGTTCGCTCGCCGCGGCGATGGAAACTTCCGCGGACGCCCCCGATGAGCTGCGTGCGGCCATCGCGGTCAGCGCGGAGACGACGTTCACGGTTGACGAACTTTCACGGCGCCTCGACCAGTTTCTGCTCGAGACATATACGCTCATTCCGGCCGCTGTTGCGGCGTTCACGTCACACGATTGGTCGGCGCTGGGTGCCATCACGGCGCGGTCGCAACTGGCGGCCGAGCAGTGGCTTGGCAACCAGATTCCCGAAACATCGGGGCTGGTGCGTCTTGCGCTCGAAGGCGGCGCCGTCGCCGCGTCGGCGTTCGGCGCCGGTTTCGGTGGCAGCGTCTGGGCGCTCGTGCCCACCGCCGACGCTGCGCAGTTTGCCGCCGTCTGGGCATTGGCGTATCGCCAGCGGTTCCCAGCCGCCGGTGCAGCGGCGATGTTTTTCGCGACGGCCGCCGGCCCTGCCGCTGCCACCTGGGCCGATGACCTGACTGTCGATTGACCCCTTCTGCCATCCCGACTCATGACTGACACGCCGAACGATCCCACACGCCGCGATCTGCTGAAGGGTGCCGCGCTGGCTGGCGCCGGACTGGCACTCGGTCTGCCGACGGCTGCGAATGCAGCCACCGGTCCGGCATCGTTGACGCCCATCGCACTGCCGCAACCGGCGCAGGCGGCACCGTCGATGCTTGGCGTGCCGTTCAGCAAGCATGCCGTGGTCCGGGTGGCGATCGTCGGCACCGGATTGCGCGGGCGATCGGTGCTGCACGAGCTGCTCGGCGTGGACAACGTGCGGATCACGGCTCTCTGCGACACCGTCCCTGAGAAGATCGAGATGGCCGTCAAGCAGATGCGTGATGCCGGTCACACCTACGAACCGGCGCGCTTCAGCGGTGGCGAACGTGCCTTCGAACAACTCGTCCAACGCGACGACATCGATCTCGTCTACACCGCCACACCCTGGCAATTCCACGTCCCCGTCTGTCTGGCGGCCATGAAGGCCGGCAAGCACGCCGCCACTGAAGTGCCGGCGGCCTACACCATCGACGAACTCTGGAAGCTGGTCGATGCGTCGGAACGCTCGCGGAAGCACTGCATCATGATGGAGAACTGCAGCTATGGCTACAACGAGCTGCTGGTGCTCAACATGGTGCGTGCCGGCGTGTTCGGTGAACTGAAGCACGGCGGCGCGGCCTACAACCACGACCTGCGGGAGATTCTCTTCGAGAATCGGGACGAAGGGCTCTGGCGGCGCGCCCACCACACCCTGCGGAACGCGAACCTCTACAGCACGCACGGGCTGGGGCCGATCGCGGCGATGATGAACATCAATCGCGGCGACAAGTTCGACTACATGGTGTCGATGAGCACGCCCGAGATGGGGCTCACGAAGTGGCGCGAGGATCATGAACCGAAGGATTCGCCGAAGTGGGCCGAGAAGTACGTCACGGGCGACTTGAACATTTCGCTGATCAAGACGGCAAAAGGCCGGACCATCCGGCTCGAGCACGATGTCTCGAGCCCACGGCCATACTCGCGCATCAACTCGGTGCAGGGCACGAAGGGAATCTTCGAGGACTATCCGGCGCGCATCTACGTGGAAGGGGAAGGCGCCGAGCACCGATGGGCCGCCATCGATTCCTACAAGGCGAAACACGAACATGCGCTCTGGCGTGAGCTCGGCGAAAAAGCGCGCGCCGGCGGCCACGGTGGCATGGACTACGTGATGGCGTATCGGCTGGTCCAGACCATGCGCGAGGGACTCACGCCTGACATGGACGTCTACGATGCAGCCGCGTGGTGCGCTCCCGGCCCGCTCAGCGAACTCTCGGTGGCGAAGGGAAGCATGCCAGTGCAGTTCCCCGACTTCACGCGCGGTCGCTGGAGCGAATCGCGATCGATGATGTAGTGCCGCGAGCCACGATGGATCGCCCGGCGCGGCAGACTGCCCGCGCCGGGCGATGTGCGAACTAACCCACTGCGGGCAGCTGGTAGTCCTTGAAGCGTTCGCGCAGCGCACGCTTGAGGAACTTGCCGACAGTGGTCTTCGGGATCTCGTCGACGACTTCGTAGGCATCAGGCAGCTGCCACTTGGCCAC
>JANPFJ010000356.1:0-10924 GCA_031423355.1 Gemmatimonadaceae bacterium | reverse complement strand
AACTCTGCGTGTGCAAGTCGATCGTGATCGGCGTCACCGTGTTCGGTGTCAGCGGCTTCGGTGTCTCGAACGACTCGCGGAACCGGCTGCGAAAGACGTCGTTGGCGATCATCAGCTGGTAGCCGCGGCGTTTCGGATCGGCGTCGTCTTCCGGAGAGACGTCGATCAGTTTGGCCACCCAGTCGGCATCCTGTCCGGTGGTGCTGACGAACAGTTTCGCCGCGATGTCGCCGGCCACCACCACGTCCTCGGTGAGTGGCTCGCTCACCCAGCGCAGCACGTCCCGGCGATCGTCGAGGAAGCGCTGGTCCTGCAGCAGCCAGGTATACCACTTCGATCCGGTGGACGCATAGGTCGCTTCGATCGGGCGCTTGCGGTACGGCACCGGGTTGGCGGGATCACTGACGAAACTGTCCGCGGCCGCGGCAGCCGTCGACGTTGGTGCATCGAACGAGAGTCGCCCGTTGTCGTGGAAGTAGAGGGCGCGGGTCTCCGCCCCGGGCGCTGGCCATGTGTCGTACGCACGCCACTGATTGCTGCCTGATTCGAAGACCAGCGCCTCCTTCACGGGAGCCGCGCCCTGATCCTTCAGGTAGTGCGCGAAGAACGGGCGCTGCACCTGCTGGCGATAGTACTCGGCCGTGTTCGAGCCGAAGTCGATCGCATCCAGGCGGCGCCCCGGGCCGCCGCCCCACGACCCGTGCGTCCACGGTCCGATCACGATCGTGTTCCGGTTGAGTGAGTCGCGCTTCTCGAGCGTCCGATAAATGGTGACGGGACCATAGAAGTCCTCCTGATCCCACCAGCCGGCGACGTTCAGCGTCGGTACCGTCACGCGAGTCAGCGATCGATGCATCGACTGGCGCTGCCAGAAGCCATCGTAGTTCGGATGTTGCGCAAAGTCGCGCCACGACGGCAGCACGGTGTCACGCATCACGTTCGCCTGGATGTTCTTCAGCGGTCCGACGCGCAGATACCAGTCGTAGGTGTCCTTGGGGTCGAACTTGTACTCACTGTTCTCGCGCGTGGCCTCGGTCATGTACGCGTACTCAAAGCCGTAACTCAACCGGAACGCGCCGTTGTGATGAAAGTCGTCGCCGAGGAACATGTCGGCGGGTGAGGCCTGCTCGCTGACGGCTTTCAGCGCCGGATGCGGATCGAGCATCGCCATCGCGGCCGTCCATCCGTCGTAGCTCACACCGAGCATACCGACGCGACCGTTGTGGTTCGGGATGTTCTTGAGCAGCCATTCGATGGTATCGTAGGCATCGGTCGTTTCGTCGATCGCCGTTGACGCGCTGTCGGCGCTGCGGATCGGTCGCTGCATCACGAACGTGCCGCCGGAGCGGTAGCGTCCGCGGATATCCTGGTCCACGAAGATGTAGCCATCTTCGGCCAGCTCGCGGTAGCCGCCGGTGAGCATCCGTGGTGTGGCGTTGCCCACGCCGTACGGGGTCCGCTTGAAGAGGAAGGGGACCGGAGCCGTCGCGCCAGCGGGGATGAGGATTTCGGTGTGGAGGGTGACACCGTCGCGCATCGGTATGTCGGCGGAGCGCGGTGTGTATTTCAGTGGATCAAAGCGCGCGGGCGTCTGGGCGGTTACAACCGCTGAGAAGGCAATCGCGACGAATGCCGCACACCAGTAGTGGGAGCGCATCGGGGCACCGGGCAAAAGGTACGGACTGAAACTGGCGGTTACCGTCGTTGTGCCTGCCGCAGCACCACCCCATCCAGCTTCTCCATCGGCTGAATACCCAGCAGATCGGCCAAGGTCGGCGCCATGTCCACCACTCGCGCCCAGGCGTCGTACTTGCCGGGCTGGAACGGTGTGCCCCAGAAGATCACCGGCACCCACGCATCCAGATTCCATGGTGTGCCGTGCGTCGCGTAGCGCACGCCGAGATAGTAGTTGAATTCATTGAGCGTGGTCACAAACCGGACCGTGCCACCCGGCTCGAACATCCGCAGCCAGCGCAGTCCGATGAGATCGGTCAGCGTATCGGCCCTCGCCAGATCCGAGAGCATGTCGACCCGGTTCACCCCGGCCAGCACCCGCAGCCGGGCGGCGAACGCGCGCGCGACGGAATCAACCGAGACCTTCGCCTTCAGGAATGATGCGGTGTCACCAACCAGCAGCGCGCCGTCATTGAGCGCGACCTGATTGGTATCCACGCCGACCGCCGCCAGCTGCACCAGCAGCGAGTCGAACGATGGCGTCAGATCCACTGAGCGGGCCCCGGGATTCGGCGTCACGGTGGACAGCCCATTCGGGAACGGCGACACGCCGTGATCGCCGGTCAGCGTCAGAATTACCCGCGTCGAGTCACGGATCGCGAACAACGAGTCGATGAATGCGCCGAGGTAGCGATCTGCTCGCAACACCTGATCGTGCAGTTCCTTCGAGTCGGGGCCATAGCGATGGCCGATGGCGTCGGTGGTCGAGAGCGAGATGTTGAGCAGGTCGGTCCGACGCGGGTCAGCGCCGAGCTGGAGTTCCTTCAGTCCAGCCAGCGCGAACCGGAGCGTGAGCTCGTCCATCACGGGAAAATTCGGGAGGGTGCCCGCCGCCAGCGTTGGCTCATCGGCAATCACGTGCGGGAAGACGTACTGCTGTCCGAGCGATTCGACCGGGACACTATCCGGCTCCGCGTACGCACTGTCGGCGAGCAGCGGCGTCCACACCCAACCGGCGTACTCAGCCGGGTATTGCTTCACGTTGAAGTCGCGGACCCACTTTGGCAGCGACGTTCCGTAGTACAGGCTCTGCGTGAACGTCCCGTTGCTGGCATACCAGTACACGTCGCCCTTCGACTTGCCGATCGGCAGAATCGCTGCCCGATCCTTGCGCGAGACGGAGAGGAAGCGCGTGGCCCGGTTGCTCCGCTTCATCCAGTCGAGCAGCGTCGTGCCGCGGAAACGGAAGGGCGATGCGCCGGGGTCCGTCGAGCCGATCAGCGGACTGCCCGGGTCGTTGACCCCAGCCGAATTGGCGGCGATGCCCGTGTGCACCGGAAACCGGCCCGACATCGTCGCGGCATGTCCAGGGGCGGTTTCGGTGTTGGCGTGATCCTGGTAGGCACGGGTGAAGTGGGCGCCGGCCACGTCGAACCGCCGCAACCCGCCGGTGAATTGCCTGCCGAACCGCGCGAAGTAGTCGCCGCGCAGTTGATCGATCGTGATGAAGACGATCAGCGTGGGGCGTACCCGAGGCGCGGCCGGGGCCAATGGCGCGGGGGGCTGGGCGTGGGCGCAGGCCGTCGTGGTGGCCAGAAACAGGACCGTCAGGGCGGTCGTATGGAATTGGCGTCGCATGCTGACAACTTTACACCGGAGCGCCCGTCTTGGCCGCCCGGTTGCCACCGTGCGGTCGGCGGGGCAGCTTCGAAGCGCCAGACTTTCCCCGCCGCCCAGCGCAGTGATGCCCGAGCAAGACACCCAACGCCCGCTGCTGCGCATCGTCCTGCGCACCATCCTCTGGTACGGCGCGAGCGCCGGAGCCTGGTGGCTGGTCCGCGAGTACTCACCGACCGACTGGGGTGCCCTCGGCGGTAACGAACTTGGCGCATTCACCTCACCGGGTGGCGGCGCGAGCGCCCTGGGGCGCGGCCAGGAATCGGGGCCGGCGCTGCTGCCGACGATGATTGCGATGTTCGCCGCGTTCGCGACCGCGCTGCCGGTGACCTGGATCTACACCTACACGCGGCACAAGAAGGGCTACCAGCAGTCGGTCGTGCAGACCTTCATCATCCTGCCGGTGATCGTGGCTGGAATTGTGGTGCTGGTGAAGCACTCTGTCGCACTCGCGTTCTCGCTCGGTGGCATCGTGACGGCGGTCCGGTTCCGGACGACGCTGGATGACAGCAAGGATGCGGCGAATGTGTTCGTGGTGACTGGAATTGGTCTTGCCGCGGCCGTCGATCCCCCGGTTGCCTTTGGCATCTCCATCGTCTACAACATCCTGACGCTTGGCCTCTGGATCAGCGACTTCGGTCGCGCACCGGCCCTCGAAGGCCGGCAGGCGGGCCAGCGGCTCGACCGTGTGCTCGCGGACGCGAATCGCACGGGGATGTTCGTGGCAAAGCTCGACGATGAGGTGCTGAAGGATCTGGCACCGGCGCAGCTGGAAGCCCTGGCTGATCGCGCCTGGCGGCGGCGCAAGCGCAACGCGCCGGACGCGGCCGAGGATGAGCGCCCCGACTACACGCACATGCTGCGCGTGCACACGACCGACATCGACGGCACCCGTGCCGCCTGTGAAGGGATGTTCGATGACGTCTTCTCCCGCTGGAAGTACATGGGGAAGGCGAAGGGACTCGACGGGCTGCGCATTCTCGAGTACGGCGTGGCGATGGCGGAGAACATCACGCCGGGGATCGTGTCGGATACACTCCGCAGTATGCCGAACGCTGACATCCGCAACGTGGAGATGAAGAAATGATGCGCCGCCTGATTGCCCTCGTGATGACGCTGGCAGCTGCTGGCCCCGCGCAAGCGCAGGGGCTGTTTCGTGACACGACGGTCCTCGAGGTCACCATCGTCTCGGACCTGAAGGCCGTGATCCGTGACCGGGACAGTACCAAGTTCAAGCCGCACCCGGCCACGCTCACGTACCGCGACTCCGCGGGTGCGTCGAAGACGTTCCCCGTCACGCTGCGCGCCCGCGGGCATTTCCGGCGTCAGGCACGCAACTGCACCTTCCCGCCGCTCAAGCTCGAGTTCGAACGCAAGGACGCGCGGGAGACGCTCTTTCAGGGCAATTCCGAGCTGAAGATCACGACCAACTGTCGGCCTGGGACGGCGGATTACGAGCAGTACATTCTGGCGGAGTATGCGCTCTATCGTGCCTATCAGCTGGTCAGTCCGAAGTACTTTCGCACCCGCCTGGCCCGGATCACCTACCACGACTCGGCGGCAGGCATGAACGATGTGGTGTCGTGGGCCTTCTTCATCGAGAACGACAAGGAAGTCGCCAAGAAATTTGCGCTTGGGGTGATGGACGCCAAGGGCGCCATGTTTCAGGATCTCGAGCCGAACCAGCTCGCCATCACGTCGCTGTTCGAGTACATGGTGGCGAACACGGACTGGTCGATTTCCGGGTTGCACAACATCTCGCTGATGCGTGATTCGATCGGCGTGATCCATCCGGTCGCCTTCGACTTCGACTGGAGTGGGGCAGTCAATGCGAGGTACTCCTTTCCTGACGCGCGCCTTGGCATCCGTGTGACGACCGACCGGCTGTATCGCGGCCCCTGCCTCAGTCCCGACGAGTGGCAGCCAACGTTTGCACGCTTCACCGCCGCGCGGCCACGAATTGAAGCCGTGTACGCCTCGCTCACTGGATTCGAGCCGCGCCGAAAAGAACGCACGCTGGAGTATCTGGCAGAGTTCTATCGTACCATCGGGGCGCCGAAGTCCGTGAAGGTCGCACTCGGCGAGAGTTGTCAGGCGCGGGGAAACTGACGAGATCCGGCAGCCCGAAACTGTGGTGGGCCCGTCGTCGTACCTCATGCACGGTTCCTGATGTTCGTCAATCGCGTCACAACGGAGTTCCCGTGCGTCTTCACGCGTCGTGTACCTTTGCGCTGTTCGGCTCGTTTTCGCTGGCATCCATTGCTGCCGCGCAGGCACCGCTGCCTGCCGCATCACCACAGCTGCGTGCGACGCTCGACTCGCTGGCGCAGGAGTTCGTGGTTGAGCAGAGCACGCCAGGCGCCTCCGTCGCGGTCGTCCGCGGCACCGACACGCTGCTGTTTCGCGGCTATGGCGCGGCAAATCTCGAACTGGCGACTCCGGTCAGCACGACGAGCGTTTTCGAGATCGGCTCCGTCACCAAGCAGTTCACCGCATCGGCGGTGTTGCAGCTGGCAGAGCAGGGGAAGCTCGCGCTCACCGATTCCATCGGTCGCTGGGTGCCGAACCTTCCCGCCAAGTGGCGACGGGTCACGATCACGCAGCTGCTGAACCACACCTCCGGCATTCCGAGCTATACCGAAGTTGGCGAGTCGTGGGTCAAGCGCTGGGGTGAAGAGATGACCGGCGCGCAGCTGGTGGCCCTGACCGCGTCAAAGCCATTCGACTTTGCGCCCGGCACCTCATGGAAGTACAACAACACGGGCTATGTACTGCTCGGGATGCTGGTGGAAGCACGTGCTGGCCGTGCGTGGGGCGAAGATTTCGCCGCGCGCTTTTTCGCGCCTCTCGGCATGACGCAGACGATGTATTGCGAACGGAAGCTGGTGATTGCCGATCGGGCCGCCGGGTACTCGCGCGACGGCAAGAATCCCTGGACCAATGCATCGTACCTCGCGATGTCGCAGCCACACGCCGCAGGCGCACTCTGTTCGTCGATCGGTGACCTGGTGACGTGGAATCGGGCGCTCCACGGTGGAAAGGTTCTTTCACCGGCCAGCTACACATCCATGACCACGCCAGCGGGATCGGCGGCGCCGAAGCAGTATGGCTTTGCGATGGGGCGGCAGGAGCTGAACGGTCATGTCGTGCTCACGCACGGCGGCGGAATCCCCGGCTTTCTGACCGCGAACTCCTTCGTGCCCGATGCACAGCTGTCCGTGACGGTGCTCACCAACGGCGACGCGAGCGATCCCGGAGAACTGGCGACGCAACTCACCCGCGCGGCGCTCGGCGTGCCATTGGCATCGAAGCCCAAGCCGGCGGCACTGGTGCCGGTCCCGATGTCGCCCGCGGAACTTCGGCGCTACGCCGGCGTCTACAATCTGGTGCTTGGCTCGCCGCGTCCGTTCACGGTGTTCGAGAAGGACGGCAAGGTCTTTGGGCAACTCGAGGGGCAGGGCCCGAGCGAGATGGTGCCGCTTGGCAATCACACGTTCGGTGCGGATTTCGATTCCACGGTTCGGATCAGCTTCGCGATGGAGAACGGCAAGGCGACGACGATGACGCTGCAGCAGCGCGGCCAGCGGTTTGAAGGCGCCCGGCGACCGTAGCAGTCGGTACGCACCGCCGACACGTTTGGTCTTCCGGTGTTTTCGTGATCGCCGGTTCTTCGGCGAAACTATTTTCGGAGATGCAATGAGTATGCGACGATCGGCGGGATTGCTCTTGACGGTGGCCGTGGTGCTCTCGGCGACGTCGGTTCGTGCGCAGCCACCGGCTGGTGGGGCCAAGCGTGGCGGCATGATGGGGGCCAGTGGTAACCCCGACAGCGCCTTCGCCGGTGTGCAAGCGCGCGGAAAGGTGGCGATGGGTGTGGATCAGTACGCCTCCACGCATCACTTCGAGACACTCGCAGACGGCGGTCGCATCGAGCTGCAGAGCGACGCCGATGACCCGGTGGCCATTGCCACGATCCGCACCCATCTGCAGGACATTGCCAAGGCGTTCGGTGCCGGCGATTTCAGCGCCCCTGCGTTCGTACACATGCAGACGGTCCCCGGAGCACCGGTGATGGCGGCGAAGCGCAGCGTGATCGTGTATGCGTTCAGGCCGCTGCCACGCGGCGGGGAGCTTCGCATCACGACGACTGACGCCGCAGCTGTGGCAGCGGTTGGGCAGTTCCTCGCGTTCCAGCGGTCCGATCACCGAGCACACTAGCCGGCGGAGGCGGAGGCGGGAACCGTGGGTCAACCAGAGGCATTCACCGTGAGTTCTCTGGCTCGCTTCCCGTACATCTTCTTCTTTTCCGTCGTCCGATGTCCAATCGTTGTCCCGGCACTGCCATCCTGCTCCTGCTCGGCGCGTGCGGTGGAGACGTCAACCCGGCCTCCGGTCCCGACCTGCCGCCGGCGTCCCAGCAGGTCGCGTCCGTGGCTGTCACGCCGCAGTCCCCACTGATTGCCACCGGCGACACCCTGACGCTCGTCGCTTCCACGCGTGATATCGGCGGCGGAGCGCTGCCCGGCCGCCGAGTCGAGTGGTCCAGCGAGGCGCCGGATCTGGTCAGCGTGTCCGCAACGGGGCGGATCACTGCGTTGGTGGCTCGCCGATCCGTCCGGATCACGGCCACCAGTGAGGGAGTGAGCGGGACCGCAACGGTCACGACGGGCAACTAGCCCGCGGCGCTGCGCGTATGCTGAGGGACCCGGAGCATTGGCCTGTTGCCGATGCTCCCAGCTGACCCTCCAGAGTCGAGAGCCCGTCTGATGCGTGATTTCCCTGCTGCAGTTCTCCCGCTCCGTGTTCGTGCAACGTCCGGCTGGCTCGACAATCGAACGGTGTTGCGCGCTGCCCTGCTACTGGTCGCGGTCGTGGTATCGGTGACTGCACGCGCGCAGGCGCCGGTCATTCCAGGGCAGCAGATGTCGGGGCCCGTGATCCAGAGCACGGGGATGTCGATCAAGGTCGATGATCCGACGTTCGTGGCACCGGCCGGACACCTGTTTCGGGCCGTGTTCGAGATCAACGCTGGCGGCGGCGACACCGTGAAGGTGAATGAGCAGCTCAACAACGTTGCGCGGTACTACAACACGCATGTGCGGCATGGCATCCCTGAAGCGCAGGTGAAGGCCGCCGCGGTGTTCCACGGCAGCGGTTGGCCGGCGCTGCTCACGGATGCGGCGTTCGCCGCTCGCTTCGGCGGCAAGCCAAATCCGAGCCGCCGTCTGACGGAAGAGCTGGTGGAGCATGGCGCGCAACTGGTGCTCTGCGGGCAGACCGCAGGCGCGCGCGGGATCCGTCGTGACGAACTGCTGCCCGGGGTGAAGGTCGCAATCTCGGCGATGAGTGCGATGGAGGTGTTCCAGTCGCAGGGGTATGCGTTCATTGCGTGGTGAGGGGCATCGAAGACATACTCACGGAGGGCAGGACTGGTCTGTGCCAGAACGGTGTCGGTACTCCACAGAGGAACCATGACTGACATGACAGGCAAGCGTGCGGCGATCGTCCCCTGCGCCAGCTGCGGCACGATGAATCGTGTTGATCTGGCGAGAGTGGACGCCGTGGCGAAATGTGGATCGTGCCGCGCCGTAGTGGTGCTCGATGCACCGATCACACTCACTGATGCCACGTTCGACACCGTTGTGAACGGCAGCTCCGTTCCTGTAATCGTCGACTTCTACGCCGACTGGTGTGGGCCGTGCAAGCAGATGGCGCCGGTGTTCGGGGAGCTCGCCCGCCGGCAGCGCGGTCAGTCGATCGTGGCCAAGGTTGACACCGATCGCAGCCCGGTGGTGGCCTCGCGATTCGGGATCCGCAGCATTCCGACTATCGCGGTGCTGCGCAACGGCAAGGAAGTCGCGCGTCAGGTTGGGGCGGCATCGATGGCGGCGCTGGAGCAGCTGTTGCGCGCGTGACGGCGCTACGGATCGCCGTCCAGATGGAACGGTGGGTGGGTGTCATGCAGCAACAGCAGGCTTTCGGCGCGCGCCGCCGTCAGCGGAGGCGGGCGCGGTGCGGATGCGACGGCGACCGTCGTGCGGGCACCGATGGATGGCGTGGTGCTGCGCGTGTTGCAGGAAGACGAGGGCGTCGTGGGTGCCGGCACGCCGCTCCTCGAGCTCGGTGATCTGACGTCGATGGGAGTGCTGACCGACGTGCTCGGTGACGATGCTGCGCGACTGCGGGCGAATGCCCCCGCCTTGATCGCGATCAGCAGCAATACCATTCGGGCAACCGTCATGCGGATCGAGCCGACGGCGTTCACCAAACGAGCGTCGCTCGGTGTTGACGCGCAACGCGTTCGGGTTGTCCTTACAACCACGCATCCCACCGACGCAATGCTGCGGCTCGGCGACGGTTTCCGGGTGGACGTCGTGCTGGAGACTGCGCGCACCTGGGATTCGGTCGTCACGGTTCCCGCCGGTGCGCTGCTTCGACAGGGGCAGGGGTGGGCAGTGTACACGATCCGTGATGGCGCGGCGCGACTGACGCCGGTCACCGTCGGGCTGCGATCCACCACCACCGCCGAAGTGCACTCGGGGCTTACGTCCGGCGATCGGGTGATCTTGTTTCCATCGGATCAGGTGCTTGATGGTGGACGTGTCGTCGTGCGCACGGCGCGCGCGGGCTCCGGCAGCTGATCCCGCGCCCGCGCGTCAGTTCGACGCGGTGGGAATGGTTCAGCACACATCGAGGAAGCGATAGATGCCATCCCGCACCGGACGACGCGTCGCCGGGCTACCGGGTGCAGCGACACGCGCCGCACCGCCGATACGTGTCGCCATGTACGACAGCAAGCCCTATGACCGCGAGTATTTCGACCAGGTATCCGGGCAGTTGAACGTCGCCCTCGAGTATCACGACTTCCGGCTCACGGCAGGTACCGCGAGCATGGCTGCTGGCGCGCAGGCAGTGTGCATCTTCGTGAATGACCGCGCCGACCGCGCCTGCCTCACGGCGCTGCACGCCCATGGTGTGCGACTGGTGGCGCTGCGCTGCGCGGGCTTCAACAACGTGGATCGTGCGGCCGCTGGCGAACTGGGAATCACCGTGGTGCGTGTTCCCGCGTACTCTCCGCACGCGGTCGCGGAGCACGCGCTGGCGCTGCTGCTGGCACTGAACCGCAAGCTGCACCGTGCTTACAACCGGGTGCGCGAACAGAACTTTTCGCTCACCGGGCTGGTGGGGTTCGATCTGTTTGGCAAGACCATCGGCATCGTGGGCACGGGCAGGATCGGCCGGGTGACGGCGCAGATCTTCCGCGGGTTCGGCTGCCGGGTGCTGGCGTACGACCCGTTCCCGATGTCCGAGTGGGCGGCGCAGCACGATATTCAATACGTCGATACGGCGACGCTGCTGACCGGCAGTGATGTGGTCAGTCTGCATCTGCCGCTGACACCGGACACGCACCATATGATGAATGCGGCAACCTTGGCGCAGATGAAGCGCGGGGCGTATCTGATCAACACCAGCCGCGGCAAGCTGGTGGACACGTCGGCGGTGATTCGCGCACTGAAGTCAGGCCGCCTCGGCGGCGTGGCGCTGGACGTCTACGAAGAAGAAGAGGGCATCT
>JANPFJ010000355.1:0-3079 GCA_031423355.1 Gemmatimonadaceae bacterium | reverse complement strand
TGCTGCACGGCGACCGCACCAAAGATCATCCTGCTCACAATACCTCGGTCGCCGTGGCTGCAGCAACCCGGGTTAGTCGGCGACGCGTGCGCAGATGCCGACCTATGGAAACACGAACTCGACGCGAAGGCTATCGAAGGGTGTATTCTGCCGAAGGGCGACCGTGTACGGGGCGGAGAGCAGGCTGTCCGCGCGCCCGGCCAGCGTTCGACGCGCCACAAGCCGAACGCAGAGTGTGTCCGCCGCCGCGCCGAAGAGCCCGACCCGGTAGCTGCCCGACGAATCGACCGGAGGCCCACCGACCCTCAGGCGCGCCTCCATCGCGGCGGATGGGCACGCGCCCCGAGAGCCCATCGCAGTGATCGTCGCGTCTGCGATGCGCTGGCCACCGGCGGACCGGATCGTCCCGCTGGCCAGTGCGCTCCACGGCAGTGTCGGAGGGCATCCACACATGTCGGTGGGCATAGTGCACGCAATAGCGACGAACGCTGCCGCGACGAACACTCCAACACGCACGATGCCTCCGGCGAGTCCGACTAACGAAACGGGGTTCTGCTGCACGGCGACCGCACCAAAGATCATCCTGCTCACAATACCTCGGTCGCCGTGGCTGCAGCAACCCGGGTTAGCGGGCGGGAGCGACGGCTTGCTACAAGCCCCTTACCGGGACAGTGCCGCTCTCGTCTGATTGTAGCCCGAGGTCAGAAGGCTTCGAGTGAAACGAATCCGGCATCAGAATGGCGGTGCTTGCCCCTCCACGCCGCGCTCAGGCGGCTGACGGAGCGCCGCCATGCCGCGCACGCATTTCGGCGTAGCAGGTAGTACAGACCACGCTCATCCCGTTGAACCGCAAGAACTCCGGCGACATCTCGCTTTCGGCGACAAAGAGGGCTTCGCACGCATCGCACCACGCTTGGAGATCGTTCGGGTCCGAGGAATTCTCCACAAACCCGACAGCGGGTGGTACGGTGCGCAACAGATGCGTGCACACCACCGCAGCTACACCGGTGCCATGACGGCATTGAATTGGCAGCGGCCCAGTCGATGACATCCGTGGCAACGACTCCATTCTTTGTGTCCCGCTAACGAAACTGGGTTCTGCTGCACGGCGACCGCACAGAATGATCGCCTGCTCACAATACCCTGGTCGCCGTGTCAGCAGCAACCCGGGTTAGACGCCCGCGCGGTCGCGACGCTTGGCGTTACGTATCCACGAAAATGGCCGTGTCGTCGTGACACGCGCTGCTTGAAGTCCAGCAGACCATCTGAGGCAGAGCATACCGGGACGGGGTGCCAGGCGCGCGTCACCGAATTGTCCACCAATCGTGGCCGGCGATCGGTGCGGTCGTATAGTCTGTGCCCTTCTGCACGATGGCGAGGAACTCCGTTGGTACCCCCGGGCGGAAATGACCAAGCGTGATGGTATCGCGGGCAGACCGAACTGCGAAGAAGAACTCTGTTGTATCGTAACCGGAACGCCGAACAACCTTCTGCACCGCCACACGATGGTCGACATCAGCGGGCACGCCTTGAACGACAAAGACCTCGTTGGTTGTGCTCAGCACGATGGTCGGCAGGTACTGCGCGATCCCGTCCTTGCGAATCACGTTGATGGTGACAGCAGCAAGAGAATCGAGCGTCATCGTCGGATGGTGCTGCGGTGAACTGGAGCAGGACACAGTTGCGAAGAACGCGCAGAAGAATAGATGGAAACGTGTTCGCGTCACAATTGTGTCTCCATGTGCGTCTAACGATACTGGGTTCTGCTGCAATGCGACCGCAGAAAAGGTGATCCTGCTCCAGAATGCCCAGTCGCATTGACGGCAGCAACCCGTGTTAGACCGCACGCGGCTTCGCGCACCAGCCTTCCACGCACCACGCTATCCAGGCTACACCGTGCTACAAGCCGCGGAACCCAGTGTGATCTTTGTTCGCGTACAGGACAAACCCATTCTCACTCCATCCCCGCGTGCTGGCGCCAGTCGCGAACCCAAATACCCGGACCTTCATTTCGCCCATGAGGGCCGCGCTGCGGTCCGAGTGAATCGTGGCGTCGAGCGTTCGCACCGGTAGCGCGAGCGTGAAGGGCGTCATTGCGTCAATCGTTCGAATGCCGGTACCATCATCCGACACGATTACGCCCCGCACGCGCTCAGGACGCGCGGTTCGCGAAGTCACCTGCAGCTCCACAATCCGTCGCGCCTGCCAAGCGGAGCTCACCGCTCGGGACACAACGGCGGCCCACGCTACCAGTACGGCGGACAACACGAAACGATGACGCATGGGCAAATCCGGAGACAGGGAAAGCACACAAGGGAGTGCGGTCTAACGAAACTGAGTTCTGCTGCGCGGCGACCGCACGAAAGGTCCGCCTGATCACAATACGTCGGTCGCCGTGTCAGCAGCAACCCGGGTTAGGCATCTGCGAGCAGACGGACGTTCGCAGGACGAGCTGATGACCGGATACTTCGCTACGGATTCAAAAACGCCGGAGCCCGAACCACATTGGCGCGCTCGCTCGTATACGGAACAAACACTCGAATCTCTGGAGCATAGCGCGCGCCAGGAACCGGCGAGACGAACGCTTCATCCGTCACAGTCTCGCCTGATTTCATCATGACAAATGGAGCGCCAGCGATCATACATGATCCCGGGCCATAGGCAGCGATGACTGCGCCGGACTCCGCGTTGGTGATGTCCGGGCGCACGCGACCGCCACACGCGTCTTGCACCCGGACGGTATCCGATGTCCGGTTTGTGATGCGGAAGTAGTAGTACACCGAGTTCAGCGCACGGTTGGCACGCGCACTGTCGACGGAGAAGGCGATGGCGGGAGCCTCTGGCTCGGAATCGGCGCAGCCGAGTGTAGCGCTCAGAACGATGACAGCCGACATGCAAACGAGCGTCCGGATTCGCAGCACTTAGTCGTCCAATCCGAGATGAGTGGTGATGCCTAACGAAACTGGGTTCTGCTGCGCGGCGACCGCACCAAAGGTCATCCTGCTTCATAATGGTTGGTCGCCGTGGCAGCAGCAACCCGGGTTAGGCGCCGACATGGGAGATTTACTGCACGGTGATC
>JANPFJ010000354.1:0-3413 GCA_031423355.1 Gemmatimonadaceae bacterium | reverse complement strand
CTGTCGATCGGCTTTGACCGGTTGCTGATCCAGTTCGCGCCGCAGGTCGATGCACTGACGCGCGAAGGGCTGGTCGGCACGACGTCGCTGCCGCCGCTACCGCTTTTCATGCTGTCGGCCATCGGTACGACATCCTTGCTGCTCGGCGCCGTCTTGCTGCTGGTGCCGGTGGCACCTGCGTCGGTGGTCACCAATCTGGCAGCGACAGGCAGGCGCGCGCTGACCTGATACATCCTGCGTGTCGTCGTGCTCGTGTCGTTGTATGCGACGGGCGCGAAGAACTCACTCAGCATTACGAATGCACTGCTCGTTGGCGTGGCACTCTTCGGTGGTGCGGCGTGGCGGTCAGGGCAGCACCGTACGACGAGTGGTGTGTTCGAGGGGATGATGCGGCGGTTGAGCGGGGGCACACCGGGGCGATCGGTCAACGGCTGACTGGGCCGGCGAGGCGAGGCTCGAACGTCCAGTCAGCGGTGCGTGGTTGGGGGGTGCTGTGCCGATGCAGCAACACCGCATGCGACTCGGCGATCGTCGTGCGCATGGCGCTCACGGACGGCTACCTGCCGACGGTCATGGACGACGGCCGGTTCGCGGGTGACGACGCGGCCGCGTTTCTCCGGGGACGTGCGGCGCGCGACGGGGTTTGGCGCGACCGTGCGGGTGATCCTCGCACGGCGCTTTTTGCGTTTTGAGCTCGGTGCGTGACGGCAACAGCAACAGCCACAGCGACGAGCCTCAGCGGAAGCGCAAGCCGACGCCCAGCTGCAAGGCGGTGTTCTTGCTGTCGTAGTCGCCCGCGCCGTCCGACGCGATGTTGACCAGGCCAAGTGTGTAGCGCACCATCGGTGCGATGACCATGCGCTTGCGGAACGGAATCCCGACTTCACCGCCGATCGACAGACCGGCATCGACTCGCTGCACGTCGGCTCCCGAGCCGAAGAACGCGTCATCGCAGCTCAGCGAGGCACTGATGCCGCTCGCCTCCGCCGCGATCGAACACCCGATGCGCACACCCACGGCTCCTCCCACCAGCAGCACGGGACGCACGCGCGACGCTGGGCGCGCCGGTCCCAGACGCAGCAGGAGAGGCACTTCGAGATAGCGCAGGCGCACGGAACCGATGGCGGCGTCGGTATTGAACGAGGGTCCCTTCGACACCACATGCAGCCCCGATTGGAGGCCGACGACTGCGCCCGGTCGCTCGGCAACGACGGACAGTCCGACCCAAGGGCTCGTACGCCAGTCGTTCTCGGTGATATTGCCACCCGCGAAGTTCGTCAGCGCGGCGCCACCTTCGATGCCGAATCGCACGGCGCGCTGCGCGTGTGCCGGAATACTCTGCAGTGCCGACACGAGCAGCACTGGCGCAACCAGACGCACACGAGCCATGACGGCCGGTACGAACGAGCGTGCCCCTGCACGGGTATTTATTGTCATGAGCGTACGATGCCACGCGACACGCGCGTCGCGCAAGGTCACAGAGTCGAGGGGCCCCGCTCACCGATCGCAGCCCCATTTTCACACGTGTCTTTGGGGAGAAGAGCTACCCCAGCCTCACGCTCGTCGTTCCGCGCATGTCGACATTCCGCACTGCACGCAGTGATTGCAGAGCACTGCGAACGCTCAGCGGAAGCGTAGGCCGAGTCTGATCATGATGCTGCTGTGCTTCGTGTCGTTGCCATCGACGTCACGGATGCGCGTCAGGCCGCGGACGTAGCGGACGGTCGGGACGATCAGGCCACGCCGGCCGACCTCCTGCACCTCCTCGTGACCGACGGCGGCTTCCGGCCCGACGGCACGTTCGTGTCGTGGCCGGTGCACGATAACGCGCGATTGACCGAGGCGTTCCGCCGTGGCGTGCTCCGGTTCTTCGTGCGGCTCGAACTCTTCGACGAAGACCAGACCGCGGGCATGCTCACCTGGCCGCACTCGGGGTTCCACCTGCATAGCGCCGTCTGGGTGCCCGATTCTGACCGTGCCTTTGCAACCCGGCTCGTCCGGTACTGCGCCCGCAATCCGGTCGCGCTGGAACGGCTCACCTACGACCGCAGCGCGAAGACCGTGACGTACCGGTCAGACAAGTCGGAGGGGCCGACGACTGGCACGGAGACCGTGGACCCGCTCGAGTTCCTGGCCCGGGTCCTCGTGCACATCCCCGACCGCCCCGTGAGTACGGCCCGCAACGCCCCGCGACCACGCGGGGACGTTCCGCGCGCGCCGCGGTCCCCCACCGTAGCGTCACCGAGGGTCCCGCCGCTCCCGGGTCACCCCGATGCATCGCCGCCCGACCGGCCTACATGGTGTGCCAGCCCGGCAGAGGGCACGCCGACGCCCACCCGCCGCTCGCGAGGCAAGCGACCGCGGCCTATACGCAACGTGCCCCGATTGAATTTCCGATCCCTTTCCAAGCAGAACGGGGCGTCACAGCGTTCAGGACGCCATCCCCTCGAACGTTCAAGGACTCTGACCCCTTGAACGGCCGATGACCCTTGTCGTCAGATCACGCCAGATCGCTGTGCTGCGCATGCGCGGCGATGTCCGTGCGGCGGCGTGTCCGCTTCGCCAGACCGGCGAGCACGAAAACGCCAGCCAAGAGCATCGCAACACTCGCCGGCTCGGGCACTGCTCCAATTCGCGGCGGCGTCCGGCCGATGTTGCGATAGTCCGTGCCGGACTGCGATGTGAGCGTGAAGTCCGTCACCTCGCGCCGGTTCGCATCATACAGCGTTACTCCGGAGACTCTCGCCGTACCGATGAAGTTCGTCTCCGCAGAACCGTACGCCCACGCGAGCATGCCGGCTTGCAATTGCCACTCCGTGCCCCACGATATCGGCAGCAAAACGCTGAAGAATAGGCTGCCGCCGGTGAGACTGCCGACGCCGCTCGTCCAGCCCGCGGGCGGCGCGCCGTTCGAGATTCTCGGCAGTGCACCTCGTCGGACGGCTGCGTTCATCACCTCGAAGACCGGCCCCGCATCCTGCTGCACAGCAAACGAGACATACGTTTCACCGAAGAAGTAGGCAGCGGGAACACCGGGTACCGAGAGCGATCCATCGATCGAAAACTGGTACCGTACGAATCCGTTTGAGAACTGCGCGATGAGCGGACTGTTCGCGGTGAGGCGGTCCGTGAACATTGCGGCACTCATGCTCGAGAACAACGCGGCCGGATTCGACGTCACGCCGCCCGTGGTGCTGGCCGTCGCTGATGCGCCAAGCACGCCGTACGTCGCGGTGGCGTTCGCGGTGCCGGCAAAGCGCACTGGCGAAGGTCGCAAGTCGAGCGGGATCGCCGAGACCGAGCGGGAATTGGTGATCGGCCCCACGGTGCCGGTGTTGCTCGAATATCCGCCGCTGTATCCGCAGGGTCCGACGCCACCGGCGTTCACAAAGGGGAACGACGGCGGAAAGAAT
>JANPFJ010000353.1:0-3117 GCA_031423355.1 Gemmatimonadaceae bacterium | reverse complement strand
GGAAAACGGTGCGGACGTGGACGCAGCGGAAGACGTATGGGCCCCGGCTGCCGCGGCCGGTGGTCTCGTGCCTCGATCCGTATAAGGAGTGGCTGGCCTGCCGCGCCGCCGAGGTGAACTACAACGCGACGGTCCTGTTTCGGGAGTTGCAGGAGCGCGGCTTTCCGGGCTCGGTGATCATCGTGCGGCGCGCGGTCGTGCCGCTGCGAAAGACCGCGACCCCGGCGGCGGCGACGGTGCGATATGAAACGGCGCCCGGCGCGCAGGCGCAGGTCGACTTCGGTTCGACGCGGGTGTGGATCGGCGACGCTCGCGAGGTCGCGCAGATCTTCGTCATGACGCTCGGCTTTTCGCGCCGCTGCTTTGCCGTCGCGTTTCAGCGCCAGCGGTTGCGCGAATGGCTCGCCGGGCATGAACAGGCCTTCCAGCATTTCGGCGGCGTCACCGACACCGTCCTCGTCGACAACGCGAAAGCGATGGTGCTGGTGCACACGCGGGAGACCATTCGCTTTCACCCGACCTACGCCGATTTCTGCGGCTACTACGGCGTGCGGCCGGTGGCATGCCAGCCGTATCGACCGCAGACCAAAGGCAAGGTCGAATCGGGCGTGAAGTACGTCGTGCGCAATGCGCTGGCCGGTAAGCGCTTTCACTCGTGGGCGCACCTCAATGCGTGGCTGCTGGAGTGGGCGACGACCATCGCCGATCAGCGCGAGCATGGCACGACGCATGAGCGCCCCGCGGTGCGCTTCGCACGCGAAGCGCTGACGCCACTCGATGGCCGCCCCGCCTATGCGCTGCCGCACACGCGCGAACGCAAAGTCGCCACCGACGCCTTGGTGAGTATCGCGGGCGCGCGCTACAGCGTGCCCGCGCAGCTAGTCGGCGCCACGGTGACCGTGAAAGAACACGCGCAGGATTTCACGATCTGGCATCACGAGACCGTCGTCGCGACGCACCCCCGACAGCCGCGCCACACGGTGGCGATGCAGGCCGCCCACTATGCCAGCCTGCTGCGCGTCGATCAGACGCCGCTGCTGGCGATGCCGCCGCAACACGATCCGCGCTATCCCGTCGCGGGCCAGGTCATGACGCGGGATCTCGCCGTGTATGAACAGCACGCGGCCGAGTGTGGCGGATGACGCGCGAGACCCACTCGCCCGCGGTCGAGATGGAGACACTGGCGTCGCACTGTCAGCAGCTGCGACTCACGCGCGTCGGGCTGTCGCTCTCGACGCTGCTCGAACAAGCCGCGCAGCAGGACCTGAGCTACAGCGCCTTCTTGACGAACGTACTGGCGACGGAGGTCGCGGCCAAGCAGGAGAAGCATCACACGATGCGCATCCAGATGGCGCGCTTCCCGTTTCAGAAAACGCTCGAGGGTTTTGACTGGAAAGCGCAGCCGTCCATCGACCCGAAGGTGATCAAGGAACTCGCCACGATGCGCTTCGTCGCGAACGGCGCGAACGCCCTGCTGCTGGGGCCACCTGGCGTCGGCAAGACGCATCTGAGCGTCGCGCTCGGCATGGAAGCCTGTCGCCTCGGCCTCCGCGTGATGTTTACCACGGCGACGGCGCTGATCACGACACTCGGCAAGGCGCTGTACGAGAATCGCCTCGAGGAACGCCTCAAGCTCCTCACGCAGCCCAAGCTCCTGATCATCGACGAGATCGGCTACATCCCGATTGATCGGCAGGGGGCGAATCTCTTCTTCCAGCTGGTCAGTCGGCGCTACGAACGCGGGGCGATCCTCCTGACCAGCAATCAGAGTCTCGGGGCCTGGGGCGAAGTCTTCGGCGACGCCGTGATCGCCAGCGCGATCCTCGACCGGCTGCTGCACCACGCCACCACCGTCAACATCAAGGGCGACTCCTACCGGCTCCGCGAGAAGCGGAAGGCCGGCCTCGTCCGCTCGACCCTCACGGCTCCCTCCGAGCTGTGAATCACCCGGGTGGGGAATTTGAGACGATCACAAGGTGGGGAATTTCACGCGATCATTGACAGAGCTTCGCGGTCGGGACGTTGCGGGCTCAGCCTGGCCTCCGCTCACCCGCGTCTCCGCAATCTGTTCGTGCCGCTCGTGGCTGGTTAGCGATCTATGTTGTTCAGTAGGTGGCGGTAGACTCGGTGCGACGCTCCCCCGGTCTCAGGTCCAATCGTTATTTGAGATTGGATGAAAATGGACCTGCAGGAAGGACTGCGAAGGTAGCCGCAAACTCGGTGTGTGTCAGGTTCCGCAGCGCGCTGTGTGCACGCCTAGTGTTGTAAAGCAGCTGAAAGGCGGCGAGGTGCCGCCGCGCATCCGCCAGCGTCAGGAACCAGTGCTGATTCAGGCACTCATCCGGCAACCGGCCGCTGAAGTTTTCCGCGAACGCGTTCTGATTGGGCTTGCCAGGTTGGATGTGGTGTAGCGTGACGCCGTGCGTGTCAGCCCAGATCATGAGTGACGTCCCCCGAGAAAACGTGGGCGGATCGAAACTGGGGAACTCAGCGGGAGCGCGCTGAGCGTTGTGGGAGCGCGAAAATCAGTCCCTACACCGTCAGTTCGCCGAATCCATCGCGGCTCGCCTTTCATAAGACGATGCTTTACCGATGGGAACGGGATCTAGCCAGCGTACCCGCTGGGTGATCTTTACCGCAAAAATGGAGGTGCCACAGCTCCAACGAAAACCTTCACGGTGAAGCCAGACTGACCGCTCTGTCCACCAATCACGATCCCTCCGTTCAACACTCCACCTGGCTCTTTGGGCATAAAGTACAGGGGAACGTTCCATGTAGTAGTCTTGCCTGTTAGATCGCGAGTACCCTCAACGGCGAGTATGAGAGAAGGACCGATCTGACCACGATACTCGAGCCCGACCAGATTCTTCCACGTGTCGCTCGGTGCACCGATTCGCAAAGTAGAACACTGCAACGCGCCGGCGTTGCCAAACGGACGGCAAAGCTGAGTCTCATCCTGCTCGGTCACGGACCGCTGCCGCGAATAGAACCCGCTCAACAAGCCGGCTGAACCGAAGACTCCGGCGGCGAGACGGACTTGCTGAACTGTGGCATTCCGCGACATAGCCGTCAGAGTCGTCGAGTCGACGTACTTCGACGTAATCGCGCCGCCCGAAC
>JANPFJ010000352.1:0-1588 GCA_031423355.1 Gemmatimonadaceae bacterium | reverse complement strand
GCGGCACTGCAGCCAGCGTTGTCTCCCGACGGCCGATGGTTGGCGTACAGCTCCGGCGCGGTGGTCGGCAGCCGAGAGATCGTCGTGCAGTTCGTTTCCCGATGCGCAACAGCGCGTCGTGGTGTCGGCGAAGGGCGGCTCGGAGCCCCGCTGGTCCGGCAACGGTCGCGAATTGTTCTTCACCAGCGGCGGAAAGATGATGGCCGTCGAGGTGCCATCTGGCCCGGTGTTCTCGCCGGGGCCGCCGCGTGCCCTCTTCTCGGTCGAGGGGTATCGCTACGCCCGGAACCGCCCTCAATATGACGTCACGCCCGACGGCCAGCGGTTCGTGATGATCCGCGAGAACTCGGCGCTGCAGGTCGTCTACGTCGAAAATTGGTTTGCCGAATTGTTGGCAAAGGTCAAGCAATGATGACGGGTCAGCCACACCTGCAGACGGTACTCGCGTGAGCGATACCCTGCGGCGTCTCACCGCCGCTCTCGCCGACCGCTACCGCCTCGACCGCGAACTCGGCGCCGGCGGCATGGCCACCGTGTACCTCGCACACGATCTCAAGCACGACCGCGATGTCGCCATCAAGGTGCTGCATCCCGACTTGGGCGCGGCGCTCGGCGGCGAACGGTTCCTGAGCGAAATCCGCACCACGGCACGTCTGCAGCACCCGCACATCCTGCCGCTGCTCGACAGCGGCGACGCCGACGGCTTGCTGTACTACGTGATGCCGCTCGTGACCGGCGAGACGCTGCGTGCGCGGCTTGAGCGCGAGCGCCAGTTGCCGATCGACGACGCCGTCCTCATCGCGCGCGAAGTCGCCGACGCCCTCAGCTACGCGCACGGCCTCGGCGTGATCCACCGCGACATCAAGCCCGAGAACATCCTGCTGCAGGGCGGGCATGCACTGGTGGCCGATTTCGGTATCGCGCTCGCGGTGCAGAGCGCCGGCGGCCAGCGCATGACGCAGACGGGTTTGAGCCTCGGCACGCCGCAGTACATGAGCCCCGAGCAGGCGATGGGTGAACGCACCGTCGATGCGCGCAGCGACATCTACGCGCTCGGCGCCGTGACGTACGAAATGCTGACGGGCGAACCGCCGTTCAGTGGCGCCACCGTGCAGGCGATCGTGGCCAAGGTGCTCACGGAAAAGCCGATGGCACCCAGTGCCGTTCGCGACACGGTGACGCCAGGCGTCGAGGCCGCGGTGCTGAAGGCACTGGCCAAGTTGCCCGCCGATCGCTGGTCGTCGACCACGGCCTTTTCCGAGGCGCTCGCGCGAACTGATTTCGCTGAGCGCCCGACACGCGGAAACGCCACATGGGGAACGCCGCCGAGTAAGCGCACGAACGGCACGGGCCGCCGACGCGCCGTGTTGGGCATTGCAGGTGCCGTGGCGTTGAGCGCGGCAACGGCGTGGCTCGGCTGGCGGGCGCATGAACCGGAGCCTGCGTGGTCGGCCCTCACGCAACTCACCGATGCGTCGGGGGTGGAGACTAGCCCCAGCATCTCGCCCGACGGCGAGACGTTCGCGTACGTGAGCCGCGCACGCGGCACGGCGGACATCTATTCGCAGCGCGTGGGCGGTCGCAATCC
>JANPFJ010000351.1:0-1336 GCA_031423355.1 Gemmatimonadaceae bacterium | reverse complement strand
GCTTGTCTCGGAGCCGTGTCGCGGCACGGCGGGCAGGAATGATCGCGAGTACCCTCACGCGAGACCCCTCGTCGGATCATTGGCGGCAAGAATCATTCCAGTAACGTAGACCCTTGCGGCACAATGGCAATGGCGGCCGAGTGCGACGGTACCGGATCGAATCGGGACACGAGAACGCACGGCAAATCCGGCGGCGCCCGGTTTTCAGCCCAGTCCGGTTGATCGGGCTAGGCCACGGCGTTTGTGCGGGCCCGCGCCAATGTCAGGAAGTTGGCGAGCAGTTGTTTCCCTCCTTCCGTGAGCACCGACTCGGGATGGAATTGCACCCCCCAGACCGGGTGGCGGCGGTGCCGCACGGCATGGATCTCATCGACCGAGTCAGTGGCCCGCGCCGTCACTTCGAGTTCGGGCGGCAGCGACGCGGGTGAGATCACCAGCGAGTGATAGCGCATGACGCGTAACGGCGACGGCAGGCCGTCAAAGAGGTCGCTGCCATCATGCACGAGGTCGGAGGTCTTGCCGTGCATCACGCGGTCGGCCCGCACGACGGCCCCCCCGTATGCCTCGCCAATGGCCTGATGGCCAAGACAGACCCCCAGAATTGGAATTCTGGCCCCCCACTGCCGGATCACTGGCACCGTAACGCCGGCCTCGGCGGGCGTGCATGGACCCGGCGAGAGCACGATCGCCTCAGGCGCCAAGGCGCCCACGGCATCAACGGTGATCTCGTCGTTGCGGTACACTGCCAGCGTCTCACCCATCTCGCCGAAGTACTGGACGAGGTTGTAGGTGAACGAGTCGTAGTTGTCGAGAATGAGAATCATGCGCCACGAGGATGAAACTGCCGGTGAATCTGCTGGAGATAGCTGCGATCGACGTGAGTGTACAGTTGGGTGGTCGCAATATCCGCATGGCCGAGCATGTCCTGCACGGCGCGCAGATCTGCCCCACCTTCGAGGAGATGGGTCGCAAAGGAGTGACGCAGTGTGTGCGGTGTCACGTGCGTCGTGATTCCGGCCGCGTCGACGTACTTGCGGAGCAGCTTCCAGGCACCCATCCGGGACAGCGAGCCGCCGCGGGAGTTGACGAAGAGCGTCGCGTTTGGTGAACCACGCACCAACGATGGACGCAACTCGCGAGTGTAGATCGCGACCGCCGTCAGCGCGCGGCGACCGATCGGTACGAGCCGCTCCTTGTTTCCCTTGCCGATGACGCGCACGATGCGCTCGTCGAGGTGGACGTCACCGATGCCAAGCGTGATCCATTCGCTCACCCGCAATCCGGCACCGTAGGCAACCTCGAACAGTGCCCGATCGCGAAACGCCAGCGGCTCATC
>JANPFJ010000350.1:0-1811 GCA_031423355.1 Gemmatimonadaceae bacterium | reverse complement strand
CAGCCAGAGCACCACACTCGTGATGGCGCGCACGCGGAGTGCCCGGAACGCCGGGACTTCGCCTGCCGCATCACGCACACCCTGCTCGTTCCGGAGCATCAGAAAGCCATTGATCCCCAGCAGCAACAGCAGACCGAGCTTCACCCACATCACCTTGCTCACGGCGAACGTCTCGAGATCGGCGGCGAGTTGCAGCCCGCCGCTGATCGCCGAAATCGCGAGGGCCGCCACCACGGGGCGATGGACGTCACCAACCGCGTCCGCCACCGTGAGTCGCGCCGCCGGCGTGTCGGGCGTACCGGCGCGCAGCACCGTCCGATCCGCGGCCAACGCGAGGCCGCCGCCGACCATCATCGATCCCAGATGCGCGAACGTGAGCCCTCCCGAGAGCGGGGTTGATCCTCCGTAGAGCGTTGCCCAGGGCTCACACACCGAGACGAGCGTGCTGAGGATCGACACTACTTCCCACCCAGCAGCATCAGCATCATCCCGACGTAGCTCACACCCATCGACGACAGGGCGACGGTGCGATGCACACTTCGCAGCTCGCTGTCATCGCGCGACCTGTTGCCGATTGAACCGGCATACGCAAAGCCCCCATCGGCGATCAGGAACAGAATGGAGTGCGCGAATCGGCGTTTGCGGCCCTCGGCGTCATGTCGCCCTGCCCACAGGTTCCAGATGCCGGTCACGGTATTCACCCCGAAGACCGCCGCCGCCCCGGTGGCGGCATACGGATGCAGCGCACGCACAGCGTATGGGGAGTTGACCCGACCATCTCGGGCGAGGCGTTCACCGGTGTAGTACGACACAGCGAACAGCGGAATCATCGTCCACGTCAGCGCACGATGCAGTGCCAGGCGCCGTCCGTACCAGTCAGAGTACTCCACGAGGGCTGGCCGCTTCTTCTTGACGACGGTGTCCGCCAATGCCCAGGCCACTTGAGGCGGGGCCGGGACCGTATCCGCCTCCGAGGTCTGCCCCAGCGCCACGACCGGCAACGTGTCGACGAGCACCGACAGGCTTACCTGCATCGTGTCCGGTTCCGCAGATGCGAAGCGCATGGTGGTATCGGCGCACACCAGCAGCATCGCGAGAGTGGCTGTGAACATGTTCGTGTTCCATGGTGGTGATTGCGGCGGCCGTCACTGCGCGCTCCAGGACCGCTTTCATCGTTGTGACTTCGGCACCATTGCAAAGCTCAGGCCATGCCGGCGCGAATCCACCGTCCACGCGTCACACGCGTCGCTGTCACCACGTGGCATGCCGTGCGACGGGTTGTGCCACGATGAGGCAACGACCCAGTGTGCGTTCCAAAATGCACCAACTCGGTGTGCAGGTGTGCCAAAATGGAGCAACACCGTTCCTGCCCAGGCACGACATACAGGCGCCATGTGGCAGGGATGCATTCACACCAGATTCATGAACTCGGCCGTGCAGCGCACGGTGTCAGCGGTTCATGAACTCGGTCGCAGCAAGCTGGCGTCAGACGTTCATCAAACCCGGCCGATCACGAGTGGTGTCAGGAGTTCATGAACGCGACCTGGTGCGGCGGCGGAAGCGCAGGCGTGCTGCGACCACCGCGTCGCACCTACCAGTCCGTCGGCACGTAGTCCTTCAGGAACTGTCCCCACACATGCTGGCCCGTATTCACGCCTGCGATGATCGGGTCGACGATGCGCGCCGCACCATCGACGATATCCAGCGGCGGGTGAAACCGGTGCTCGGCTGTCTTCCGTGCCGCAATCTCGACGGGATCCTCATCCGTCACCCACCCGGTGTCGACACTGTTCATGTGGATCCCAGCGGTG
>JANPFJ010000349.1:0-4449 GCA_031423355.1 Gemmatimonadaceae bacterium | reverse complement strand
CGTCGCGATTCACATGACACGGAGCGGCGGCGGCTTCGGCCGACGCCTGAACAACGACTACATGGTCGAAGCGGCGATGATCTCCAAGCTGGCTGGGGCACCCGTCAAGGTGCTCTGGACCCGCGAAGATGACATCCAGCACGACTTCTACCGCCCGGCCGGCTTCCACAAGCTGAAGGGCGCAGTGGATGCCAGCGGCAAGCTCACGGCATGGCAGAATCACTTCGTCAGCTTCTCGAACAACGACAAGGACTTCGTCGCCAGCGCGGGCATGGATGGTGCCGAGTTCCCGGCAACGAGCGTTCCGCACTACGCACTCGGCGTGAGCACGATGCCGCTCGGCGTGCCGACGGGGTTCCTGCGCGCACCGGGCAGCAATGCGCTGTCGTACGTGATGCAGTCGTTCATCGACGAGATGGCGCACGCGGCGAAGAAGGATCCGGTGCAGTTCCGTCTCGACCTGCTGGCCGCCATGCCAACGGAGTCACCGCGCGGTGTGATGGTCGCGTCGCGGATGAAGGGCGTGCTCGAGATGGTGGCACAGAAGTCAGGCTGGGGCACCCGCAAGCTGCCGAAGGGGACCGGCATGGGTGTCGCGTTCCACTTCTCGCATCGGGGCTACTTCGCCGAGGTGGTCGAAGCGACCGTGACGAAGACCGGAAAGCTGACGGTGAACAAGGTGTGGGTGGCCGGCGACGTTGGCAGCCACATCATCAATCCGTCAGGCGCGATCAATCAGGTGCAGGGTTCGGTGATCGATGGCATCGGCGAGGCGCTGGCGCAGGAGATCACGATCGAAGCTGGCCGGACGAAGCAGAGCAGCTTCGCCGACTTCCCGTTGATCAAGCTGACGCAGACGCCCGTGGTCGAAGTGCATTTCCGCACCACCGAGTATCCGCCCACGGGTATGGGCGAGCCGGCACTGCCGCCAGTGGTTCCGGCGCTCTGCAATGCGATCTTTGCCGCAACCGGCAAGCGGATCCGGTCGCTGCCGTTGTCGAAGCACAACCTCAGTTGGGCCTGAGGCAACTCGCATGAAGCAGTGGCTGGAGACGCGGCAGGTGTTCGAGCAGCTGGCCGCGGCACACGCGGCTGGTCGTCGTGCGGCACTGGCGACGGTCGTCCGCGTCAATGGCTCGGCATACCGCCACGAAGGCGCCAAGCTGCTGGTGGTCGAGGGTGGCGGCGGGATCGGCAACGTGAGCGGCGGGTGTCTCGAAGCGGATGTGCGTGAAGTGGCGCAGCAGGTCCTCAGCACCGGCATGGCACAGCTCCGCAGCTACTGCGGCGGCGCCGAAGAGATTGCAGCCTGGGATCTTGGCGTCGGATGTGATGGTGAGGTGGAAATCCTGATCGAACCCGTCTCGACGGGGCGCATCGCGGAGCGGGCTGCAATCGCTGCGGAGCGCTCATACGTCGCGGTGACCCGGTTGCGTATCCCTCGCGAATACGGCGAGGCGTCACGGGTGGTGGTTTCCGATGCGGGTGTGTCGGGCACACTGGGAGACTCGGCGCTCGATGCGCACGTGTGTGATCGTGCGGCGCAGTGGATTGCAGCAGGGGAATCGCGTGAAGAGTTACATGGCGAGACGCGGCTGCTGCTGGATGTCCTGCACCCGCCGCCCCGACTCGTCGTCGTCAGCGCCGGGGACGACGCCCGTGTGCTGGCGCGACTGGCGAGTGATGTCGGATTTCGGGTCGTGACCGTGGACCGCCGCGCCGGCTTGCTCACGCGCGAGCGGTTCTCGGACGCGATCACGCTGATCGAGTCCGATGCCACGCGACTGAACGAACATCTCGTTCTCGATGCATCGTGTTTCGCGGTCGTCATGACGCACGACTTCGCCGACGACACCAACTATCTGCGCGCGCTGCTGCAGACGCCCGTGCGGTATCTGGGCGTGCTGGGGCCGCGGCAGCGCACCGAACGCATCCTGTCCGTTCTGCGACGCGACGGCGATGTGGATGTGTCGCGCGTGTACGGGCCGGTCGGACTAGACATCGGTACTGACGGTGCCGAACAGGTGGCTCTGGCGGTCGTCGCCGAACTGCTGGCCGTGCGGGCGGGGCGCGAGCCGAAGTCGCTGCGCGAACGTCTGGCGCCGATCCACGCCGCCGGTGAGTGAGGCTCGTGTCGCTGCGATAGTCCTCGCGGCTGGTGCATCCAGCCGGATGGGCCGCAACAAGATGTTGCTCGCAGTGGATGGAGTGCCGATGGTGCGCCGCGCGGTGCAACAGGCGCGCGACGCCGGACTTTCTCCGGTGGTGGTGGTGGTCGGACACGAGGAACCGCAGGTGCGGGCGGCGCTCGACGGTCTTGACTGTGTGTTCGCGGTGAACGGCGACTACACGGGCCCCACCAGCACCTCGCTGCACGCCGGACTTCGCGCGCTCGACGCGGAGGTGTCGGCGGTGGTGATCCTTCTGGGCGACATGGTGCGCGTGACGTCGGCGATGCTCACTGCACTGACTGATGCCGTGCGCGCGAGCGACGCACCGCTGGCGGTGTCACGCTACGGCGACGTGCTCGCGCCGCCCCTGCTCTTCCAGCGCGTGTTGTGGGACGAACTGCTGGCCTGGCATGGCGAAGGATGCGGCAAGGCGGTGGTGAAGCGGCACCAGCACGAGGCAACGATGATCGACTGGCCGGAGAGCGCCTTGCGTGACGTGGATACGCCGGACGACTACCGCGAACTGGTGACCGCGTGAAGCGGCGCACCTTCGTACTCCGCGCGGTCGCCGCAGCTGGAGCGCTCGGCGTGGGCTGGACATTCTTCCCGCCGCGCGGGCGAATGGGTGACGGATCGCGAATTCCGGAGGGCCCCGGCGAGTCGAGCCTCAACGGCTGGGTGAAGATCGGCACCGACAACACCGTCACGGTGATCATGTCGAAGTCCGAGATGGGACAGGGCATTCACACCACGCTGGCAATGCTGCTGGCCGACGAGCTGGATGCGGACTGGTCGCAGGTGCGTGTCGAGATGGCACCGGTGGGTGACCCGATCTACAACAACATCGCCACCGTGGTCGATGGGCTGCCGTTTCATCCGGACGACCACGGACTCATCCAACGCACCACAGCGTGGCTGACTGCGAAGACGATGCGCGAAGCCGGTGTCATGATCACCGGCGGCTCGTCGAGTGTGAAGGACCTCTGGCTGCCGATGCGGCAGGCGGGTGCGTCGACCCGTGCGTTGCTGGTCAGTGCCGCCGCTGCGACCTGGAAGGTGCCGGAGGCCGGGATCACGGTTATGCGCGGCGTGCTCTCACACACTGATGGGCGCCGCGCGACGTTCGGCGAGATGATCGCCACCGCTTCGACGATGAAACTTCGCGACGACGCGCCGCTCAAGACTGCGGCGCAGTTCACGCTGATCGGGAAACCGATGCGACGGCTGGAAAGCGCGGCCAAGCAACGTGGCACGGCAACGTTCGGCATCGACGTGGTGATCCCGGGCATGCAATACGCGAGCGTAGTGATGTGCCCCGTGCTGGGTGGGACGGTTACGAGCATCGATGGCGCGGTGGCAAAACTGCTTCCGGGCGTGAAGCAGGTGGTGACGCTGGATGGTTACAACGGCGGCACTGGTGGCATCGCCGTCATCGCCGACACGCCGTGGCACGCGATGAAAGCCGCCAAGGCGGTGAAAGTCACCTGGAACAACGGCGCCATGGCCGGCGTGTCGAGCGCGGCGCTGATGCAGAAACTGGCAGGGACGCTCGACAATGATGACGGCCACGCGTATCTCAAACGTGGCGACGTCGATGATGCACTGGCCGCGTCGACGCAGCAGGTGAAGGCCGAGTACCGGGCGCCGTTTCTGGCGCACGCCGCGATGGAGCCCATCAACTGCACCGTGCAGTTCGCGAACGGGAAGGCGACGGTCTGGGCCTCGACGCAGGTGCCCGGACTGGCAAGGCGCGCAGTCGGCAAAGCCCTCGGCATTGCGTCAGATCAGGTCACGATGAACGTTGCGCTGCTCGGTGGAGGTTTCGGACGTCGGCTCGATGTCGACTTCATCGCCCAGGCCGCGGCAATCGCGAAAGCGGCCAATGGAGTCGCGGTACAAACCATCTGGTCGCGTGAAGAAGACATCCGCCACGACTTTTATCGTCCGGCATGTGTCTCGCGTTTCTCGGCCGGACTCGACGCCTCGGGAAAGCTGCTCGCCTGGCGCAACGTTTCGGCAGGACAATCGGTGGTGTCGGCCACGGTCGGTCGGTACTTCGGTCTGCCCGCGGGACCGATCGACAAGACGACCAGCGAAGGGTCATTCGATCAGCCGTACGAGTATCCGGCGGTGCGGGTTGGTCATGCCATCGTGGACCTGCCGGTGCCAACCGGGTTCTGGCGCGCCGTTGGCCATTCACATCAGGCGTTCTTCACCGAAAGCTTCATGGACGAAGTGGCGGTGGCGGCGAAGGCCGATCCGGTGGCGTTCCGATTGG
>JANPFJ010000348.1:0-2153 GCA_031423355.1 Gemmatimonadaceae bacterium | reverse complement strand
GCACGGCCTCTATGCACGCCGGATGGATGAACCGGAGTTCCGGTTGATTCCCGGCACGGACATCGGGTTGGTGGGCCAAAACGTCGACCTCACTCTGTCACCGGATGGTGCGTCGCTCCTGTACCGGACGCTCACCGCACTGGTGCGCATCCCCGTGACTGGTGGGACTGCGCAACGCGTCGATACCTCCGGAGTAGCGAGCTGGGGGGACGGGGATCGCATCGTGACGAGTCGCGCCGACACGCTCTGGGAAATGACACCGGATGGCGGGGCGAAGCGCGTGATCTCGGCCCCCGACTCGGCCGCGGGAATCCCGGGCCTTCGGTGGCCATCCGTGCTGCCCGGAGGCAAACACGCGCTCGTGAACGTGCGAAGCGTCCGCCCCGGAGCGACGATCTTTGACGACCACATCGGCGTGATCTCCCTCGACGATGGCCGTATCGAGGACCTCGGCATCGTCGGGACGAATCCGCTCTACTCGGGCACCGGGCACATCGTCTTCGGGCGACTTACCGGTGAGGTGTTCGCTGTGCCCTTCTCGCTCCGGACACGCCGCGTTCAGGGAGCACCCACGAGGATCCTCCAGGACATCTGGATCGGCACTGCCGGGGCTGTGGGTGTGGCCGTCTCGGGCAACGGCACCATAGCGTATCACAAGGGTCGGTCCAACCTGGGAAAGCTACTGATCGTCAAAAACGACGGTACTGCGCGCGATGGTCCCGGGAGCGTCGGTCTCTACAACGTGCCGCGCGTGTCGCCGGATGGACAGCGGTTCGTGGTCGAGAGAAACCCAAGTACCGCAATCCGACCCGAGGGCGCCATCGTGCTGATCGACGTGCGCACCGGCGCCTTGCAGCAGGTGGCCGCCGAGGGTGAAGGGATGGCACCTCAGTGGTCGCGCGACGGTGATCGCATCACCTTCATGCGCTTCCTCGGCGAAGCGGGCCGAGAGATCGTGTCGCGCGCGTGGGACCGGAGCGGCGAGGATCGCGTGCTGTTCCGGGACTCGTCCACAGCGTTGTTTGATTTCGATCTCGGGCCCGCCGGCGGCTGGAGCGCACTCCGAGGGGGGAGGGACATCCTCCTGGCCCCGGCCGACAGTCTCTCGCAGTTCCGGCCGTTCGTCGCGACCGGAGCGAGCGAGGCAAGTCCGACCGTCTCGCCCGACGGGCGCTGGCTGGCGTACAACTCCGATGAGTCCGGGAGACACGAGGTCTACGTGCAGCCGATCCCGGGCCCGGGGCGGCGCCTGCAGGTCTCGATCTCGGGCGGCGGGGAGCCGATCTGGTCGCCCGAGGGTGGCGCGCTGTTCTATCGGAGCGCGGGCCAGCTGATCGTTGCGGCGCGGCTAAACGGCAACCCGCTTCGCGTCGTGCGATGGGATACCCTCTTTGTCGACCGCTTCCAGCGCGGCGGCGCCTTGAACACGAATTGGAGCGTCTTTCCGAGCGGGCGCGAGTTCCTGATGGTGGGCGGTGCCGGTGTGACGGTCGGCGGTGTCAAGCTCGTCGTGAACTGGCCGCAGCTCACCGCGTCGTCGCGGGGGGCGGGGGCGCCGTGACGGGCGGTGCTCGGATCGTCAGCGTGGCGGGCTGATCGATGCGTCCGTACTGGTCTCGCCGGTCACGGACGCGACGTGGCCATGCACAACCTTCCGCATCCTGGGGCGTTTATCACCGAGGTCTATCTCCATTCAAGGGGTCAGAGTCGTTGAAATCGTGGGACGGACGCCGGAAAGTTGGCTGTCGATGCAGGACACCTACGGAGTCGTTGAAATCACGCTGAACGACTTCGACGGCTCTGTGACGTTGATGAGCGATGATCACCGTCTGTGGACGGTTACACGGGGGCGGCGCCGGTTGCCAGGTCGCGTGAGATTGGATAGACTTAGTCCATCACCCTTAGTCAACACCCGTGATCACCGTCAACATCCACGAAGCAAAAACGCAGCTGTCCAAGCTGGTCGATCAGGCCGTCAAGGGCGACGCGTTCGTGATCGCCAAGGCCGGCAAGCCCTTGGTGAAGGTCGCCGGGCTCGACGCGCCGGACGCGCCGCAGCGCCTGGGCTTTCTGGCGGGCGAGATCACGGTGCCCAAGGACTTCGATCGCATGGGCGACGCCGAGATCGCCGCGCTGTTCGGTGTGAGCGCGTG
>JANPFJ010000347.1:0-2049 GCA_031423355.1 Gemmatimonadaceae bacterium | reverse complement strand
CGCCGTCCCGTCGGCGCGACGTGCTGCGCGAAAGAGCACGAATCCAGCCATCTCCTCGGCCTTCACCACTCCCGGCAGCAGCACACTGGCTGCGGCAATCGCCGCCAGTGTCCGTGTCAGAAATGATCGCCGGTCGTGCAGCGTACAGTCAGTGCAATCGTCCGCCGCGTCGCGTCCTGATGGCATCGTCACAGTGCTCCTCACCCTTGCATGAGTCCAACTCCGGCCAGCGTGATTGCCAGCCAGAGCACCACACTCGTGATGGCGCGCAAACGGAGGGCCCGGAACGCCGGGACCGCGCCTGCCGCATCACGTACACCCTTCTCGTTCCGCAGCATCAGAAAGCCATTGATCCCGAGCAGCAACAGCAGCCCGAGCTTGACCCACATCACCTTGCTCACGGCGAGCGTCTCGAGATCGGCGGCGAGTTGCAGCCCTCCGCTGATCGCCGAAATCGCGAGGGCCGCCACCACGGGGCGATGGACGTCACCAACCGCGTCCGCCACCGCGAGCCGCGCCTCCGGCGTGTCGGGCGTACCGGCGCGCAGCACCGTCCGATCCGCGGCCAACGCGAGGCCGCCGCCAACCACCATCGATCCCAGATGCGCGAACGTGAGGCCCACCGAGAGCGGGGTTGATCCGCCGTAGAGCGTTGCCCATGGTTCGCACACCGAGATGAGCGTGCTGAGGATCGACACTACTTCCCACCCAGCAACATCAGCATCATCCCGACGTAGCTCACACCCATCGACGACAGGGCGACGGTGCGATGCACACTTCGCAGCCTGCTGTCATCGCGCGACTTGTTGCCGATTGAACCAGCATAGGCAAACCCCCCATCGGCGATCATGAACAGAATGGAGTGCGCGAATCGGCGCTTGCGGCCTTCGGCATCATGGCGCCCTGCCCACAAATTCCAGACGCCCGTCACGGTATTCACCCCGAAGACCGCCGCCGCCCCGGTGGCGGCATACGGATGAAGCGCGCGCACGGCGTAGGGTGAATTGACCCGGCCGTCGCGGGCGAGGCGTTCTCCGGTGTAGTACGACACAGCGAACAGCGGAATCATCGTCCACGTCAGCGCACGATGCAGCGCCAGGCGTCGGCCGTACCAGTCAGAGTACTCCACCAGGGCTGGCCGCTTCTTCTTGACGACGGTGTCTGCCAATGCCCAGGCCACTTGCGGCGTGGCCGGGACCGTATCCGCCGCCGAAGTCTGCCCCAGCGCCACCACCGGCAACGTGTCGATGAGTATCGGCACGCCGGTCTGCATCGTGTCCGATTCCGCGGATGGGAACCGCATGGTGGTATCGGCGCACACCAGCAGCATCGCGAGAGTGGCTGTGAACATGTTCGTGTTCCATGGTGGTGATTGCGGCGGCCGTCACTGCGCGCTCCAGGACCGCTTTCATCGTTCTGACTTCGGCACCATTGCAAAGCTCAGGCCATGCCGGCGCGAATCCACCGTCCACGCGTCACCCGCGTCGCTGTCACCACGTGGCATGCCATGCGACGGGTTGTGCCACGACGAGGCAAGGGCCCAGCGTGCGTGCCAAAATGAACCAACACGGGGTGCAGGTGTGCCAGAATGGAGCAGCACCGTTCTGCCCAGGCACGAAGTACAGGCGCCATGTGGCAGGGATGCATTCACACCAGGTTCATGAACTCGGCCCTGCGGCGCACGGTGTCAGCGGTTCATGAACCCGGTCGCAACAAGCTGGCGTCAGACGTTCATGAAACCGGGCCAATCACGAGTGGTGTCAGGAGTTCATGAACGCGACGTGGCGCCGCCGCGGCAGCGCAGGATGGTCGCGGCCACCGCGATGTACCTACCAGTCCGTCGGCACGTAGTCCTTCAGGAACTGTCCCCACACATGCTGGCCCGTATTGACGCCAGCGATGATCGGATCGACGATGCGCGCCGCACCATCGACGATATCCAGCGGCGGGTGAAACCGGTGCTCGGCTGTCTTCCGTGCCGCAATCTCGACGGGATCCTCATCCGTCACCCACCCGGTGTCGACACTGTTCATGTGGATCCCAGCGGTG
>JANPFJ010000346.1:0-2107 GCA_031423355.1 Gemmatimonadaceae bacterium | reverse complement strand
CGATACTTGGCGACGGTGCGGCGTGCGATCACAACACCACCCTGCTTGAGAATATCCACAATGGCCTGGTCAGTCAGCGGATCCTTGGCGTCTTCACCATCGACCAGCTTCTTGATCTGGTCCTTGATGCCGCGCGCCGAGACGTCGTCGCCGTCGGTGGTGGAGAGTCCGGATGAGAAGAAGAATTTCAGCGGCAGCACACCGCGTGGCAACTGCACGAATTTCTCGTTCGTCACCCGACTGACGGTTGACTCGTGCATGCCAATCACTTCCGCCACTTCACGCAACGTGAGTGGCTTGAGAAATTGGACGCCCTTCTCGAAAAAATCGCGTTGCCGTTCGACGATGTAGTTCATCACCTTCAGCATCGTCTGACGTCGCTGCTCGATGGCCTGAATCATCCAATGCGCAGAGTTCATCTTGTTGGCGATGAAATCCTTGCTCTCGGCATCGTACTTCTTCTTGTCGCGCGCGATATCCTGATATGTCCGGCTGAGTTTCAGGCGCGGCAGGTTGCCATCGTTGAGGTACACGACGTAGCGCCCGTCCACCTTGTCGACCACCAGATCCGGAATGATGTAGTGTTCGTTGTCCGGTGCGTACTTGAGCCCAGGCTTCGGGTCGAGCTTGGCGATCTGATCGGCGACGGCCTGGACATCCGACACAGGAATGCCGAACCGCTTGGCCATCTCGCTCCAGCGATGGCCGATGAGTTCGTCAAATCCGTCACGCACCAGGGCATAGGCCACGCCCTCCCCCTGCCCCAGTTGTGCCAGCTGCAGCAGGAGGCACTCGCGCAGATTGCGCGCGCCGACGCCAGGCGGGTCGAGCTGCTGAATCACCGGCAGCAGCGCCTCGACTTCCTCGATCGTGTACATCGGCAACTCACTGATGTCGATGCCGGCCGATTCGGCCACACGAAGGACTTCGGTGTTCACACCGCTGAGGATTTCGGTCAACTCGCAGGCGAGATAGCCGTCCTCGTTGATGTTCCCGACGAACTCGTCGGCGAGGTACGCCTCGCGCGACGAGAGTTCGAGCATCTGGACCTGGTCGCGCAGGTGATCCATCAGGTCGCGTGACATCACCGTCACCGGTTCGATGTACTCGCGCTCCTCGTATTCCTCCTTCCGGCCACCGCTCTCGAACCCGTCCTCGAGGATCTTCTGCCAGTCCATCTCGTCGGTGTTGTCCGCCTTCTGTTCTTCGGGTGTTGCCACCTCGAGTGTCTCGGTCCCGTCCTCACCGTCCTCGTCTTCCGGCACGAGTTCGAGGAACGGGTTGATCAGCAATTCCTGCTGGAGGTGCTGCTGGAGGTCGAGCAGCGGCATGTACAGGAGATCCATCGCCTGGTAGAGGCGCGGATTGACCTTCATCTCCTGACGCATGGACGTGCTCTGATTGAGCCCCGTCTTGAAGCCGCTCATCGCCGCCCCCCCGCCTGTGCCGTGCCAGCCATCAGGCGGCGCCCGTCGAGTCGTCGCGCTTGAAGCGCTCGCGCAGCCGTGCCGCGAGAGTCGGACCGAGGTAGATGTCCGCCACCGTGTCGTCAAACACCAGTTCGCGCACGGTTCCGGATACCTTCACCTGGCCATCGAACATGATGTAGGCCCGGTCCACGATATCCAGTGTCTGCTCCACGTTATGGTCCGAGATAAGGACGCCTATCCCTCGGTGACGCAACCCGGAGACAATGGTCTGGATATCATGGACTGCGATCGGGTCCACGCCGGCAAAGGGTTCGTCGAGCATCATGAACTTTGGCTCGGTCACCAGCGCGCGCGTAATCTCAAGCCGCCGCCGCTCGCCACCGGACAGCGCATAGGCCTTGCTCTTGCGCAGGTGCTTGATGCTCAACTCATCGAGGAGTCGCTCCAGGCGCGCCGCTTTCTCGGCCTTCGACAGCTTGAGCGTCTCGAGGATCGCCATGATGTTCTCCTCGACCGTCAGCTTCCGGAAGATCGACGGTTCCTGCGACAGGTAGCCAATCCCGTTGCGCGCCCGCTTGTACATCGGCATCGATGTGATGTCGGCGCCGTCGAGCACGATCTGACCGCTCTGCGGTTGAATCAGTCCCACGATCATGTAGAACGTCGTCGTCTTCCCC
>JANPFJ010000345.1:0-1868 GCA_031423355.1 Gemmatimonadaceae bacterium | reverse complement strand
GCTGAGGCCTCTGGCTGGAGCTCTCACCTGACCGGCTGAGAGCTGAGAGCCCACGCCTGTGGTGCGCCTCACCCCTTCTTTTCCTCAGGCCTGAGCGCTTAGGCCTGCTCCCATGCTGTCGCTCACCCCTCGCAGTGCCGTGTGCCGTTCACGGCGTTTCAGCATCGACACGAGCTAGCTTAGGTCGCGCCCTTCAGCCGAGCGCGATGGCCTCAGGCCTTCGCGAGCAGGGGGACAAGCAGCAGCGCGACAATGTTGATGATCTTGATGAGCGGGTTGATCGCCGGGCCTGCCGTGTCCTTGTACGGGTCGCCCACGGTATCGCCGGTGACTGCCGCCATGTGGGCGACGCTGCCTTTGCCGCCGTGATGTCCTTCCTCGATGTACTTCTTGGCATTGTCCCACGCCCCGCCGCCAGTGCACATCGAGATGGCGACGAAGAGGCCCGTCACGATGGTACCCATAAGGAGGCCACCCAGCGCGGCGCCGCCGAGCACGACACCAACGATGACCGGAATCACGAGCGGCAGGAGCGACGGCGCAATCATTTCGCGGATCGCAGCCTTTGTGAGCAGATCGACGGCCCTGTCGTACTGCGGCTTGTCGGTGCCCTTCATGATGCCCGGGAGCTCGCGGAACTGACGCCGCACTTCTTCCACGACAGCACCGGCCGCGCGACCGACGGCCTGCATCGCTGCTGCCGCGAAGAGATACGGAATCATGCCGCCGATGAGGAGACCGATCACGACTTTCGGATCGTCGATCGAGAAGTTGACCGGTGTCCCCAGATGCGCGCTGAGCTTACTGGAATAGTCGGCGAACAGCACCAGCGCCGCGAGACCTGCCGAGCCAATCGCGTAGCCTTTGGTGACCGCTTTGGTCGTGTTGCCGACTGCGTCGAGCGCATCGGTGATCTTGCGAATGTCGGGGCCCAGATGGCTCATCTCGGCGATCCCACCGGCGTTATCCGTGATGGGGCCGTACGCGTCAAGAGCAACGATCATGCCGGCCATCGACAGCATCGACGTCGCGGCGATGGCGATGCCATACAGGCCGGCGAGGTCGAAGCAAAAATAGATCGCCGCGGCCACCACGAGTACGGGAGCGGCGGTCGACTTCATAGAGACCGCAAGGCCGGCGATCACGTTCGTGCCATGCCCGGTCTCCGAGGCCTTGGCGATCTGTTTGACCGGTCCGTATTCCGTTGACGTGTAATACTCCGTAATCACGACTAACGCCGCCGTGAGCCCCAAGCCGATCATCGCGCAGATGAACAGTGTGGTGCCCATCTCTCCTGGGAACATGGACTGCGTGACGAAGAAGAACGCGATCGCCGCCAACACGCCGGACACGAGAAGCCCGCGGTAGAGCGCGTTCATGATCTTGCCACCGGGCTTCACGCTCACGAAGAACGTGCCCACGATGGAGGCCGGGATCGAGACAGCGCCGAGCACCAGCGGATACAGCACGCCGGAATTGCCGTAGGTGGCGAACGACAGGCCGGCCACGAGCATCGCGGCGATAATCGTGACGGCGTACGTCTCGAAGAGGTCGGCCGCCATGCCGGCGCAATCACCGACATTATCACCGACGTTATCGGCGATCACGGCTGGGTTCCGCGGATCGTCTTCGGGGATGCCCGCCTCCACCTTTCCCACGAGGTCGGCGCCGACGTCGGCACCCTTCGTAAAGATGCCGCCGCCGAGTCGCGCGAAAATGGAAATCAGCGAAGAGCCGAAGGCAAGACCGATCATAGGCTCGAGCGCGGCCTTGATCGCTGCTTCACCGGTGTTCTTGCCGATGACCAGCATGTAGAAACCCGCAACGCCAAGGAGTCCGAGACCAACGACCAGCATGCCCGTGATCGC
>JANPFJ010000344.1:0-1045 GCA_031423355.1 Gemmatimonadaceae bacterium | reverse complement strand
CCGCGTTCAACGCGGTGCGCTAGTCACTGCGGCGCGCCAGGCTGCGGCAACGGTACACATCTCGATCATCACTAACGCGTCAGTTCGACCTGATGATTTGAGCACGTGGAAACTGTGATCAGCGCCCTCCACCCAATGCATCTGCCACGGCGCCTTCACCGTGGTCAGGGCCTTCGTCATCAAGGCGGGCGTGCACAGCTCGTCGCGCGTGCCGTTGATGCACAAGACCGGCATCTGGATACGCGGCAGATGCGCATCGCGCAGCTTCTCCGGTTGACCCGCCGGATGCAACGGGTACGCGAGCAACAACAACCCGTCGGCGTCGAAGCCATCGGCAGCGAGCATCGATGCGGCGCGTCCACCCATTGAGCGACCGCCGATCACCAGGCGGGCCGGATCGAGCTCTCGTCTCGTGAACGCCACGACCGCCGCGACGGTGTTCATGAGCGTTGGCATCGCATCGGGGCGGCCTGACTTTCGCTCCTTGTAGGGAAAGTTGAATCGCACCACACCGAACCCCGCGTCTCGCATGGCCTGTGCCGAGGCGAGCGTGCCGCGGTCGGAGATGCTGCCACCAGCACCGTGGGCGCAGACAAACACGGTTCCCTCGTGCCCGGTGGTGGCCGCCTCATACACGGCACTCACGTCGCCCTCGCCAACTTTTATACGCCACTCGCGTGCTGTCACGTCGGATCCTCAATCGAAAGATGCATCTCGTCGAGAAACTGATGGCCGCCTGACGGCTTTCCCGATCGCTCCTGCGCAGTCGTCATGGTCAAACGGTCGATGGTCCTCGTCATCCCCACGTACAGCAAACGCCGCCCCTCTTCCACTTCGTGTGCCGAGGGCGCTTTCGTGGGCGAACCTCCCGGCAGCTGCGTGTCCTCCACGCCAATGATGTACACCCGAGAAAACTCGAGCCCTTTCGTGGAATGGAGCGTGAGCAAGTTCACGCGATCAGGATCGGCCTCTTCGCCCTGCCACTTTGAAAGCACGGCGCGCTCCAGAAACACGGACAGTTGCTCCTCGAACGACCCACTCGGCA
>JANPFJ010000343.1:0-1189 GCA_031423355.1 Gemmatimonadaceae bacterium | reverse complement strand
CAAGTTTGAGATACACGTCGGCGCCGTGGGTGTCGTTCAAGCGCACGACGCGAAGGAACGCGTCATACGCCTCATCGTACCGCTGCGCACGGTACAAGTAGTCGCCCAAATTTTTGTGCAGATGCGCGCAGTTGGCGTCTTCGAGCAACGCGTGTTCGAGCGTCCGGGCGGCCAACTCGTAGCTGCCGCGTCGCTCGTGGACCACGGCCAGATTGTTGTGCAGCGCCGCCGCGTGCGGATGCACCGTCAGCCCTTCCTCGAGCACCGCCAGCGCTCGCGCGGTGTCGCCGGCCAAAGCGGCCGCCAGTCCTGACGCATGATACCAGGCCGCGGTGGGCTGTCGCGCACCCCATCCCGCGCGTGCGGTCGCCAGACGCTCGTCGGCGGCATCCAGTTGACCACGCTGCAGGAACAGCATCGCTTCGGAGAGCGCAATGCGTGGATCGGCGACCGGGGCGCGGGTGGCGGCGTCCGCGAGCGCTTCTGCGGCCTCGTCTAATCGTCCAAGCCGTTCCAGCGCGAACGCGAGATCATGCAGGACGGCGGGCGGCGCATCCGGCTCGCGCGCGGCACGGCGGAACGTGTCCACCGCGTCCTCGTACTGCCCACGGCGGAGTTGCACCAACCCCAAATGAAATCGCGCCGCTCCGTCGGCGTCACGCAGCTCCAGCACGCGACGAAACTCCCGCTGTGCCTCGTCGAGCAACCCCGTCCGGTAGAACGCCACCCCAAGATTCCGGTGCTCCGCGATACGACTCTCCGGCGGCGGTTGGCGCCGCGCGGCACTCCGCCCAACGCGTTGGGCAAATCCGGCGGTGATCAATCCGAACAAGGCTTTGCCCACCTCGAACTCGTCGAGACCCGAGCGCTCCACCATCGCCTGGACGTCGACCGCACCGTCGAGCAACGGAATGAGCTGCTCCTGCGTGGCACTGAGCGTCACGTCGGCCTGCGCCAATCGCCTGGCGTCGACTTCAAAGATCAAGTCAAGACTGGGGATCTTCTTGGCGATCTGCGTCCACTCATCGACGCGACGCGCCCCTTCAAGCAGCAGGGTATCGGCGCTGATCGAGACGAGCGGTTCGGCCGTGGTGGCTCGCGCGTCAGCCTCGAAGGTGAACGTCCCGGTGTCCCAGGAGAACAAGTGGTAGACCGCCTCTTCCACCTGCGCGCGGAAGTGCGTCAGCAT
>JANPFJ010000342.1:0-2966 GCA_031423355.1 Gemmatimonadaceae bacterium | reverse complement strand
CCGGCCGCGGCGCGCCTCCACGCTGAAAGCCTGCGACGCACTGGAGTCCGACTTGCCACGCACCGCGCCAGGATCGAACGTCGTGGCCGTCCAGTCGGCGCCAAACTCGAGGCGATGCCTCGCCGTGAGCTGATACGTCTCATCGACCTTCAGTGTCGTCGTGGCAATGCCGGCTTTCCAGCGCGCGGAATCGATGCCGGGGTACGGGAAACGGAAGCGAAAATCGTAATTGCTGCCCGTCGCCGTGACCTTGGAGAACAGCCGATCACCAATCGCCTGATTCCATCGGAGCGTCGCAGCCCGATTGCCCCAGCCCACCCCGACGCCGAGGTTGGGTCGCGCAAATTCATCGCGGCCCGCATACCCCGACAGCATCAGCGCGCCACGCTGTCCGAGCCGGACGTTTCCTTTGGCATTCAGGTCGTAGAAGTACGCCGTGTTGTCATTCAAGTTGCTGTCGCTCGAGACGCGGAGGAATGCGTCGGCGTACGAGCGGCGACCCGCGACCAGAAACGAACCGCGTTTGCCGAACAGCGGCCCCTCGAACGTCGCCCGGCTCGAAATCAGGCCGATCGATGCGCTGCCGGCATACTCGTTGGCGTTCCCTTCGCGCTGCCGCACATCCACCACCGACGAGAGCCGGCCGCCGAACTTCGCCGGAATGGCGCCCTTGTAGAGCGTCACGTTGTCCACGGCGTCGGCATTGAATGTCGAGATGAAACCGAGGATGTGCGACGGGTTGTAGATCACCGCCTCGTCGAGCAGAATCAGGTTCTGGTCCACGCCGCCGCCGCGCACCACGAATGCTGTCGAGGCATCGCTCACTGTTGCGACTCCAGGCAGAAGCGAGATCGAGCGCAGTGGATCGACTTCACCCAGCAGCGGGGGTGCCAGCCGGACGGTCGCCATGTCGAGCCGGACCACGCTCATATCGGGCAGCTTGGGATCGAGATCGGCGCGCTCGTCACTATTCTGCGACTTGACGATCACCGTGGCCAGCGTGGTTTGTTGCGGCTTCAGGATGAAGTCCCGAGTCGCCGATGCGGACAGCATGACCGTCGTATCGAGCGGCGCGAAGCCGATCGCACGCACCCGCAGGCGGTGCGATCCGGGAGGCAGGGCCAGCACGAAATAGCCTTCCTCATTGCTCTCACGCGAGAGCCGAAGCTCTCCAACGATCAGCACCGCATTCCGGATCACTTCGCGCGATGCGGCACTGCGGACATAGCCGGTCAATCGTACCGTGGGCGTCCGCCCCCGGACGGAGTCACGCGGGGCAGCCGGACCCGGAAGGATCAGCAGCTGGTTGGCCGGGCCGACGAAGCCGCGCAGTCCACTGCCTGCCAGCGCCCGCTGCAGTGCTGTGGCGGCTGGTGTTGCCGTCGCGCGAATGCGCACCCGGCGCGACATGGCCGGCAGCGCGCCGTCGACGACGAATGACAAGCGCGCCTGCCGGGCAATTTCGGCGATGACCGCCGATATCGGTTGTTCTGTATTACTGAGCGTGACTGTCGCTGCCAGTCCACCGCGCAGTGTGGCCGTGCTGTCCAGCGCGAGGAAGTCACGTGGCACTTCGGATTGTGCGTGAAGCAGGCTCGCCAGCGATGTAGTCAGGACAAGAGCGAAGCCACGTCGTGCAAGACGTATTCGAGTATGGAAAAGCACGTCAGTCGGGATCAATGTGAGACATCACCGCGGTGGACTCTCCACACGTGTGTGGTGATGTCGGATTCGAGCACACGACACCTGAAGGCCACCGTATCCCCTCACACTGTGTGGTGTGGTGTGGTGTGCCGTGCGCCTTGCCGCGCCACACCGGCGTCTTCCGCAGCGCCATGCGCGACGCAGCAGGTCAGCGTGGAGCGATTGTGATCACATTGCCAGTCTGTTGCACACGGGCGTTGAGTGCGACACCAAGTGGCACCAGCAGCTGTGAGATCGGCTGCGCTTCGAATCGAGCGGACAGACGACGGCGCGTCAGCGACGAATCGACGACAATCGTCACATCGTACCACCGCTCGAGCACCAGGAGCGCTTCCGGGAGCGCCGCGTTGTCGAACTGCAGCGTGCCATCGACCCAGGCCAGTGCGGTTGCCGGCACCGTGGACACGACCACCGGGCCGCGGATCGGCAGCAGCCCACGTTGTCCGGCGTGCAGCTCGGTGACATGAGGCTGAGATGTGACCGCGGTGTCACGCACCGATACGCGACCTTCCTCCACGATGATCTCGACATCGGACAGCTCTACCCACGCGCGGACCGCAAAGCGCGTACCGATGTCCTCGATGACACTGTGCCGCGCGCGGACCCGGAACGGTCGTGTAGTATCGTGAACGATGTCGAAGAACGCCTCGCCATCCAGCAGGACAGTGCGTTCCGCCGCGCCGAAGTCGCGCGACCAGCGCGCACGACTGCCGGCCGCGAGCGTCAGGGAGCTGCCGTCAGGCAGCGTGGCGCTGATCCGCTGGCCTCGTGGTGCGACCAGCTCGCTCATCCCGCCCGACGTCATCAGGCGCGTACCGGCCGCGCCCGCGATCACCACCATCACCGCGGCGGCGGCGCGCAGCAACCAGGGGCGTACGGAGTCGGGTCGCGACGGCGCCATCTGCGAGGAACGTGCACTGGTGATCAGCCTGACGACGTCGACCTCCAGACGGGCGGCGACCGCGGCCCAGGCTGCCGCTGTCTCGGCAGGGGTCACCAGCACGTCGCCAACGGCGGCGGCAGGCACGCTGTCGAGCAACTCGGCACGAGCGGGGTCCGCCGTGACCCAGTCTGCAACCAGTACTTCATCCTCGGGCGTCGCCATGCCTGCCCACATCCGATCGAGGGCGTGATCGAGGCGCACCGCAGCGATGTCACGGGGATCTGTCATGAACTGAGCGGGCTGAGGCCGAGGGAGACTGACCGCAGAATATGTCTCGCGATTTGCCAGGGCATGTGTTCCGTCACGTTGCGAGCACTCG
>JANPFJ010000341.1:0-1147 GCA_031423355.1 Gemmatimonadaceae bacterium | reverse complement strand
TACCCAAGGATCCCCGCCACGATGAGCGCCACGGGAATGATCATGTAGAGCCAGCGCACGAACTCTGTGCCGCCCTCGGCGTCGTCCGCCAACTGGCGCGCCACGACGAGCGTGAGTGGCGTGCCAAGGTATGCGGTGCTGATGGCGAGGACGCGCGTTGCGGTGGGATCGGTACCGACACTCGCGAATGCACGTCCGCTGTCCCGAGCGGCGCGACTCAGTTGGGCGAGGATGGGCGTGCCATCGAGCGAGTGCCCGCCGAACGTGAAACTGCCTAGTGGAAGCGTGTCAGATCGAGCGAGCACGCGTCCCGCTGCGTCGAGAATGATCACGCGACGATCCCGGTAGCGCACCTCACGCACACCATCCTCCACCGCCACAGCCAACTCGGTTTGCTCCTCGGTGGCCTCGTGTCGCAGGACTTGCACGACCAGATCAGCCGTCTCGATCAGCGACGCATCGATCCGTTGCGCGTGCGAGTGCTCGAGATACCGTGACGTGGCCACCACGAAGAACAGCAACACGACTGCCACGGCAGTCACGTGCCACAGGGCGAGGCGCGCACGCACCGGAAGCCGACCGAGTGTGCCCCAGCGCGGCGTCTTCTCCTGGCCAGTCGTCACGCGGTGTCCGCGCTCGCCGTGAGGACATAGCCTGCGCCACGTCGCGTGTGGATCAGCGGCGACTGGCCGGCCCGATCCACCTTGCGACGCAGGCGATTGATGTACGACTCGATCAGGTTCGAGAACGGATCGTAGTGGTCGTCCCACACATGATCCGAAATGTCGGCCCGGCCCACGACTCGCCCGGCATTCCGCGCCAGGTACTCGAGCAGGCTGTACTCCTTGGTGGTCAGCGAGAGCGGCACACCCGCGCGCGTCGCGGTCTGTCCCCGCGTGTCGAGCACGAGGTCGCCGATCACCAGTTCCGTCGGCAGCACGTCGCCCCGCCGGCGAAGCAGGGCGCGCAGTCGGGCGAGGAGTTCGTCGAAGTCGAACGGCTTGGTCAGGTAGTCGTCGGCGCCGGCATCGAGCCCGGCGACCCGGTCGGTCACGGTGTCGCGGGCCGTGAGCATGAGCACGCGCGCGTTCGATCCGCGCCGACGTAGCTCGGTACACACGGACAGGCCGTCGCGGCGTGGAAGTCC
>JANPFJ010000340.1:0-3466 GCA_031423355.1 Gemmatimonadaceae bacterium | reverse complement strand
CCATCACGCAGACAACCCCACAAGCCGTTGCCCTCCCCCGCGCCCTCCGCGCCCCCCGCGTGAACAGTGTTAACGATCTCCCTCCCCAGGTACCACTCAGATTCACGCACCAACAACCCAACGAGCGCGCGAATCTCGTTGCCTCCAGAAATCGCGTCAGAGCTGCGAATACGCCGTCGGCACCAGAAACCGGCTCGTGATCTTCGACACCGTCTCCGCATACTGCGGATCCGCGAACAGTCGCTTCCACGTCGGGTGCGCCAGGAACCGCTCCCAGTTCACCTTGTGTGTCGCACGATCAGGACTGCACAACAGGTACGACAGCTGCGGCAGGTCGCGACCAGCCAGCGCCTGACCGTAATACACCGGCGAGAGCTGCAGCTCCTGCATCACCTCGATCTCGCCCGCGTTGAACATGTCGACCTTCTTCAGCGCCTTCAGTTCGGAGAAACTCTCGTAGATGCGCAGCTCGAACACCCGTTCCTTGTTGGCGCGTTTCAGTGCCGGGACTTCCAGCCTCGGCATGTTGGCAAAGGCGAGCTGGATCCAGGTGTCGATCCGATCGAACGCTGGATTCGCTCTCGTCGGTCCGCTCAGGTAGTCGGCGCCTGCAGCGAGGACGGCCGCATCGGTGTTGACCGAAGCGTTGATCGTGCTCACCGACGCCAGCGACGGATGCGAGAACAGCACCCACACCGCCGGACCGTCCGTGGCCTCGGGTTCCGTGAACACGCCCACCGCGCCAATACCGCGACGATTCAGTGCCGGAATCAGTGCGTTCTGCAGATACGCATCCAGCAGCGTATGCGATGCACCCGGCTTCAAGCGGTACGATCGCAGCTCGATGTAGGTGCGGGCATCCCGTATCGCCTCCGCCTTTGCCACGGCACCCGGGAGAGCGGCGGCTGCCGCCGTCAGTGCGGCGGATGTCAGGAACGATCGGCGATCAAGCGTCATGAGCGGTGGCGGTGTGGGAGTGAATCAACGAGGGATTCGCGACAAAGAAAAACGGCGATGGCACTGTCGTCATGTCAGAAGGAAACGCGCGCCATTCCCTCTGTACTGTGACCATGTCAGTGACGCCGAAAGCGAGTGGTGCGCCGCCGTCGACGACGGGGCCCAGCCATGCCGTTGTGACGAGTCATGTGATGCACCAAATGTATCCGCACGTCGAGGTACGTCGCGCGTGACCCGCTGCAGGGCAGGGGGCGTAGCCGGATCTCGCTCACGCGGGTCTACGGCCGTGCCTTTCCGTACGCATTGTCCATGCGCTGCTGCTGACGGGTGTCGTGTTCGATCTCGCCACGCGGCGGCGGATCCACCCGGTCTACCTCGTCGGGAGTACGCTGATGGCACTGTCGCACCCGTTCCGGATCTGGATTGGCGGGACGGCGTGGTGGATCGACATGATCTCGTTCCTGACGGGGAAGTAGCGCGCTGAGCGGGTGACCCGGGGCGCGACGGTGGTGCGCGCGCGCCCCGGGGGCGACGTTTACCACACGCCCGCAGCACCACCTCGCCTCCGTCTGGCTCCAGAATCTCATGCCGGCTCCTTGTCCGAGCGTCGCACGTCGCCTGGCCCTCGCCGTCTGCGTGGCCTGCTTCAGCACTCAGCCCTTGGCGGCACAGCCGAAGCCCCGCGAAAACGACCTCAAGCTTCCCATCGGCGGCACTCCCGGCCGCTTCGATGCGATCACGGACGTTGCCGGCGTCGAAGTCGGCCACAGCACCATCATCTCAGGCAGCGGCCCGCTGATCGTCGGCAAAGGTCCCGTGCGCACCGGCGTGACGATCGTGCACCCGCGCGGCAAGGACAACGCCGATCCGGTGTTCGCGTCGTGGTTCACGCTCAACGGCAATGGCGAGATGACCGGCACCACCTGGATTCAGGAAGGTGGCTATCTCGAAGGGCCCATCGGCATCACCAACACACACAGCGTGGGTGTGGTGCGCGATGCGATCATCAAGTGGGAAGTCGGCCGCAAGAACGTGCTGCAGCCCTGGTGGTTGCCGGTCGTGGCCGAGACGTATGATGGCGGCCTGAATGACATCAATGGTTTTCACGTGAAGACGGAACACGTTCTCGCGGCGCTCGACAGCGCGCGTGGTGGTCCGGTCCGTGAAGGTGTGGTGGGCGGTGGCACGGGGATGCGCTGCCTTGGTTTCAAGGGCGGTATCGGCACCGCATCGCGCGTCGTGACGGTGGCCGAAGGGGGCTACACCGTCGGCGTGCTGGTGCAATGCAACTTCGGCTCGCGAGCCGATCTTCGCATTGCCGGCGTACCGGTGGGCGAGGAGATCACCGATCTGTCGCCGTGCATCGCCAACGAGGCTCCGCTGCCGGCAGAGACGCGCGGCGCTCGCCGCTGCAGCACACCGGCGCGTCCGGATGATGCCGACGCAGCCGAGCAGGGGTCGATCATCGTCGTCGTCGCGACCGACGCACCGCTGATGCCACATCAGCTCAAGCGCCTCGTCACGCGCGTGTCGCTTGGCATCGGTCGGCAGGGTGGGTTTGGCGGCAATGGTTCGGGCGACATCTTCGTCGCCTTCAGCACGGCCAACCCGAAGACGTGGAGCAGTGACACCGTATCGACCGTGCGTCTGTTGTCCAATGCCGCGATCTCGCCGCTCTTCAAGGCCACCGCGCAGGCCACCGAAGCGGCGATTACCAACGCGATGCTGGCGGCCGAGACGACGACCGGGGCGAATGATCTGCGGATCTTTGCGTTGCCGGTGGATCGGATGCTGGCCGCGATGAGGAAGTACGGACGGATGCCGTAGAGAAGTTCGGTGACAGTGCACTCATCTCCGCCTGCCCGATCGGGCAGGCGGAGATGTGTGCACTGTCACCGAAACTACGCGGGCTGCGCCACACTCATTGCCCGCGGTGAATGCCCCGTCCAGCGCCGGAACGCCCGGTGAAACGCACTCGGCTCGGAGAACCCCACCAGCCACGCCACTTTCGCGACGGTGGCGTTCGGCTCCGACAGGTGCCGCACCGCAAGCTCGCGTCGTGCGTCATCGAGCAGCGCCTGAAACGTCGTGCCTTCCGCAGCCAGACCACGCTGCAGATTTCGCGCGCTCGTCGCCAGTGCACTGGCAACCATGGTGATGCTTGGTGCTTCGCCCTTCATCTGCGTCACGAGTTCCTGATTCACGCGCCCGACCAGTGACGCCCGGCTGTCCAGCGCCGCCAGTGCGGCACTCGCATGCTGGTCGAATGCCGCGAGCAGCGCCGGATTGGCCGACCGCAGCGGAATGTCGAGATCACGCGTCCGGATGTCGATCGCATTCTCGTCGGCACTGAAGCGCGGTGCCACACCGAACAGTCGCGCGTGTTCACTGCTGCCAGTGGGTGGCTCCGCGTGCAACATACGTACGGCGTCCGGGATGATTCCTTGCCCAGTCAGCAACCGAAGCTGATGGACCGTTCCCACCAGAAGCGTCTCGACGACATGCCGTA
>JANPFJ010000339.1:0-57594 GCA_031423355.1 Gemmatimonadaceae bacterium | reverse complement strand
TTGCTGGCCTATGGCGCCTCGGTGGGGCTGCCGGTGCATCGGCTGCAGGACAAGCCGCTCAAGGATCCGCGCACCGGAGAACGGCGCGCGGCATGGCACTGGGATCTGGTGGGGCGCTTTCTGCCGCCGGCACGATGACCCTCTGATCGCGGTGCTACGACTCGGCGACCGCCGTCATCGGTGAGACGCCAGACGCGATGGTTGCGGCCTCGTCTCGCAGGCTCGTCAGCTCGTCGCGGAGCTTGAGCTGAAGCCCCGGGTCCTCGCGGAAGTGGCGCCATGCCGTCGCGCGATGGCGAAGCTGACGGAGCCGCTCGGTGTAGCGGATATCCCACGAGGCACTCGGAATCAGCGACGCGATGTACACGAGCGCCCACCACGGGCCGGCCAAGTGCCATGCCGCAGCGGTCTGTATCGCGTAAAACACCGGGATCACGATCACCCCAAGTACGATCGTGTGCATGGCCAGCTGCGACCGCGCCGTCGAGGTCCGGAGGCCAAGCCACCGCGCGATCGTGAAGGGCAACAGATGATTCATGCGCCCCCAGAACGCCAGTGGAATTCCGAACGCCGCCAGCAGCAGCTCTCGCACGACGAACCGTCCTGCCGCCGGGAGACCGGTGTCGAGCGCGACATCGTCGAGCCGGATGCCCAGCTTCGTGGCGGTGCGCCGCAAGCTCATGAGCCTGCGCTGCACATGCCGAACCCTCTCCTCGACCTGTGACGTCAGTTCGCCACGATCGAGCTGTCGCCGGATGATGTCGGCGCGCCGCGCCACGTCGACCTTCGCCGCCATTGGTGCATCGGGGTCGCCGAGCGGCCGAATTTCATCCGTTGCCGCGGCCAGCACGGTGGCGATGTCGAGCACCTCGCCCTCATCACTCTCGTCGTCGAAGTTGAGCGTGACCGCGCGTAGCCGGTCCGAAATCTCGGTCGTGAGAGCGTCAACCCGCACCTGTTCGCTGGTGAGCGCATCGAGCACGATCGGCTCACCCACCTCGACCAGCACGCGCGAACGGAGGCCATCTTTCCGTTCATAGTTGATCCCGATCGGCACGATCGTGACGTCCCGGATCCCCGCGTCTTGCGCTGACAGCGCCATGCGTGCGGCGCCGGTCTTGATCGGCGCCAGCCGAGGCTCGTCCCAACTGCGGCCCTCGGGAAAGACCAGCACCATCTGCCCTGCCGCGAGCGCCGTATGGATGGCGGCAAACGCATCCGTGTTGCGAGTCGCGTCGGGACCGCTGGTCGCATCGTGATGACGCTCGTCCTGGGAGCGGCGGAGCGGTACCACGCGCATATGCCGCAGGAACGCGTTGGCAATCGGATGCTCGAAGAGCGTCGCCTTGCCCGTGAACGTCAGCTGTCGAGGTGCGACAAGTCCGGCGAAGATGGCGTCCATCAGTTCATTCGGGTGATTCACCACCAGGAGCGTTGGCCCGATGACGGGAATCCGCTCCACGCCATCGAACTCGACAGCCCGGTAGTACCACCGGACCGCCAGGCGCGCGATTCCCGTCAGCAATCGATAGCTGAGTCTGTCGTGTTCAGCTGGCACTGCTCTCGGGCCGCAGTGTTGCCTCGTCCGCGGCGCGTGCGGCCGCCGCTCCGGCGGTTTCGTCGACCATCGTGAGGAGCCAGGCGCCGACCACGAAAAACACGATCACCGACAGGATGGCGACGCGGCTGCTGCCGGCCAGCTGCGCGGCGATGGCGAAGGCCAGTGGACCGAGAATGCCACCGAACTTCTCGAACACACTGAAGAAGCCGAAGAATTCACCGCTCTTGTGCTTCGGGACCAGTGTGGCAAAGAGCGAACGGCTCAGCGCCTGAGTCCCGCCCTGCACCAGCCCGACCACGACGGCCAGAATCCAGAAGTCCCGCGCGGTGCGCAGGAAGTAACCGAAGATGCAGATGCCGGTGTATACCAGCAGGCCGAGAAAAATCGATCGCTTTGCACCGAGCTTTCCCGCCAGTGCGCCGAATGCAAATGCGGCTGGAATCCCGATGAACTGCACCAGCAGAATGGCGGCAATCAGCTGTCCCGGCTCGATCTTCAGCTCAGTGCCATAGACACTGGCCATCTTGATGATCGTCTGGATTCCATCGTTGTAGATGGTGAATGCCAGCATCATCAGGAATGCCTGCTTGTAGTCGCGCAACTCCCGCAGTGTGGTCGAAAGCCGATGGATCGATGCCCGGATCGGGGCCGTCCGGGTCGCCTCGTCGAGTTCGAGCAATCGGGGCGGCTCGGCGACGGCACGCAGCACAGGAATTGCGAACGCGAGCCACCACGCGGCGACGGCGATGAAGCTCAGGCGCACGGGCAACGTCGCCTGCGATGGCGTCAAACCTTCGCCGTGCGGCAATCCGAGTAACTCCGGTTTCTGAATCACCGCCAGCGCCAAGGCGAGCAACAGCCCGCCGCCGACATATCCCAGAGCGTAGCCCGCGGTCGAGACGCGATCGATTTCGGACTCGTCCGCGATGTGCGGCAGCAGCGCTTCGTAGAAGGTCATGCTGCCTGTCGCACCGGCCAGCGATACGATGAAGGTGATGGAGGCCAGCACCATGTCGCCGCGCTGCACGAAGAACATCGCCGCGGTTGCGCCGGCGCCCAGCAGCATGAATGCGACGAGGAATTTCTTCTTCGCGGCCTTGAAGTCGGCGAGCGCTCCAAGGATCGGGGCCAGCACCGCGATCAACACAGCGCCGATCGTGTTCACGTAGCCCCACCAGGCCGAAGCTCGTTCCGGACCCATCTCGGCCGCCGCAACCTTCACGAAGAAGATCGGGAACACCGCCGTCATGATGATCGTCTGCATCCCCGAGATGCCGAAGTCATACATGGCCCAGGCCCTGAGCTCGGGGCGGTGCAGTCCGAGCGCACTCAGCCACCGTGACGGAGTGCCGGTCCCCGGTGAACTGTCTGCTGGCGAGACGTCAGTCACGAAACCTCGGTTGTCGGAGGGAGCACCGCTGCGACGCGTAGGGTAATCGGGAGAGTCGCAATGAGCATCACGTTGCCGGGCGACCGGCTACCCGTATGTTTGTGCGCATGTCGCCCACTGATCTGGTTTCGCCCCGCGGCCTGCGGCGGTCAGCGCAGCTCCTCGGCGGATGGTTCGTCCTCGCTGGGCTCGTCGCCGCCTGTGGCAAGGATGCGGCTGAGCCACGAGTGACGACCGGGCGTCGAGCGCCTCGCACCATGAGCCCGCCCGTCGATTCTGCGGCGCCCGCAGTGGTCGTCCGATGGGACGCGTTTGATGGCTCCGCGATCTACATCCCCGGTGACGGCGGAGTGGCGCAGGTCATTTTGCCTCCGGTACTGGACGACAGTGTGCCCGCCCCGGCGATCGCAGTGCTGCCGTCGTCTGCGGCGCCGGCGCTGGTGGAGCTGTTCGCGCCGAGTGGCCGCATCGGCACGGCGAGCTTGGGTGCGTTTGCCGCAAGTTCACAGCCTGAAGTCGGTGAGGGATGCGACGCATGGCCTGTCGTCCCGCTCAGAGACTCCGCCGGAGGCATCCCCCAGGGCTGGCGGCTCGCGTTGCAGGTCGGCGTCGCCGAACCGGTGCGCTCTGACTCGATCGGCAGCTTCTCCCGCAGCGACTCGGCGCAGCTCGTGATCGACATCAACCGGGCGGCGTCACTGCTCCCGCTCGACAGTGCGGGCGTCTTGCGACGGGTGCCGTTCAGTGTGACTCGCGCCTATCGGATGCGTTTTCCGGGCGACGTTGATGCTGCGATCGCGGTCGTTGAACGTCGCCTCAACATGGAGGCCTCCCCTCGAGTTGAGCGTACCGTGCTCGTCCTCGAGCGTCCGCCGAAGGTCGTCCCGTACAGTGCGGTATGGCGAAACACGCAGTATGCGACCGAGGATGATCTGATCGCCGTGGAGTTGTTGGCTGTGGTGCAGTTGCACGGTGCGCCGCGCCCCTCGGTCTTCCTTGGACTCGATTTCGGTGATGGCTCACGAGTCCAGATGCTGCAACGGACCACAGGTGGCATCTGGTCGCTTCGCTGGTCGAGCGCCTACACCGGCTGCTGAATCCGCCCGCGATACCATCGGGAGCCTGGTGGGGTCAGCTGATATCGCCGGCGTGGACCCGTGCGCCCAGCGCCGCCGGCGCTCGGTACCGGCCCTTCGCGAACGCCAGGGCGACCAGGGTCAGTAGATAGGGAAACGCAAGAAAGATCTGGTAGGGGAGCTTCAGATCGAGCGCCTGAAAGAGGAACTGAAGCGCGCTAGCCATACCAAAAAATAGCGCCGCCATAGCGGCACCAAGAGGACTCCATCGTCCGAGTGCGACGATCGCGATCGCGATGAATCCCCGACCGGCCGACATCCCCTCGGCGAATGTCCCGACCTGCGCCAGCACGAGCGTCCCACCCGCCAGACCGCCGCACAGGCCGCCAAAGAGTGATGCGATCGTTTGGACCCGTCGAGGCGAAATCCCGGATGAACGTGCCGCCGCCGGGTTTTCGCCCGTTGCCCGCATTGCAAGCCCGGAGTGCGTGCGGTTGAGCCACCACCACACGGACGGCACGAGCGCCACGGCCAGGTATGTCGGAAGCGGTTGTCGAAAGAGTGCTCGTCCAACCAGCGGAACATCCTGCAGCATCGGGATGCCGATCGGTGCGAGGGTCGGTGACGAGAGGGCGGCCCCAGCATCGCCGTAGAGTACGCGGTACAGCGTGCCGGTCAGTCCGAGTCCCAGCATCGTGATGGCCGTGCCGGCAATGATCTGATCCGCGCCAATCCAGATGGCGATGATGGCGAAAATGATGGCGAAAATGAGCCCTGCCACCGCCGCGGCCGCGAGTGCGGCGGTGGGGCCGACGATGGTGGCTGTGGCGAGTCCCGCCAGACAGCCGACGATGATCGTTCCTTCCAGACCGACGTTGATCACACCACTGCGCTCGGAAACCGTCTCCCCTAGCGCGGCGAGCAGGAGCGGGGTCGCGCTGCGGACGGAGGCATCGAGGAAGTCGGCGACGGTACTCATGCCAGATCGCCGGTGGCAGGCAGGTCACCTGGATTCTTCGTTGGTGGAGTCCCCCCCCGGAACAAAGTTGACCATCCCCCTGCACGGGCTCCAATCCATTCCGTCGCCAGCAGCACCAGAATCACACACGCCTCCGCCACGCTGACCATCCCGGCCGGAACCTGGGCATCGCGTTGCATCGCCGCCGCCCCGGCCTCGAGGGCGCCGAAGACAACCGCTGAGCCGATCGCCGCCACTGGGTTCAGGCGCGCCAGCAGCGCGACGGCGATGGCCGTGTAGCCATACCCTGGTGACAGGTTCTCGTACAGCGCGTACGTCACGCCCGTCACCTCCACCGCACCTCCAAGTCCGGCGATCGCGCCGCTGACGATGAAGGCCGATGTCGCCACCCGTGCGACATCAATTCCACCAGCGCTGGCCGCCGCGCGAGGATTTGCGCCCGTCATGCGGAGCCGGAACCCCCCCGCCGTGCTGCGCAGGAACCACGCGAGGATGGCCGCGCTCAGGAAGCCAAGGACAACGCCGGCGTGCAGTCGTGTGCCCGGGAAGATGCGTGGAAGCCGCAGCGCCTCGTCGATCAGCGCGGACTGCGGGAACGTCGCGGTGCTTTCCTGCAGCGGACCACGCACCAGCAGGCCGGTGAGGTGGAGCATGATCACGTTCAACATGATCGTGCTGATGACCTCCAGCACACCAAACTGCTGACGAAGGACTGCGGCGATTCCCGCCCACATTCCGCCGGCCGCTATCCCTGCGAGCAGCGCGAGACACGTCCCCGCGATTCCGAACGCGGGAGAAATCGTGACGGACACGGCGGTCGCTGCCGCCGCCCCCGCCAGCAACTGGCCCTCGGCGCCGATATTGAGAATTCCGGCCCGGAATGCGACTGCAACGGCGAGTCCGGCGAAGAGCAGAGGTGTCGCGCGAACCAGCGTCCCTGATGCGATCACGGACCAGGAACCGAAGGCGCCATGCCAGAGTGCCGACAGCGCTGCGGTCACGGAGTAGCCGCTGACGGCGAGCAGCAAGGTGACCGCGATCAGTGACAGCGAGATCGCAAGTATCGGCTCGAGCAGCATGCGCAGCAGGCGCGCCACGGTTTGCATCAACGGCTCGCGTCGAGCATCGCCAGGCCGACGGTCTCGCGATCGCTGCCGACGTCGCGAACAGTGCCGCCCGCAACGACCAGAACGCGGTCTGCCAGCAGAAGCACTTCGTCCAGATCGCTGGAGTACACCACCACGGCCGTTCCGGCGTCTCGGGCGGCGCGCAGTGCAGCGTGCACGTCCGCGGTTGCGCGAATGTCGAGCCCACGCGTCGGGTTTTCAACGACAAGCGCCGCAGGCGCATCGGCGAGTTCCCGTCCAACGACGAATTTCTGTTGGTTACCACCCGAGAGTGTGCGAATGGCGACATGTTCGTTCGACGCTCGCACGTCGCGAGTCCGGAGCAGTGCGGCGGTGTCTCTCTCCAGCGTTTTCCAGGGCATCAAGCCGCGCTGCTTGGCGGCGCCACGCAGCGCTGTGTTCTCGGTCAGGGTCGCGTCGAGCACGATGGCATCACGGTGCCGATCTTCGGGGACGAATCCCACGGTGGCCGGAAGCGTGACAGTCCCGTGTGTTGGAGCGAGTCGACCGGCAAGCACACGCAGCAACTCTCGTTGCCCCGCCCCTTCGATCGCTGCGATCCCCACGATCTCCCCGCTCTTCACTTCGAGTGTCGCGTTCTTGATGCGCGCGACACCGAAATCGTCACGGGCAGCGACGTTGACGAGACTGAGCGTCGCTTGTCCAGGCGACACGGGCGATGCTTTTGTACGGGGCGCCTGGATGGAACCTGTTGCACCGAGCATTGCGTCTGCGAGCGCCTGCTCGGTCACGTCGCTGGCGCGCGACACGAGCACGGTCTTGCCTCGTCGCAACACCGTGACGCGGTCGGCGATTCTCAGGATCTCCCTGAGCTTGTGGGCGATCAGCAGGACGGTGCCCCCTGCATCCGCGAATCGTCGCGTCCAGTCAAGGAGGTCTTTGGCTTCGCTGGGCGACAGGACGGCCGTTGGTTCATCGAGAATCAGGATCTTGGCATTTCGTGAGAGAGCCTTGATGATCTCGAGGCGTTGCCGCGCTCCCACTGCCAACGTTCCGACACGTGCGTCGGGATCGAGGCCGAGCCCGGACTCTGAGCTGAGGCGCCGGACTGTCGCGGCGGTTGCGCCCAGATCAAACTGGTCGATGCTGCCGAGCGCGACGTTCTCCACCACCGTCAAGGCATCGACCAGTGCGAAGTGTTGTTGCACCATTCCGATGCCATGCGCCATGGCGTCGCGCGGCGAACGAAGAACGGTTCGCGTGCCATGGAACTCGATTGTCCCGGCGCTTGGTTGATCGAGCCCGTAGGCGATCTTCATCAGCGTTGACTTGCCGGCGCCATTCTCGCCAAGGATCGCGTGCACTTCGCCCGTCAGTGCCGTCAAGCAGGCGCCATCGAGCGCGGTGACCGTGCCGAAGTGTCTCGAGATCGAATTGAGCGCCAGACACGGCGCCGTGCTGGTCACAGCCCCGTTGGTGCCGGAAGGAATGACCATGGTACCTGCCACCGTTCGCCGAGCGATTGCGCGAGCGCCTGCACACCGAGTGTCTCGGTTGCGTAGTGTCCTGCGTAGATCACGACCAGTTCGTTCTCCTCGGCGTCGACAGCCGTGAAGTGCGGCCCCTCGCCAACGAGCAACGTGTCGGCTCCGATGAGGCGTGCTTCGCGCAACGATTCCGCCGATGCACCGCCGCCACTGCAGACCGCGATTCGGCGTGAGATGCGCTCCGGCGTGAATGGTGTGATCACGGTATGGTGCCCGTGTTCGCGACCAAAGGCTCGTGCCCGATCCGACAGTTCGCGGGTCGGTATCTCGGCGTCCGCAACGACGCCGATCGCAACACCCTTGTATGGGAGCCAAGTTGACGACACGGTGAGTCCATGTGCGTGCGCGAGGAGCACGTTGTTGCCGAGGGTGGGGTGGCGATCGAGTGGTAAGTGTGAGCTGTATACGGCGATGTCATTTCGCAGAAGCAACGTGAGCTTTCGGTGGAGCGCACCGCAAATTGGTTGTGCGCCGCCCCAGAACAGGCCGTGGTGGACAATGAGAAGGTTGGCGCCGACATCGACCGCCTGCTGTACGCTGCGGAGCGACGCGTCAACGGCAGCGGCGATTCGGCGCACCGGCCCTGTGTGCTCCACCTGCAGGCCGTTGACCGCGCCTGCGTAGTCGGGCGTCGTGTCGGTCTGCAGAAGGTCATCGAGCCACGGCACCATGTCGGCGAGCGTGGCGGTTGGCACAGCCGTCGAATGGCTCACGGTGTGGGTGCAGCCGCTGGCGGGACGGGTGCCTTGAACGTTCCGGCTACGAGTCGTTTCGTAATCGAATCGACGACGGCGAGAGCGGCGGGGGGAATCGAACTGCGCAGTGCTGGATTGATCACCAGTCGGACGACATCCGTCTTCATGCCGAGGGAGATCACCCGTGGGGCGAAGGTGCCATTGTGGACTTCACGTGCCACCAGGAGCAGGGCGTGTGGAAGGTCGATGACCACACTGCCGAGCACCACTTCGGGAGCTACGCTGTTTTGGTCGCTATTTGCTCCAAAGACGCGCACCCCCTTCGCCTCGCGAGCGGCCTGAAAGATCCCGAGTCCTGCGGCATCGGCGTTCTGGAAGATCACGTCTGCGCCGCGCCCGATCTGCGCCAGCGCCTGTTCCTTGCCGGCGCTCGCGTCGTCCCAGTTGCCGACATATGACGTGATCACCTTGACGCTGGGGTTGATCGAGCGGGCCCCCGCCTCGAACGCATAGAAGCTTCGCCGCACCGGCGGAATCTCCTGTCCGCCGATGGCGCCGATGACGCCGGTTCTGGTCGTCGCGCCAGCGACGATTCCCGCGAGATAGGCGCCGTCTTCGAAGGCGAACTCGAGGCCCGCGAGATTTGGGCCAGTGCCCGTTCCGGATGTCGTGACATAGATGGTCTTCGCGAAACCCGGTGCAACACGCTTCGCGGCGTCCTGATACTCGAATCCGTGACCGAAGACGAGGGCGTAGTGCTGTTCGCCGTAGAGCCGGAAATTCTCGTCGAACTCGGCCGGCGTCTTGGTCTGGATGTGGCTTATCTGGGCGCCGGTCGAGTCCCGAATGCGCAGCAGGCCCGCGTACGCGCCGCCGTTCCACGCCTGATCAGATATCGGGCCTGGCGTGAGCAGGGCCACCTTGAACGCGGGTGCGGCTGTATCCGCGCCGGCTGCTGCCTTCGTATCGGCGGGACCACACGCGACGGGCAGCAGCGCAGCACCGAGCAGGCAGAATGTGGACAACCGAGCGAATAAACGTTGCTGTGTCATGTAAGACATTGTAATACAACAAGTTACGAGTTTGTGCAGAACCGTCGGGTTGTCTACACTGCGATTCTGTGCAGGCTGTTTTCAGTGGCTGGTCCGAGTTCAGGCAGTTGCGTCCGGGCCCAGAATCACCTCGAGTACGCGTGCCAGATCGTCGTTCGAGTAGAAGTGAATTCGCAGTTCACCCTTGGTGGTCTTTCCTTTGCTGAGATGAACGCCGACATCGGTCTGAAGGTGTCTCCGGAGCCGATCTTCGATTCCGCGCGCTTCGGTTGATGCCGGCTGTCCTGGCTTGCCGCCTGCTTTCTTCGCCGGCGTCTTCGTTCCGGACGCAGCCTGGACTCGCCGTTCGACATCGCGGACACTGAGTCCCTGGCTCGCGGCTTCCCTGGCCAATTCGATCATCGCCCGTTGGTCGCCAAGTCCAAGAATGGCCCGTGCGTGTCCGAGCGAAATGGCGCCGTCGCTCAGGAGCCGCCGTACAGCGGCCGGGAGATTGAGAAGGCGCAGCAGGTTAGCGACGGTTGATCTGTCTTTTCCGACGACCTCGCCGACCTGCGCATGGGAGAGGGCGAATTCGTCGACCAGGCGCTTGTAGCCTTCTGCTTCTTCCAGCGGGTTCAGGTCGCTGCGTTGCAGGTTTTCTATGAGCGCCAGAGTCAGGAGCGTCTTATCGTCGATCGTCCGGACGACGGCTGGGATCTCCGTCCAGCCGAGTGAGGTCGCGGCGCGGAATCGACGCTCGCCGGCGATCAGTTCAAAGCCTGTTCCGTTGGGTGCTGGGCGAACGGTGATCGGTTGCAGCAGGCCGGAGGCGCGGAGCGACGCCTGGAGTTCCGCGAGTTCTTCCAGCTTGAACTCTTTCCGGGGTTGGTACGGATTGGGTCGGATTTCACTGAGACGAAGGTGTTGGAGTCCGACATTTGTCGACGCATCACCGCTCGGGGCTGGCTGATTGCGCGGCTCCGGGTTCTTCATCGCGAGGAGTGCTTCGAGGCCTCGTCCAAGGCGTCGCGGTTGTTCTGCTGGCATGGTCGTAATCCTTTGCGTCGGCGAACTGGCTGGTTCTGGTGGTGTCGTCGTGCGAGCAGCGCAGCTCAGTGGTCGGCGCGTCTGGTCGATCCGTGCTTCTCTTTGGCCGATTCGCGGTGTCGAGCGATCAATTCCTTCGCGACCGCCATGTATGCTTGTGCGCCGACCGACGCGAGGTCGTAGAGGATGATTGGTTTGCCGAAGCTGGGGGCCTCAGCGAGTCGGACATTCCTCGGAATGACACTTTCGAAGACCTTCGGACCGAAGTACTCGCGGGCGTCGGTGGCGACTTGTCTGGAGAGATTCAGGCGGGCGTCGTACATGGTGAGCAGGACGCCATCGATGCCAAGCGCCGGGTTCACGCTGCGCTGAACGAGGTGGACGGTGTTCAGCAGCTGCGAGAGTCCCTCGAGGGCGTAGTACTCGCACTGCACCGGGATCAGGAGTGCATCAGCGGCCGCGAGCATGTTGACCGTGATCAAGCCGAGCGACGGTGGACAATCGATCAGGATGTAGTCGTATTCGTCTCGAATGCTGGCGACGGCCTTCCGCATCATCGCTTCGCGCTCTTCACGATCGACGAGCTCGACTTCGGCACCGGCAAGGTCGGCCGTCGCCGCGAGGACATCGAGGGATGGAAACTGGACGTGCCGGTGTCTTGCCGCCGTGATCGAGCTTTCTCCAATCAGGACATCATAGGTCGTCTGGGTGACGTCGTCTCGGGAGATTCCGATGCCCGACGTGGCGTTGCCTTGTGGGTCTCCATCGATCAGCAAGGTCCGCTGTTCGGCCACCGCCAGGCTGGCGGCGAGATTGACGGCAGTGGTCGTCTTGCCGACCCCGCCCTTCTGGTTCGCTATCGCTATGACTCGGGCCACTGTGTTGTGCGGCGGGGGAGGAGAATGACCTGTGGCGAATATACTCCGCAGGTCGCGCGTTCGTGCCGACGCCGCGCGTTTCACGTGAAACGCACACGCAGGCCCTATCTTTGTTTCACGTGAAACAGGTGGCTCCGGCGAGCTATCGAGACACACAACTCGTTGCCATGAAAGGACTTACGCGGTTTTCTCGAAGACTGCGATGCAGGGCGATCCGGTACCCCTGACGAAACCGAAACCACCATCGCCGCGCCCACGAGATCCAGGAGCGGCAGCACAATTGGGCATGCCCTACTTCCCTCTCACGGGGACAGCCCCAACTTGCCCCTCTCCACCATCCCCACCCATGCCACTCGCCCTTCCCTCCTCAGGTCCGACGCTCGCCATCCGGCGCGACGCTTTCGAGCGCGCCGGGTTCACGCGTGAGTCCATCGATCGAATTCTCAACCTCACCGACGAAGAGTTCCGCGTCGAAGGCGCGCTCATCGCCATCGGACCACTTCCCAGTCCGGATGATGTGCCCAACCTGATTGAAGTCTTCGAAGATGCCGGATTGGTATACTTCGATGACTTTATGGAAATCCCGGGCGGCCTCCCCGAATGGCTCGAAATCTTCGTGCGACATCGCTGACGATCATTCCAGGCGATTGCCACCGTCACCGGGATTGTCCACCGGCGCTCCGGTCGATCGCACCTGGCCCACGCACGATCGCCAGGTGCCGCGCACTGATCGCTCGGCATACCCATACACGAACACGACATGATACACGTGATTGCAGAGCTCACGATCGCCCGCGGCGCTCGTGACGCATTCGTCGAACATTTCCGGTGGCTTGAGCCGCTCGTGCGCGCCGAAATCGGATGTCTCGGCTATCGGGGTGCGCTCGAGTGTTCCACCGACATCGATGTGCAGGCACCGCCACGTGCCAACGTCCTTCTGGTCATCGAACAGTGGAGTGGCGAGGCAGAATTGTCCGCCCACCTCGATGCGCAACACATGCACGAATTCGCAAGGCGGACCGAAGGGATGATGATCGGACGTTCGATCCGCATCGCTCAGGACATCAGCGGATCGTTCGCGCCGCACTGAGCAGCGCATCGCGTCAGCGACTCAGGCCCGACGTGCCGTCGATCCGGACGTCTTCGACCCGTCGCGCGACCGCTGCGCAGGGCCTCGGGGCGCCGTGATGCGGTGAACACCGCGCCAGCCACACACCAGGCACCAGCTGGCGCGAAAGCTCCGCAGCACTCGCAGCACGCGTCCCGGCTCCATGCGGAGCGTTTCTGCATCGCACTGTGGACAACGAATACCGTCTGGCAGAATCCACAGAAATACCACCGTGGCCGCAACTGCTCGCAGCACGAACAGGCCACCGAAGACGAGAACGAACAATACGGCGTCGGACATCGTCGTTCCTCCGTCATCAGATGATACTGTCAGACCGCCAGGCAGGCCGAGCCATCGTGTGTCTCGCAGAGCACAGACTGCGCATTGTGCGTGTCGCCGCACCGCACCAGTGCTGGATCACCGTCCCTGCGGGGAAACCACCCCAATGTGAGAGACGAGATCCAGCGTCCTACAGCCGGGCCTCGATCGCCGACCACACCTCGACAAAGGCGACCCCACTCTCGATTCGTTCCACGCCAACCTCTTCACCGCGTGCGATCGCCGAACCATCCACACTGCGGGCTCGGATCGGCGTCCCAGCCTCACGTCCGGCTGGCAGCTGCACGAACCCGTCACCATTGGCGGGGATGGAATCGACGACCATCGCCGGCACTCCCTGCAGCGCAAAACGCGCATCGAAGCCGTGATCGCCGGGGGGTATAGCCACTGCCCGTGACACGATGAACTGCGCGCTGAGCGCACCGACGACGACACCGCCGAGCACCAACGCGCCAACCAGTGCCGCTGATGGCGACAGGCGGACCGACACAGCGCCAAGGAATCCTGACAACGTGAGCGCCCCAGCCAGCGTCGCCCATCGCGACCGGACAATGGATTGCTCCGCGCCGCGACTGAGTTCAACACCAGCCACCATCACGCGCACGCTCAACAGCAATCCAGCCAGAAAGACCAGATCGTACAACCTGAAGCCACGCACCACACGACTCCTGAGTCCTGACGGAAAGAATTGCTTGCGCGCGGGTGTCCACGCAGCATGGACGACGATCCTGTGACGCCAGCGGGACACAGCCCGCCGTGATGCTCAGCGAGCGAGCGTGCGCTGAAAAAATGCGACAGTCTTTGGCCACGCGGCACGGGACGCGGTCATGTTGGCTCCGTTCTGTCCATCCTGCTGACGCAGGAAGCCATGACCAGCTCCCGGCAGGATGACCGGCTCATACGTCTTGCCGAGCACTTTCATCGTGGAGTCAGCGGCTGGAATCGTTGCGTTCACCCTCGCGTCATTCTCTCCGTAGAGTCCGAGCACCGGCACACGGACTTTCGCCAACTCTGCGAGGGCAGGTGCCCCGCCATAGTAAACGACGGCACCCCGCAGCTTCGCATGTCCAGATACCGCGGTGTTGAAGGAGGTGGAGCCACCCCAGCAGAAACCCACCACCCCGAACCGCTGCTGTGCTGCGGGGAGCGACATGCCATACTCCGCGGTGGCGGCCAGGTCGCGCTGCACATCAGCCGGTACCAGCGTTCGGATCAGCGCTGATGCCTGCGCCTGCGCAATCGTGTCGCCGGCGGCGAGGGTGTACTTGCCGGTGATCAGGTCCGGCGCAATGGCGATGTACCCCTCTGCTGCCAGCTGATCCGCGACGCCACGAATCCAGGTACTCACGCCGTAAATCTCGTGAATGACAATGACCACCGGCGCCTTGTCGCGGCGCTGCGGGTATACGACCCATGCCCGCAGCGAGTCGGTGCCTCCTTTGGTCCGCGCAATCATTGCATACTCGCCGTGCCGTGGCGACGCTGCGAGTCGGGCAGCCACCGTCGTCGATCCAGCTGGGAGCGTTGCGTCATCCGGCTGTCCCACGACGTCATGCTCGTCGCCAACCGCGGCGGCATGCGACAGGTGCTCGTCCTGACCGCGGCCTTGCTGCACGGCGGATGTCGTACAGCCGGGAGCAAGACCGATCGAGAGCATGACGGCCAGTCGGGCGATCACAAGACGGCGAGACATTGACGGGATCCGGTGAAGTGAGGCGTCAGACGGCGATGAGCCGCGCGACATCGAGCGATGTCAACGAGCGAGGGTGCTGATCGGTTCGGGCGCCGAATCCGTCTGCTCGATGAACTGTGAGAGGAATGCCGGCACACGCTCAGCAAAATACGATCGCGCCCGAAGCGGCGTGGCGCCAGTCACGAAGCCGACGTGCCCGCCATGCGACACGAATTCCGGGTGGACCAGCGGGTTCGTCCGTGCACGCTCGCGAACCTCGTCGAGGACATCGCCCGGGAGGAACGGATCATCTGCGGCACTCAACAGCAGCAGCGGAATTCGGGCACTCTCCACAAAGTGCTTGGCACTCGACCTGGTGTAGTAGTCCGTCGCGCCCTCGAAACCATGCAGCGGCCCCGTGATCAGATCATCGAATTCCCAGAGTGTGCGTATCCGTGCGATTCTCTCCGGACTGGGAAACCGCTCCGGATAACGAGCCGCCTTCTCCTGTGCCTTCACCAGCAGGGTCCGCAGAAACCACTTTTCATACAGCCCTGAGACCCCCTGGCTGATGAATCGAGACCCCCGCTCGAGATCGAAGGGCACGGAGACGCCAGCGGCAGCACGCAGATTGGCCGGAAGCGCGATGGTGTGATCCCCGATCAGCTTGGTCAGCACATTGCCACCCAGCGACACTCCGCACGCGATGAGTGGGGCAGAGGGATACATCTCGGCCAGTCGATGCAGGAACCAGGATGCGTCGTCGGTTTCGCCGGAGTGGTAGAACCGTGGTTCACGATTGACGATGCCCCCACACGACCGCCACACGAGCATGTCCGCAGCCCAGCCCCGTGCGGCGACCGACCGGAACAACGCCGGCACGTAGTGTGAGCCGGCATTGCCTTCAATTCCGTGAAAGAGCACGAAACGAGGCACATCGACCGCTTCGCTGTTCGCCCGAAGAACCGCGACGTCATCGCCATCGGGTGTCTGCCAGATCTCCCGACGGGCAACTACCGGCGGCTCAGGGCGGACGAACTTCCCCCAGAGCGTCTGCAGATGCGGATTGCGCGCGAACCATGGCGCACGGAACTGAGAGGTGCCTGTCATCCGAGTCTGGAGGTTCTACATTGGGTGCTTGGGCGCGCTGCGATGCAGGCGAGCGGAACCGTCGTGCGAGCCGCAGCTCGTCGACGAAGGTCAGAACATATCAAATCCGATAGGCGCGCAGATGATTCCCGCGCGGACTGGAGAGTCATGCCCATCCAGATCTTTGGGACAAGAAAAAGTGCTGCAACCCGAAAAGTCGAACGCTTCTTCGCCGAGCGACGGATCCCGGTCCATTTCGTCGATCTCGCGGAACGAGGGGCCTCGAAAGGAGAACTGCAGCGGTTCGCGCAGAAGTTCGGCATCGATGCCCTGGTGGATCGGACCAGCCGTCGCTTTCTGGACCTCGGACTCGGTCCTGCCCGTTACGGTCCAGACCGCTGGATGGAGATACTGCTCGATGAGCCGCTGATGCTGGTGCAGCCCCTGATCCGGAACGGCAGCAAGCTGACGATCGGTGGCGAGAGCGACGTGGAATGGAAAGCGTGGGTCGCTGACGGCGTGAAGTAGCGATTTCGATCGCATGCTGGTGGCGTGCGCGATGGTCTGGACGTGCCGCCACAGCGCGCATCAATCGACCACTATAGAAGCAGTAACATCTGTTTCGATGTCATCGACGTGGTGAGTGCTGGTCTCCCCTCCCGCCCCTCTTCAGCGCCTTGGCCAGCGGGCCGAACTCTTCGGCTCCCGTCTCGAAGAACTTCGCCTCGATGACGTCGATGAGCCGAGTCGCTCGGTCGACCAGCACTCCCCCCCGCTCTGTCATCGTGATCGCCTTGGCTCGCCGGTCTGTCGGATGAGCGGCTCGGGCCACCAGGCCACGCGACTCGAGCGATCTCAGGACCTCGGATGTCATCACGGGATCCGCATTGGCGTGGAGCGCAACATCGGACTGCCGCACGGCACCGCCGCGCGAATTCAGCCATCCGACGGCGACGAGCAGCCGGAATTGTGCTGGTGTCAGGTCGAGGGGCGCGAGCGCGGCGCGAAGCTGGAGGAGCCACAGCGTGGCAACCCGCTCGATCAGAGCGCCAGGGGCATCGGCGGGAGACTCACCCTTTGCGGCCAGAAACGGGGCGTAGGTCTGACTCGCCAGGGGACGGCCCTCCAGAGGCACGAGAGTGCGTCGTCACGCGGACGCGAGAGTGACTGCAAGACGAGCGAGCGGTGACGTCATGCCGGCTGTCAGGTTGTGGCGACCGTACGTTCACGCAACATCACAATTACGCACGCTAAGTATCATAGCAATCAACCACTTCAAATACATCGTATCAGAACTTGTTTGCTTCGTGTACGAATTAAAGTAATTCGTACACGAGACAATGGTACACGCAGCGCACCCAGGCCGATGCATGGCAGTCGCCCAAGCCAGACTGGACAGCAGCGTACCGGCGCCGGCGACCGGCGCGAGCTGACGCTAGAATTGCCCGATGAAACCGATCTCCGGTTCGAGCCGGTGGCCGAACTTGTCGAACACTGCCGCCTGGGCGTGCGCCACCAGCGCACGGACGTCGGCCGCCGTAGCGTGCCCGAGGTTCACCATGATGTTGGCGTGCATGTGCGAAATCTGGGCATCACCGATCCGGAAGCCCTTCAGCCCGCACTGATCCACCAACCTGCCGGCGCCGATGCCTTCGATCTTCTTGAAGATCGAGCCGGCGCTCGGGTGATGCTCGAGCCATGGATGCCGAGCGCCACGCCAGCTGAGATTCTCCTGAAGGATGCGGTGCATGACTGACGCATCGCCTTGGGCGAGCCGAAAGGTTACGTCGAGCACGACATCTCGGGTGTGGTGAAACACCGTGTCGTCATAGCCGAAGCCCACGTACTCCGCGTCGACCGTGATACGTTCGCCCGACGCCTTCCGAATCCGGCACCGCTCGAATACCTCGGCAATGAACATCGTTCGCTCACGCTCCGGCGCCGGTGACAGAAAGTGCAGGTTCTGCCAGATCGCGCCACCGACGGTGCTGGGGATGCCGACATAGTGCTCGAGACCGGACCACCCCGCCGCCACGGCCTCCCGGATCAGATCGGCCATGATGGTGCCGCTCTCGGCCACGCATCGTCCATCCGATTGCCACGTGACATGCTGGGCCCGATTCCGGATCACGAGTCCCCGATACCCGCCGTCGCCGACGAGAATGTTGGCGCCGAGGCCGAGGAGGAACCAGTCCACTCCCTCTGCCTCGGCCGCATCGATGGCATCTGCCAGATCGTCGCCGGTGTCTGCATCGTACAGGAGGTCTGCCGGACCTCCGATCCGAAACGTGGTGTACGGCCCGAGTGGGGTGTTTCGCCGCACTCGCGCCGGCGCGAGGCGGCTGGCGACGGCGTCGAGTGCCAGCGTGGGCACCACAGTGGTACCGCGGTTGGTTACAGTCGTCATTGCTTCAAACAACACGCTCCCGGCGTCGCGTGCCAGTTCCCCGCCTGCACGCTGCCAGACTTCCAACCGACGTTCCGTGAACCGAATCCGCTCACGTCGTACGCGCCTCGCGGCGCTGCTCTGTTTCGCGATCCTCACTCCGACTTTCTCAGCGCAGGCGCAGCGCGCCGAACTCGAGAGGGTCATCAAGCGTTCAGTGCTCCGGAACGGCCTGGAAGTCATCGCCGTCGAGAACCATGGTATCCCGATTGCGACCGTCGAGCTGAACGTCAAGAACGGTGCCTTCACGCAGCGGCCCGAGTACGAGGGTCTCGCGCACATGTACGAGCACATGTTCTTCAAGGCCAGCAAGGCCTACCCCAATGCGGAGGCGTTCGGACAGCGCGCGGCGGAGCTTGGCGCACGCTACAACGGCACCACACAGGAAGAACGCGTCAACTACTACCTCAGTCTCCCGTCCGATAGTGTGCGCGGCGGCATGCGGCTCATCGCCGACGCCGTCCGCGGCCCCCTCTTTCTGCCCCAGGAACTGGCGCAGGAAAAGCAGGTGGTCCTCGGCGAGTACGATCGCAACGAGGCATCGCCGGGGTTTGAAATCATGCAGAATCTTGGTGCGGCGCTCTATCCCGGGAACTCGAGCCGAAAGAACACGATCGGCAACCGCGAGATCCTGAGTTCCGTGACGCCAGAGAAGATGCGCTTCATTCAGGGTCGCTACTACGTGCCGAACAACATGGCCCTGATCGTGACCGGGGACATCAACCCGGCGCAGATCTTCGCCTACGCCGATTCCATCCTGGGCGACTGGGCTCGCGGCCCGGATCCCTTTCAGGTCGATCCGGTGCCACTGATCCCCGCATTGACCGGTTCGTCGGCGATCATCAACGAAGCCGAGGTCGGTGCCGTCACGGTCCTCATTCAGTGGCAGGGCCCAAGTGTGCGGCGCGACCGCGCCAGTACCTACGCGGCCGATGTGTTCTCCGACGCGCTGAACACGAAGGGATCGCGGTTTCAGCGGTTGCTGACCGACAGTGGTCTCTGGACCGCAGTTGGCGTGAACTACTACACGCTGGATCAGGTGGGACCGATCACCATCAGCGGGCAGACCACGCCGGAACGATTGAAGGAGGCGTTGGCGGTCCTCTGGCGCGAGATCGACAAGCTCGACGACCCAGGCTACTTCTCTGCCAGCGAGCTCGAATCGGTGAAAGCCCAGCGCGGGACGGACAATCAGTTCGGTCTGGAGAAAACGTCCGAACTGACACACACAGTGGGTTTCTGGTGGGCGGTGGCAGATCTCGACTACTTCCTCGGGTACGTTGACAACATGGCACGACAGACACCGGCAGACCTGCAGCGTTATGCGGCACGCTTCATCATTGGCAAGCCGAGTGTGACGGGCGTGCTGCTGAGCAAGCAGGATCGCGCCCGGATCCGTCTGACGGAAGCCGATGTCGTTGGTCCCGTGAAAGGCGCGAAGGTACTGCCATGAACCGGTTCGCATCCGCCGGGGTTGGTGCGCTCGTCGCCCTGTCGCTTGGCTCGCACGAGGCGATGGCACAGCGCGTCGCGGATTCCGCGACGACGGCATTCGAAGTCAATGGACTGCGCGTCATTCATCGGCGCGTGACGGCGAACGAGGTGGTGGCGGCCAACCTCTACCTGCTGGGTGGCGTCGCACAGGTGCCGTTGCCGAAAGCAGGCCTGGAACTGCTCCTCCTCGAGGCCTCCGAACGCGGGACGAAGAAGTATCCTCGCGAGGTACTGGAGCGCAAAATGGCGCGGCTTGGCAGCGCGATTGTCGCCGTACCGTCGATCGACTGGACGATGGTCGGCGTTCGCAGCACCGTCACGGCGTTCGACTCGACGTTTGCGATCTTTGCTGATCGCATCATGCAGCCGCGTCTGGATTCGGGGGAAGTGGAAACGGTCCGTACCGCGATCATCAGCGGGGTTCGGCAGCGCGGTGACGATCCCGAAGCGCTCCTCAATTCGTTCTCGGACAGTGTGGCGTTCGTCGGCCATCCGTACGGTACATCGCCGCTTGGGAGCGAAGCGACGCTCCGATCGCTGACCCTTGCCGACTTGCGCGCGTGGCAGAAGACGCAGATGGTGACCTCGCGGATGTTGCTGGTGGTGGTGGGTGACATTCCGCGCGCCAGACTCGAAACGATGATTCGTGCGACGCTTGGCACGTTGCCGCGTGGCGAGTACAAGTGGGCCCCGCCACTGACACCGGCACCGCGCTCAAGCTCGCTGCATGTGATCGCCCGGTCGCTGCCGACGAACTATCTCCAGGGCTACTGGGTGGGTCCTCGTGCCGACAGTCGCGACTATCAGCCGATGCGCATCGCGATGGCCGCGTTGGGTGGCCGACTGTTCACGGAAGTTCGCGTCAAGCGAAACCTCACATATGCCGTCAACGCACCGTTTGTGGATCGTGCGGTTACGGCACCCGGGCTCTACGTGACGACCACCGCACCGGATTCGGTGCTGGGCATCATGCGCCGCGAACTGGAGTCGATGAAGCGCGGCCTGATCGATCCGGATGGATTGCGATTGCTCGTGCAGCAGTTCATCACCGAGTTCTTCCTCGACAATGAGACCAACTCGGATCAGGCGACCTTCCTCGCGCGATCAGATCTTTACCGCGGAGACTATCGGCTGGCGACGGGTTTCGTGGATGAACTGCGGAAGGTGACGCCGGAGGATATCCAGCGCGTGTCGCGCCAGTATCTGACCGGAATCACGATGGCCTACGTCGGTGACCCGAGACGGATCACCGCGGCACGCCTGACGCCGTTCTGAACCGACTGCCTCAGCCGTTGGCGCGGCGGGCCAATTCTTCTCGAACGTCGCTGAGCCGGATTCCGAGCGAGTGCAGTGCGACCATCGTGTGGTACAACAGGTCGGCCGCCTCGCTCGTGGCGCGTTCGGGATCGTGGTCAGCACACGCGACGACCAGCTCAGCCGCCTCTTCACCGATCTTCTTCAGCCGCAGATTCCGGTCGTCGAGCAGCGTACGGGTATAACTCGATCGGGCCTCCGCCGCCGGCTCCGTGGCCGCGCGTGCCTCGATTGTCGAATCGAGTTCCGCGAACGCGTCAGCCGGCGGTGGTGTGACCCCCGGCACCGTGAAGCAGGTGGTTGCCCCCGTATGGCAGGCCGGTCCAGCCGGCACAACGCGGGCCAGGACCGCATCGCGGTCACAGTCCATCGTGAGTGAGACCACCCGCTGTACGTTGCCGCTGGTGCCTCCCTTGTGCCACAGCCCACGTGTCCGTGAGTGGTAGTGCATCTCACCAGTGCGAAGTGTCGCTTCGAGCGCCTCGCGGTCTGTGAATGCAACCATCAGGACATCGCCGGTGGTCGCGTCCTGTGCGACGACCGACACCAGACCGTTTCCCTTCGCAAAGTCGAGCAGTTCGAGATCAAGCATCGAGACCTGGGTCGCCGCCCGGGCAGAGGATGTCGCGGACGACGGAGTCGAGCGCAGCGTTGGTGGCAATGCTGTCTCCACCAAAGGCGGTCGCACGCCCGCGGAAATCGGTGAACCGGCCGCCAGCTTCTTCGATCACGACCTGCACGGCGGCGGCATCCCAGGGATTCATCAGATCGTCGACCATGATGTCCGCCCGACCCGTGGCGAGCAGCAGGTAGCCATAACAATCACCCCAGGTTCGCACGATCCGCGACGCGTCAGCCAAGGCATTCCATCGGGCGCGTCGCATCGGCCGCCCCGGGAAGCGATCATCCGTGGTGAGCAGCGTCGCCGCGCCGAGCGACGCGGTTCGGGAAACGAAGGTGCGTTCGCCGTTGAACCAGGCGCCTTCACCGACGGCGGCGGCGACGAGTTCCCGCGTTGGCGGTGCGTACACGGCACCCGCCAGGACATGCTCGCCTTCCACGATCGCGACCAGTGTGCCCCAGAGTGGCACGCCGTGAATGAAGCTCTTCGTTCCGTCGATCGGATCGAGCACCCATCGCCGCACGGCGTCCGGCTTCTCGAGGCCGAACTCCTCGCCGAGAATTCCATCGTCGGGGAACCGACTGCGAATCCAGTCACGGGCGACCGTTTCTGCCGAACGGTCTGCCGCGGTGACCGGTGACCCATCGCCCTTGATCTCGACGGCGATGTCATGGCGGAAGAAGCGGTTGGCCTCGTCGCCGGCAAGTCGGGCAAGCTCGGTCACCGCCTGCAGCAGCGAGCTACTCATCGTACCACCAGTCCTGATGCCCGCATGGCATCCTTGAGAGCCCCGACGGTCGTCAGGTTGTCGTGCAGGATACCGGCAACGAGCGCTGCATCCGCGTGACCTTCCGCGAGCACATCGACGATGTGCGCCGCGATACCCGCCCCGCCGCTGGCAATCACCGGCGCCGTAACCGCACTCGAGACGGCGCGCATGAGCGGCAGGTCATACCCGGTGCGCGCTCCGTCGCGATCGATACTCGTCAGCAGGACCTCACCCGCACCGCGAGCCACGCATTCCTCGGCCCAGGCCACCACTTCGAGCTCGGTGCGTGTCCGACCACCGTGCGTCCAGACACGCCACCTGCCATCCGCCTCGAGCCTGGCATCGATACTGGCGACCACGCACTGCGCGCCAAAACGATCAGCACAGGCGGTGAGCACCGCCGGATCTGCCACCATGGCCGAGTTGAGCGACACCTTGTCCGCTCCCGCGCGCAACGCACGACCGACATCGTCTGCCGTGCGCACACCGCCGCCGATCGTCAACGGAATGAACAGCCGTTCGGCCGTCCGCCGCGCCACGTCGAGCAATGTGGCGCGATCCTCGGCACTGGCCGAGATATCGAGGAAGGTGATCTCGTCAGCGCCTTCGGCCTCGTAGCGGGTGGCCAGCGCCACCGGGTCGCCCACGTCGCGGAGACCGACGAAGTTCACACCCTTCACCACGCGCCCGCCCTTCACATCGAGACAGACGATCAGGCGGCGCGTCAGCACGACGGCGTCACTCCGACACCTGCAATTCCACGCTGCCCTTGGTGCTGAAGACGGCGCCCGATTCGACGAACGCATCACGAACGGCCAGCCCAAGTGCCTTGAAGGCGGCTTCGACCACGTGGTGGTCGTCGGTGCCGCGAATCACGCGCAGGTGCAGCGTCGCCTTGGCATTGTCTGAGAATGACCGCATCCAATGCTCCCAGATGGCCACTGGCAGCTTGCCGCGATAGTAGGGTCGTCCGCCGAGGTCGAGCGCACACTGCACCAGGGCATCATCCATCGGAATCGTGCGATCGGCGTACCGTGCGGCAGTCGGCGGCAGTGCGGCTGCAACCGCCGCTCCGATACAGATGGCGACATCCTCGATCAGGTGATGCGGCAAGTCCCCGCGCGCATGCACCTCGACATCGAGTCCGCTGTACTTCGCAAATGTGACCAGCATGTGGTCGAGAAAGGGGCGCGTCGTATCCACCGTCGCGCGGCCAGTTCCGCGCATGACCACCACGCGGATCTGCGTCTCCTTCGTTTCGCGAACCACGGTGCTCATGCGCGGAACTCCTCGGCAATGGCGCGCGCATCGAGCGCGCCGGTATAGAGCGCCATGCCCAGCACGGCGGCAGACACGCCACGATCCTCGAGCAAGCGCAGATCCACGTCGGTGGTGATGCCGCCACTGGCGATGACCGGCAGGTGCGTCGAATCAGCCACGTCTTCCATCAGCGCCAGGTCCGCCCCCTGCATCAATCCTTCCTTGTGCACGGCAGTCACCAGCACGCCGGCCAGCGGCAGGCGGGACAAGCGTTCCATCGCTTCATCGATGTCGAGGTGCATGGTGCGGGTCCAGCCGTGCGTCACGATCTTCCGTTCTCGCACATCGGCGGCCACCACCAGCTGTTCGGGGAACTCTTCAGCCATCTCGACCAGCCACTCCTCATCCTCGAGCGCGCGCGTGCCGACGACGACGTAGGTGGCGCCGGCATCAATCAGCCAGGCGATTCCGTCACGATCGCGAACGCCACCGCCAACCTGCACGGTGAGATCGGTGCGGTCCAGCAGTCGCTCGATGACGCGCCGGTTATTGCCTCGACCCGTTGCCGCATCGAGGTCGACGACGTGCAGCGCCTGAAACCCTTTTGCTTCCCAGTCGAGGGCGACGGCGATGGGGTCGGGCAATCGGATGCGCTCGGCAGCGTATTCGCCCCCGACCAGCTGCACACAGGCTCCGTCGCGCAGGTCGACGGCCGGAATGACGATCATGCTTGCACCTCGCGCAGCCAGGCGTGCACGAAACTCACGCCAGCCGTGCTGCTCTTCTCGGGATGAAACTGCACGCCAGTGCATCGATCGACGCGAACCATGGCGGGAAAGCGGTCCTGTTCGTGCGTGCTCCACGCCGCGACGACGGAGGGATCGTCGGCGCGACAGACAAAGCTGTTGGCGAAGTATGCGACCCGGAGCTCGGAGGCGTCGAGCAGCGGATCGCGCGTGGCCTCCATCTCGAGCTGGTTCCAGCCGATCTGCGGAATCCGTGCGGCGTGCAACCGATCGACCCGTCCGGCGAAGATGCCGAGTCCAGCGCCGCCTCCTTCTTCGCTGCCGTCGAACAGCACCTGCATGCCCAGACAGATGCCAAGCGTCGGCAGTCCCCGGCGAATGGCATCCTGCATGATGCGCCGTCCCGCATTGCCGAGGGCCTGTGTCGCGGCGGGAAACGCCCCCACACCGGGCAGAACCAGCGCGTCACCGCCCGCTGCGGCAGCGGGGTCGGTTTCGATGCGAACCTCGACGCCCGGACGCTCGAGCGTCTTGATCAGCGAGTGCAGGTTCCCTGCGCCGTAGTCGAAGATGCGAAGCTTCACTTCTTTATTCCCTTCTTCAGCACGGCGGCGAGCGTCTTGACGCACTGCTCGACCATCGGCCAAGGCCCAACGGAAATGCGGAGGGCATCACCCACGCGCGGCAGATTCGGGAACGGACGGACGCCGACGCCCTTCTCGCGCATGGCCGTGCCGACCGCGACGCAGTTCTTCACCGGAACGCACACAAAATTGGCGCTCGATGCCATTGGATCGAGATCGAGCTTGAGGAGCTCGATCGTCAGGCGATCGCGGATTTCGATCGCGCGCTGAATGTGTTCCTCCACCCACTGCACATCCTTGCGCAGCGCCGTCAGCGCGACCTGCTCCGCCAGCGCGTTCACCTTGTACGGCCCGCGAGACTTCTCCACTTCTGCGACCAGCGCCGGCTGGCCGATGGCGTACCCGATGCGAAGCCCTGCCAATCCGAACGCCTTGGACATGGTGCGAATCAGCAGCACCCGTGGTGATCGCGCCAGCAGATCGACGTTCGAGACCCCCGCAAACTCCACGTACGCCTCATCCACCAGCAACACGCCCGGGGCGTGGTCGATCAGTTTCTCGAGCGTCCGCCGGGCCACCAGCGCGCCGGTCGGATTGTTTGGCGAACAGATGTAAATGAGCTTCGCACCGGTTGCGATCAGGGCATCGGCATCGACTTCGTGGTCTGGCAGTTCGGTCACCAGCGTCGAGTGGAGCGCATTCATCTTCGCGAAGATCGGCACCATCGCGAAGGTGGGATCGGTCGCCGCCACCAGATCCCCTTCGTCGCCGAAGGCACGCATCGCCGAGTCGAGGACATCGTCGGACCCGCAGCCGGTGACGACCATGTCCGGCGTCACGCCGGCGTGTTCGGCCAGGGCAGCCTTGAGTTCCGATCCATAGAGCGTCGGGTACCGTGTGATGGTCGACAGCGAGAATTCACGGATTGCGCGCTCGGCATGCGGCGGCACGCCCCACAAATTCGTGTTGTCGGTGAGGTCCAGCTTCACCGGTGTGCGCTTCGGGTCGTAGAGCGGTACGTCGTCGTAGGCCGCGCGTGCTACGGCGAGGCGATTGATGGCGGGGCTGGTCATGTGCGGGAGCTCCACTGCCGTGCGGCGGCAGCGTGGTTGTGCAGGCCTTCGCTGTCGGCAAATCGTCCGACATCCTCGGCCAACGCAGCGGCGGCGACGGGCGTGACGCGCTGCCACGATGTCCAGCGTATGAAGTCGAGTGTGGAGAGCCCGGAGTAGCACCGCGACAGACCGCCGGTGGGGAGCACGTGGTTGGCCCCCGTCATGTAGTCGCCAAAAGCGACACTGGACGATTCGCCGAGGAAGACCGTTCCTGCGCCGCGCAGTGCACCGAACGCCGTCTCGAGCGCCGTGGGTGAGAGCGCCAGCAGCAGATGCTCCGCCGCCCACTCGTTGGCGAATCGCACGACGTCCTCGAGTGACTCGCCGTGCAGCACTGCGCCGGCGTACGCGAACGACTCGCGAATGATCTCCGCGCGGTCGCACGATGGCAGCAGGCGGTCGATGGCCGCGCGGACGTCGCGCGCCATCGACTCGCCGATCGTCACACAGACCACCGCCGCGCGGGGATCGTGTTCTGCCTGCGCCAGCATTTCCCGCGCAATGATGGTCGGATTCGCCGTGTTGTCCGCGATGACCAGTAGCTCGCTTGGTCCTGCGGGCGAGTCGATCGCCACCGCTCCGGCGCACTGCAGCTTGGCTTCGGCCACCCAGGCATTGCCGGGACCGACCACCCGATCGACGCGTGGCACGGACGCCGTACCGTACGAAAGTGCGGCGATCGCGCCGGCCCCGCCGATAGCGAACAGTCGGTCGGCGCCGGCCAACGCCGCGGCCGCCAGCACGACATCGGATGGTCGCCCTGACGGCGAGGCTGGTGAGCAGACGATCACTTCCTGCACACCAGCCACCTTTGCCGGAACGACACCCATGATCAGCGAGCTCGGGTACGTCGCCCGCCCGCCGGGAGCGTAGACACCGACGCGACGCAGCGGGTCGGGGCGCCGGCCGACGCGCACGCCCGGCTCCGTTTCCACCTCCACCGCCGTTGGCAGAAACGCGGTGTGGGCCGCGCGAACATTGCGCACGGTACGCTCGAGCGCGCCGCGGAGCGCAGGCGCCATGGTCTCGAGGGCCCGCGCCCATGCCGCGCGCGGCACGTCCAGCGCCTCGAGTGTCGCGCCATCGAACGTCAGGGCCATCTCTCGCAGCGCGGTGTCGCCGTCACGCTGGACGCGAGCGATGATCTCGGCGGTCTGACGGCGCACCGCGTCGTCGGTGGACGTCGAGCGATCGAAGAGCGTCCGACGGTCGGCCTGGCCGAGACTGCCGATCGGCCCGTTGAACCGGAACAGCGGCACGGTCATGGCATCAGCCGCTCAATACGGGTGACAAGAATCCCCTGCCCACCCAGTTGCTTGAGCTGCCCGATGGTCCGGTAGATCGTAGCCGCCGGCACGACCGCGTGGACGGCGACCATTTCGCCGTGGTCCATGATGTCGATGACCGTCGGCCCGTTGATCCCCGGCAGGATTGCCTGCACCTCAGCCAGACGGGCCCTGGGAACGTTGGCCATCAGGTAGCGACGACTCCGGGCGCGCAGCACCGACGACAGTGCGTCGACGAGCTCGTCGAGCGGTGGGCGCCGTGGGTCACCGGTCGGCACGGTGGTGATCATTCTGGCGGATGATTCGAGCACCGTGGCCAGTTCGAGCAGCCCGTTGACCTTCAGGGTCGAGCCGGTCGAGGTTAGGTCGACCACGATGTCGGCGATGCCAAGGTGCGGTGCGATTTCTGCGGCGCCAGAGACCGGGACGATGTCGACGGGAATCCCTGCCCGGGCAAAGAAGTCGGCCGTGATGCGCGGGAAGACGGTCGCGACTCGCGGCCTGTCGTGCAGATCGGAGAGCGCGCGAATCCGGCTGTCCTCCCGCACGGCGACCACCAGTCGACAGCGACCGAACTCGAGATCGAGCAGCTCCTCAACGTCGCGTCCTGACTCACGGACGAGGTCGATTCCGGTAATGCCCGCCTGTGCGGCCCCGTCGGCAACGAATTCCGGAATGTCGGCCGCGCGGACGAAGATGGCCTCGAACTCGCCGCCGAGCGAAGCCGTGAGGGCCCGTTCACCCCTGCCACGGACTTCGAGGCCGGCGTCGGTAAACAGCTCTCGGGCGTCCTCGGACAGACGGCCCTTGTTGGGAAGTGCGATGCGGAGCATTACGGGGAGCGAAAATGGGGACAAAAACAGCGGCGGCCCGTCCAGAAATCGGAGGGGCCGCCGCGTCGCACAGTGCCAGCGCGAACTACGCCAAGCACCACACCCGCACGACGCCCGTCAGGCGGCAGCCGTGATGATGGTTGTGATGCTGGGCGGCAGAGTTGTGCATGACTCAAGGCTAGCAGGCCAACGACGGGCGGTCAACGGCGCACGACGTGGAACATGGGCTGGTGGCCCGTGTGTTCTGATTCTGTCGAGGCGCTTCTCCCAAGCGGGTCCAGCAAATCGGTGGGGCTTGTTCTTCGCGTCTGGTGGCCTATGCTTCCCCCAGTTTCGCGGTGCAGGCGGCGATCGCGAGACCCCGAGCACTGTTGCGGTACGCCTTCGCTTTCTGTTCGATCATCAACCGGTTTACGAGGAGTTTTCATGAAGTTCAAGGTTCTGGCAGTCGCCACGAGCGCATTCGCGCTCGCAGCGTGTGGTGGTGGTGAGAAGAAGGCAGCGGACACGACAGCGATGGCCGCTCCCGCAACGGCAGCGCCGGCCGAAGGCGCCGCGATGGCGCCGGCCGCTGGTGCAGCAGCAGCAATGCCGATCACCGGCACGACGCATACGGTCAACATGATCGGCGACGAGAAGGGCTATCGCTTCGAGCCTGCCGCGATCACGGTCAAGGCCGGCGACGGCATCAAGTTCGTCGACGTCAAGGGTGGTCCGCACAACGTTGCGTTCGATCCGGCCACGGCTGGCGCGTCGGCTGCTCAGATCACGGCCAACATGCCGGAGAGCACGGGTGAACTGACGGGCAAGATGCTGGTGACGGACGGTGAGGCCTGGACCATGTCGTTCGGCGGCGTGGCCGCTGGGACGTACACGGTCATCTGCACGCCGCATCAGGCAATGAACATGATCATGAAGATCACCGTTCAGTAAGGCTGCAGTTCCTGGTCGTCTCGCGGCGCTCGACTTCGGTCGGGCGCCGCGTTGCTTTTGCGCTACCCTCACATCGGCCGCAGCCCACTAGAATTCGCTCGTGACTTCCGTCCTCGATTCGTACACTGCGTCGCCGGTCGGGCGCTGGATGGCTGGCCGCGCGCGCAACCTGGTGCATCGCAGCGGTGTGCTGGTGAGCGTCGGAGGCGTCAGTTTCGCCGTCGCGTTCGCGCTGCTGCTCTGGTTCACACGTGCGGAACGCGAGGCGCTGCAGCGAGTGCCAATACCTGTCGACACGCTGGATATGGCGCGCAAGGCCGCCAGCATGCGGCGGCTCCAGTTCCGTGCCGACAGTGTGCTGGCTGAAGTATCACCACCGCGCCGGCCGGCGCTCCGTCGCCTGCCGGTCACCGATTCCTCGGTCGTCGACACGGCCCCCGCGCTGGACTCCGCCGCAACCGATGCGCTGGCGGCGGCCGTGCTACTGGCAGCGCCGCCGCCAGCCGTCGCCGAGGTGATTCCCGACTCGCTCAAGCTGGCGATCGCCGCACTTTCGGCTCGACTCGAGCGCGCACAGAACGCTCCGCTGGCATCGTCATGGCGTGCGCTGGCGACGGACCCATTGCTGCAGCAGGACGCGCGGGTGCGGGCGCTGGCTGACTCGCTCGCGGACGCAGAACGGTCACGCAACGAGTACGACGCGGTCGGCGGTGTCGACCCGATCTATCTCGAACTCTCGAGTCGTGTGACGGCGTATGGTCGTGCCATCGAACGGAGCGCACTGCAGCGCATTGCCGTTCTGCTGCAGGCGTCCGCGGGTGCGGGCACCGTCGCAACGCTGCCGGTCGGCCCGACCGCGGAAGAGCGCGCCCGGCGCTTCGTTGCCGACTCGGCGCGCTACGTCACTGCACGCGCCAGGCGGGACGCCGCCGCACTGGTGTCGGATTCAGTCACTGCACAGCTTGCGCGCGCACGCTCAACGGCCATCGCGCGCGACTCAGCGCGCGCACGCGCGCAGCGGCGCGTCGACGCACTGGCGCCACCACTGGCCATGCTTACCGCCAGTGCGGTGGCGGCTCTCGGACTCGCACTGCTCGTCGCCCTCCTGCTCGAAGTCCAGTCGCCGCGGTTGGCCGACGATCGCGAAGTCGCGTCGCAAGCCCGCGTTCCGGTGCTGCTCAGCATCCGCGCCACCGACGCCAGCACACCGGAATCGCTGACCAGCGCATTCAGTCAGCTGGTCTTCGATCTCGAACCCTTTCTGGTTGCCGTACGCACGCTGATTGTCGTGAGTGATGATCCACAACTCGCCGCCCGCACGGCGGCGCGCATGGGCGAACGGCTCGGCTATGATGGGCGCAGTGTGCGCATCGTGTCGCCGCGTCAGGGGACGGCGCGCATGACGACCCGGGTGCGTCGCCGCGCCACGCCCACCGCCACGCAGGCCGTCCTCGTCCAACCAGAGCGCAATCAGGGGGTCGCCTGGACCGGCGAGTTCTTCCTCGAGAACGTCACCGATGACACCATCACGTTGCGTGCCGGGACGCTGGAGGATGTGCGGCCGGCGCTGGCCGCCGGCGCCGGTGATTCGCACGTCGTGCTCGTCGTGCAGATCGGGAGCACACCGAGCGCCTGGCTGTCGCGCGCTCGCGCTGAGATTCACCGGACGCGTGGCGTCTCCGCCTTCGGCGTCGTGATCTGGGCCCCGGACATCGAGGACAGCGATCCGATTCAGTTTGCCCTCGACACGGCACTCCAGCGCGCGCTCGACAACGTCCCGGTCGCGAATCGCTGATCGTGCCAGATGCATCAGGGGGGCACTGTGTGGGCTGATCAGGTCCTTGCCTTCGAGCGCGCCCATCTCGCCAGGCTGCTCTTCTGGGGCGCGGCGAGTCTGGTGACAGCGTTCGGCAGCTGGGCCTTCTGGCGCGGAAAGCGGCTGGATGTGCCCTTGCTTCGCCATTTTGCGATCCAGACTGGTGCGTGGGGCGCCATCGACTGCATCCTCGCGCTCGCGGCGAGGCCCGGCTTGTCCCTTCGCGACTACGATGGCGTGACGAGTCTCGATCGATTTCTCTGGTTCAACTGCGGGCTTGATGTGGGGTACATCGCGGTTGGAATCACGCTGGCCGTGTGTGGCTGGCGGTTGGCGAAGTCACGAGGCCTGGTCGGTGCAGGCCTCGGAGTCGGGATTCAGGGCGCGGCGTTGCTGCTGCTCGACCTCCGGCTTGCCGCACTCCTGTCTCAGGCGCGCTGAGTGACCCTGATGCCGGCGTCACTGCACTACGAACTTCTGTGACCCGACAGTAGCTTCCCCAGGTCGCGACGCTTTACTCCTGCCTTCTGGCCACAGGCCTTTCATGCGCGGATACTCCGACCGCATCAACCACGCACTTGCCTTCGCTGCAAAGCACCATGACACTCAGGTGCGGAAGGGGTTGCGTCTGCCGTATGTGACACACGCAGCGAACGTCGCCGTCATCCTGACGCACTACGGATGCAGCGAGACGACCGTCGTCGCCGGTGTCCTGCACGATGTCATCGAGGACTCCGTGCGGGACGGGTACACCGCCGAGGATCTCTCCGATCGCATCGGGGCGAAGTTCGGCGACGATGTTCTGCAGACCGTACTCGCGGTGACACGTCGCCGGCTCGATGACGATGGCGTCGAGATGAGCAGGGACGATGTGAAGGACGATTGCCTGGCGCGTCTCCTGACCGCCCCCGACGACGCGCGCTGGGTCTGTGCCGCACACAACCTCCACAACGCCGGCAGTGTCCTCGCGGACTTGCGTCGCACGATCGAGCCAAGCACCGTGTGGACTCGCGGTGGCGCCGATCGAGATGGCACGCTGCAGTGGTATCTCGCCGTGTTCGCACGCCTCCAGACGGTTGGCTACACTGCGCCGATCATGGCCGAATTCGGAGCGATGATCGTGGAACTGGAAGCGGCACCGATCGGTGACGCTCCCGCGGTCATCTGACGCTCAGTTCACCGCTCCGGCAGGTGTCGGTTCGGGATACGTGCTTGCCACATAGGCCTCGAGCAGTGCCAGAAACTCGGGCACGATACGTTCTCCCTTCAGTGTGACGCGCAGCGAGCCATCGACATAGACCGGCGCCTTCGGTTCTTCGGCCGTCCCCGGCAGGGAGATGCCGATGTTGGCGTGCTTCGATTCGCCCGGGCCGTTCACCACGCACCCCATCACGGCGACCCGCATCTCCTCGACGCCAGGGTGCTTTCCGCGCCACACCGGCATCTGGTCGCGCAGGTAGTTCTGGATGTCCTCGGCCATGCTCTGAAAAAACGTGGAGGTCGTTCGCCCGCAACCAGGACAGGCGGTCACCTGTGGTGCAAAACTGCGCAGGCCGAGCGACTGCAGAATCTGCTGCGCGACGTGCACCTCCTCCGAACGATCTCCACCTGGCCTCGGTGTGAGCGAGACGCGGATCGTGTCACCGATGCCTTCGGTCAGGAGAAGGGACAAGCCGGCGGTACTCGCCACAATGCCCTTCATGCCGAGCCCGGCTTCGGTCAGCCCGAGATGCAGCGGATAGTCACAGCGGGCGGCAAGACGGCGGTACACATCCACCAGATCGGGTACCAGCGACACCTTCGCCGAGATCACGATCTTGTCGTGAGCAAGACCAACCTCTTCGGCCGCTTCGGCGGACCGGAGTGCGCTTGCCAGCATCGCTTCGACGTAGACGTCATGCGCCGTGGCCGGCGTTGCCGAGGCGGCGTTGTCGTCCATCATCTGCGTCAGCAGGTCCTGATCGAGCGAGCCCCAGTTCACGCCGATGCGTACCGGCTTGTCGTTGTCGACTGCGATCTGCACGATCGAGCGGAAGTTCTCATCGCGACGCTTCCCGCCGACGTTGCCAGGGTTGATGCGGTACTTGGCCAGCGCGCGGGCGCAGGCCGGGTACTTCGCCAGCAGCAGATGCCCGTTGTAGTGAAAGTCGCCGACGATCGGGACGGTGATCCCGAGATCCGCCAGCTGCGCCACGATCTGCGGCACGGCGGCGGCGGACTCTTCATTGTTGACCGTCACTCGGACGATCTGCGAACCGGCACGCGAAAGTGAGACGACCTGCGTCACCGTACCGACCACATCCGCGGTGTCGGTGTTTGTCATGGACTGGACGACGACCGGATGGCCGCTGCCGACCGGGACCGAGCCAATCATGGCCGTCACCGTCTGGCGGCGCGGGCGGAACACAGAGGGGATGCTCACAGCACGAAATGGTTCGGGGAGGCCGGGACGGGCGATCTGGCGGAGAATCTAGCGCGGTCGGAATCGCGTATCAGGCGGAAGCCTGCGAATCCGGGGTTGTGGCAGCCCTGCGGGTCCGCTGACATTGCAGTCTGACCGCGTTCCACTCACCGTGACCGAGAATCATCCATGGCCAAAGAGTCGAGTCGTACGTATACCGACCCGTCCATCAGCACCGGCGGCCCCATGACGGCCCCACAGAAGCCCAAAGGCAAGGGTCGGTGGAAGATCACTGCGGTCCTTTTCCTGGTCGTGCTGCCGCTGGCGGCCTTCGCCCTGTGGGTCACGGTCGCGCTGAATTTCTCGTATGCCGATGGCGAGCGCGCCGGATTCGTGCAGAAGCTTTCGAACAAGGGCTGGGTCTGCAAGACGTGGGAAGGCGAGCTGGCGCTCGCCAACGGTCCGAACGTCATGCCCGAGATCTTCAAGTTCACCGTCCGCGATGACAAGGTCGCAGCGTCGATCAACAACTCCCTTGGCAAGCAGGTCAAGCTGTCCTACGAGCAGCACAAGGGAGTGCCGACACAGTGCTTCGGCGAGACGGAGTACTTCGTGACGGCGATTGAGGTACTCGGTGGAACCGTGCCAGCAGCCACTGGCGCCGTGGTCCCCGCGCCTGCCCCGATTGTCGACCCCGGCGCACCGACGGCGGTGCCAGTGCCCGCACCGCAGCCCAGCGTGCCATCGGTCACACCAACACCCGCCCCGAAAACGCCTTGAGGCACTCGGGTGACCCAACCGTCATAGTCGGGGCCGGGATTGCGGGACTGCTCTGCGCACAGACGCTGACGCGCGCTGGGCATCAGGTCGCCGTCTACGAGCGCGAGCCTGACGTGGGCGGACGGGTGCGAACGACGGTGCAGGACGGCTTCCTGATCGATCACGGGTTTCAGGTGTTGTTCAGCGCATATCCAACGCTGACTGCAGCCCTCGATCTTCCCGCCCTGCAGTTGCGGGAGTTCCGCCCCGCGGCGCGCATCGCGATGGCCGGGGCTGCGACGGACGTGATCGGTGACGCGCTCGCCGACGCATCGCTGCTCTGGCCGACGCTCCGCGCCTCATCGTTGTCGCTGCTCGACAAAGTCCGGATGTTGCAGCTCCGCTACTTCGCGACGGGACTGTCATTTGACGAGTGCTTCGCCGCGCGATTCGACCGTCTGTCGACGCGCGAGTTTCTGGTCGCTCGCGGGTTCAGTGCGAAAGCGATCAGTCGCTTCTTCGCCCCGTTCTACGGCGGAATCCTGCTCGATCGCTCGCTCGAGTCCTCGGCCTCGGTCCTGCTCTACACATTCAAGATGCTGGCCCAGGGTCGCACCACGGTACCCGCAGCCGGCATGGGCGCGATTCCGGCACAGCTGGCGGCCGCACTGCCCTTGGGGTGCATCCGCACCGGCAAAGCGGTCACGAGAGTGACTCAGGCTGATGATGGGCGCGTCGATGGTGTTGTGCTCGCCGATGGTCAGCGAATTCCGGCAGCGTGCGTGGTCCTGGCGTGCGAGCCGCCGGCCATCGCGGCACTCGCGCTGACTGCGCACGTTCACGTGAATGTGCCCGCCGCCAGCCTTGGGTGCACGACCGTGTATCTGCGATCGTCAACGCCGCTGCTGGACGGCGACGCATTGTGGTTGAACGGTTCGTCCGACGCGACGGTGAGCCATGCGATCACCATCAGCAATGTGGCGCCAACCTATGCACCGGCGGGCGTGTCGCTGACGGCAGCCACAGTCCTCGGCGCGTCTGCAGTACTGGATGAGGCTGAGCTCATTCCGCGCGTCAGAAAGGACCTGCTCGCCATGGGGAATCAACGGGCGATGCAATCAGCGGAACTTCTCGCCGTATGGCGTGTCCCGTACTCACAGTACGCGCAGCCTCCAGGGGCGCTGGATCGTCGGGTAAGTGCGGAAACGACTGCGCCCGGCCTGTTCCTTGCTTCCGAGCTTGGGCATACGAGTTCGCTCGAAGGGGCCGCCCGCGGCGGTATTGCCGCTGCGGAGGCCGTGATGCGCAGTCTCGCGTAGTGGCGGGTGCTGGTGTGGCGTCATGGCGGCGGTAGTCGTCTGTAGCAAGCACGGTCGCGCGTGCGCCAACCTTTACTCCCGACTTTCATGCCAAATCTCCGCAATACTGTCGCCGTCGTCGGCCTTTCCCTCGTCGTTGCCGCGATGCCTGCGAACGCGCAAATCGCCTTCGGCCTCGCCGGTGGCGCCACGACTCCAACAGGGTCGCTCAACGATCGCCAGAATCTGGGTTACAACGGGCTCGCCACGGTGCAGCTCGGCCTGCCGCTGTTGCCGTTCCAGCTCCGCGCCGACCTGCAGTACAACGGGTTTGGCGGGAAGAACTTCGGTGGTGCAGCCACGAACGCCTTCAATGGGGCCGACACACGGGTGATCAGCGGATCGATCAACGGCGTCCTGAATCTTCTGCCGGGGCCCATCAGGCCGTATGTGATCGGCGGTGTCGGCTACTACGACACGCAGCTCACAGGAACCGCCAGCACCCGCAAGGTCGGCTACAACTATGGCGGTGGCGTGAAGTTCGGGCTCACCGGCGCGAGTGTGTTCGTGGAAGCGCGAATGCACCAGATCAACGATGCCACGTTCAGTGTTGGCGGTGGTCGTACTACCGCGAAGTTCATCCCGGTGACGATCGGCATCATGTTCTAGCCGGGTGTTGCGGCTGACGGATGCGTCACACCCTCGTGTGTGACCGTCTCGACACCGATGGACGAAGGGCCGGCCGCGATCAGCGTGGCCGGCCCTTCGTCCATCCCCGCCGAGACGAGATCAACTCTCGACCCGCAATTCATTTCCGCGAGGAATTTCGGCCAGCGTCAGCGCGTCGTGCCCGGCCAGCAGCTGCTCGCGCACGGCGCTGACGGCGGTTCCGCCGGGCACAGATCGGCAATCGACGCTGGCCTGCGCCGAGAGCGCATCCAGCGCGTCGTCGCCAAACTGCGCATGCGCTGCCTTGAACGCCGACAATGGCAGCTCATGCAGCTCGACACGCGCCTCCTCCGCCTGGCGCACGAGTGAACCGACGGCGCCATGGGATTCGCGAAACGTCACACCACGCCGAACGAGATAGTCGGCCAGATCGGTGGCCATCATCACCGAGGTCACCGCGGCATTCATGCGCTCGGTGCGGAACGTGAGCTCGTCGACCGCTCCCGCCACGGCCGGCAGCACCAGCGACATCACGTCGACCGCGTCGAACAGCGCACGCTTGTCGTCCTGCAAGTCCTTGTTGTACCCGCTTGGCAAACCCTTCAGCGCCATCACCATCGAGGTGAGGTCGGAGAACACGCGGGCCGCACTGCCCCGCGTGAGCTCGAGCGCGTCGGGATTCCGTTTCTGTGGCATCATGCTCGAGCCGGTCGAGAAGGCATCGCCGAACTGCACGAAGCCAAACTCGCTGGTCCCGAACAGGATCAGATCTTCGGCCAGTCGCGACAGGTGCGTGGCGGTCATCGTCAGGGCATAGAGCGTATCGGCAATGAAATCGCGATCACCGACCGCATCGATGCTGTTCTGCGACAGCGCGGCAAAGCCAAGCTGCTCCTTCAGGAGCACCCGCGAAATCGGAAACGCGGTCCCCGCGATCGCCCCCGAACCGAGGGGCAGGACACTCGCGCTCCGCGCTGCGTTGGCGAGACGCTGACGATCACGCGACAGCGGCCAGAAATGCGACATCAGCCAATGCGCCAGCGTGACTGGCTGGGCGCGCTGCAGATGCGTATATGCCGGCAGCAGATCGTGCTGATGCTGTTCGGCATGCTTCAGCAGGACCCGTTGCACCTCGCGAATGCCAAGGTCGAGCTGTTCGATGGCATCCATCGTCCAGAGTCGCGAGGCGGTGGCCACCTGATCGTTGCGGCTCCGGCCGGTGTGCAGGCGCGACGCCAGATCACCGACGTGGGTGTGGAGCAGTCGGTCGATCATCGTGTGGACGTCTTCGTCACTCGGCAGCGGTTGAGCGCCGTTCCGGAAGTCGCCAGCGACCGCCACCAGGCCGGCGTCCATTCGCTCACTCTCCTCGAGCGTCAGGACGCCGCCGTTCCACAACCCCATCGCCCAGGCACGCGACAACCGGATGTCGAACGGCCAGAGGCGGAAGTCGACCGTGATCGATCGATTCACCGCATCCAGAATCGCGGAGGGGCCGCCCGCGAAACGGCCCCCCCACAGTTTGTGGGTCGCTCCGTCAGTCACCTCAGGCGTCCGCAGTCGACGGTGTGTTCTTCGGCGATGCTTCCGTCGGACCGGCGGTTCCCCACGAGGGCACGAAACCCATCTCCGCGTCTTTCAGCGCGCGCACGCGATACGGCAGGCCATACAACCGAATGAACCCGCCGGCGTCCGCCTGCTGGTAGACGTTGTCCTCACCAAACGTGACGAAGCGCTCGTCGTAGATGGCGTGTGCACTCTGACGGCCGGCCACGATCACATTGCCCTTGTACAGCTTGAGCGTGACAGTACCGGTGATGCGCTCCTGCGTGACGTTGACGAATGCGTCGTAAGCATCGCGCTCGGTGGTCCACCATCGGCCTTCGTAGACGAGATCGGCGTACCTCGGCGCAATCAGATCCTTGGCGGCCAGCGTCCGGCGGTCGAGAATGAGTTGCTCGAGCTCGGAGTGTGCGGCATACAGCAGCGTACCACCCGGTGTTTCGTACACGCCGCGGCTCTTCATGCCGACCAGGCGGTCTTCCACCAGGTCAATGCGGCCCACGCCATTGCGCGCGCCAAAGGTGTTGAGTGCCGAGAGCAGGTCGAATGGCCCGAGCTTCTCGCCATTGACGCTGATCGGTGTGCCGGCCTCGAAGCCGATGGTGACGTACTCCGGCTTGTCCGGCGCGGCTTCCGGCGAGGTCGTGAGCACGAACATGTCCTCGACTGGCTCCCAGTTCGGATCCTCGAGCCCACCACCCTCGTGCGAGAGATGGAAGAGATTGGCGTCGCGGGAATAGATCTTCTCGACCGTCGCGACGATCGGCACGTTCTTCGCCTTGGCATAGGCGATCGCATCCTCGCGCGACCGGATGTTCCAGATGCGCCATGGCGCGATCACCTCGAGGTCCGGGGCGAACGTCATGTAGGTCAGCTCGAAGCGGACTTGATCGTTCCCCTTGCCGGTGCAGCCGTGCGCAAGGGCATCAGCACCGAAGCGCCGCGCCACTTCAACTTGTGATCGCGCGATCAGCGGCCGGGCGATGGAGGTGCCTAGCAGATACTTCCGGTTGTAGATGGCACCGGCGCGGAGCATCGGGAAGATGAAGTCGCGGACGAACTCCTCCTTCAGGTCCACCACGACGCAGTCTTCGGCCCCGGAGGCGATGGCTTTCTCGCGCACGCCGCCGAGGTCGTCCTGCCCGATATCGGCGGCGACGCAGATGACCCGGGAGCCGGGATAGTGCTCCTTCAGCCAGGGGACGATGATCGAGGTATCGAGGCCGCCCGAATAGGCGAGGGCGATGGTCTGCGCCATGTAAGACTCCAAAGTGAAATTTTATGCAGATTCACTGCATAAGCTCGCAAAATCAAAGCCGAGCCACAAGGGTTGGAATGTCGCGCGTGGTGAGAGTCAGGCGCGGTCGCCGGCGAGGATCGAGATGCGTCTGATGACCCGTACTCGTGCTTCAGGCGAGCGGCAGACGAGGAGGATCGTATCGTCGCCGGCGATGGTACCGAGCACGTCCGGCCAGGCTTCGCTGTCGATCGCCGCCGCGACTGGCTGCGCGCCGCCGGTCACGGTGTGGAGCACGACGAGTTCGCCGGTGCCGTCGACCTTGTCGAAGAGTTGCGGGAGCAAATGGTCGAGCGCGCCACGGTCGTCCTCCATGGTGGCGAGGGCGCCGTCGGTAAAGGTGTAGCGTACGCCATCGTCGGTAGGGATGCGGGCCAGCCGCAGCTCGTGCAGGTCTCTCGACAGGGTCGATTGTGTGACATCCCAGCCGCGAGCGCGAAGCAGCCGCCGGAGTTCGTCCTGGCTCTGGACCGACGCGGTTTCCACGATTTCGTGGATTGCAAGATGCCGTTCGCGCTTGTTGGCCATCTGCCGAGCCCTTCCTTTCGGGTGCGGTCGCCCCATGCCGTGCCACGAGCGGGCATTGACGGGGGTTCAATGAAAGAATATGCATTCAATATGCATAAACTCCCTGTCGGCGTGCTAGGGGCCAGTGGGTATGCGGGGCAGGAGCTCTGCATGCTGGTCGATCGCCACCCGCATTTCGAGCTGGTGTTCGCCGGGGCGCACTCACGCGCCGGGGAGGTGTTGCGGCTGCCCAGCCGTGAGCTGACACTGGTGTCGTCGGATTCCGTGGCACTCGGCGATGCGGCAGTGGTCTTTTCTGCGTTACCCCATGGCGCGTCCGCGCCATGGGTCGCGAAGGCGAATGCGGCAGGGGCGAAGGTCGTCGATCTGTCGAGCGACCTGCGGCCTGGCCAGCCGGACGCCTCGGTGTCGACGCTGGACGTGCCATACGGGCTGCCGGAGCTGAATCGCGATGCGATTCGGACCGCCCGGATCGTGGCCAATCCCGGCTGCTACCCGACGGCCACATTGCTCGGCCTGATGCCACTGGTTGCCCGCGACCTGCTGCTGCCGGGGGCAGCGGTGGTGGTGAACGCAGCCAGCGGCGTCTCCGGTGCCGGCAACTCGCCGCGACCCGACCTGCTCTTCGGCGAGATTGCGGAAGACTTCCGCGCCTACGGGGTCGGGAATTCGCACCGCCACCTGCATGAAATGCGGGCGACGCTCGATGCCTGCGGCGCCGATCTCGATCTCCTCTTCACGCCGCATCTGTTGCCGGTGACGCGCGGTATTCTGGCCACGATCACGGTCACGCTGCGTGAACCCCTCGCCGATCCGGCAGCGCTGTTCCGCACCCACTACGCCGTCGAGCCATTTGTTCTGGTGTCGTCCACACCGCCGCGCCTCCGCGACGTCGTGCGTACGAACATGGCGCGCATCCACACCACCGCCATTGCCCACGCGCGTGCGCCGATGCTGCAGATCTTCGTGGCGATCGACAATCTCGTGAAGGGTGCGGCCGGTCAGGCGATCCAGAACGCCAATCTGATCTGCGATCTGGACGAGACAGCCGGGCTGCTGCCGTGACGCGCGTGATCAAGCTCGGCGGCCGCGTCCAGTCAGATGCCGCGCTCCCTGCGACGCTTGCGGCCGCATGGGCCGCGTCAGCCGCGTTGATCGTCGTTCACGGTGGCGGTGACGAGGTCTCCGCCCTGCAGAAGGCCCTTGGTCGCGAATCGACCTTCGTCCATGGCAAGCGAGTGACGGCAGTGGAGGATCTCGATCTGTTGCGGATGGCCCTCTCCGGGAGCGCCAATTCGCGGCTGGTGGCGACGATGGTTGGTGCCGGCGTGCCGGCGGTGGGACTTTCCGGCGAAGATGCCGGGATGGTCTCGGCGGTCGCAACGGCACGTGCGACGATGGGCGAAGTCGGATCACCGGACACGGTCAACCCGGCGCTGCTGCGCCATCTGCTGGCCGGCGGATACTGTCCGGTCGTCTCGCCGCTCGCACGCGATCGCGACTCGGCCGGTGGCGGTGCGCTGAATGTCAACGGTGACGACGCGGCGGCGGCCATCGCCGTCGCGATCCGGGCGGCAGAGTTGCTCCTGATCAGTGACGTGGACGGTGTCCTGGTCGACGGCTCGGCAGTCGGTCAACTCGACGCCGACGCCGCGCGGCAGCTGGTTGATTCGGGTGTGGCGCGGGGGGGAATGGCCGCGAAGCTCGAGGCGGCACTTGATGCATTGGCACACGGTGTACCGAGAGTTCGGATCGGCGCGCTGCGTGCGCTGACGGACGACAGGTGCGGCACGGTGATCACTCTGGCAGGAGTAGCAGTATGAACGCGGCTTTGATGACCCCGGTCGTGCCACCTGTGGCCGACGCGACGATGGACGTTGTGACACTCCCGCTCACAACACCAACGCCGATACCAAGCAGCATTGCCTATACGTACAAGAGATTCCCGCTCACCATCGTGCGAGGGGACGGTGTCACGCTGTTTGACGATGCGGGACACGCCTATCTCGATTGCATGTCAGGCATCGCGACCAACGCACTCGGTTACAACGATGCCGGTGTGAATGCCGCGATCGCGGAGGGATTGTCGACGGGACTGATTCATCTCTCGAATCTGTTCGCGAACGAACCCGCCGAACGACTCGCGCATTTCCTGACGGCACGGACATTTGCCGACAAGGTGTTCTTCTGCAACTCGGGCGCGGAGTCGGTGGAGGGTGCGTTCAAGTTTGCGCGCCGATGGGGGCGGTCGATCGATGCGAGTGGCGCAAAGCACGGGATTGTTGCCGTACGTGGCAGTTTCCACGGGCGTTTGCTCGCCTCGGTCGCGGCGACGGACCGCGCCGCATACCGCATGCCGTTTCTGCCGCTCGCGCCAGGGATCAGCATTGCCGAACGGGATCTCGAGGACCTGGCGAGTGTGCTGTCCGCCGAGACCACGACCGCACTGATCATCGAACCAGTGCAGGGCGAGGGCGGCGTACGTCCGATGGACCACGGCTATCTGCGTGAACTGCGAGCACTGACCCGCGAGCGCAACATCCTGCTCATCCTTGACGAGATACAGTGTGGTCTGGGACGCACGGGGTGTTTCCTGGCCCATGAAGCCGTTGGCATCACGCCGGACATCGTGACTCTGGCCAAGCCGATCGCCGCCGGACTCCCGATGGGCGCGATCCTGCTCACCGACGCCGTGGCGAGTGCGCTGCAGCCAGGAGAGCATGGCACGACGTTCGGCGGCGGTCCGCTGATCACGCACGTGGCACACCATGTGTGTGAACGACTGTCCGACCCCGCGTTTCTGGCGCGCGTGCGCGACGATGGCGCGTGGTTCGGGGCGCAGCTCGCAGCGCTGAAGGACACGCACCCGAGTGTGCGAGCGGTGCGCGGAGTGGGCTTCATGTGGGGTGTCGACGTCACCGAGCCGGCCAGTGCGGTCATTGATCGCGCGCGTGCACAGGGGTTGCTCATCATCTCGGCTGGGGATCACACGTTGCGTATTCTGCCGCCGCTGGTGGCCTCGCGCGCGGACCTCGGACGCGCCATCGCGATGCTCGACCGCGCGCTGCGCGAGGGCTCCGCCGACGCGTGACGTGCCGACAAGTGAAGTGCAGCTGACAGCAGCGGACTTGCGGATGGGGTGCCGCCGCCGAGCCGCCCGCCGCGGCGGCACCCCGGAGGAGCGTCTGAGTAGCTTTGAGAATGACACGCCTCGTAAGCTGGATGCTCCCCCGCCTGGCCGGGATCGGAGGTGCGATCGCTGTTCTCGGTCCGCTGGCCGTGCGACCCCTCGGCGCGCAGCGTCCGTCCGCCCCATCGCACCCGACACTGGTCGTGTTTCTCACGATCGACCAGATGATTCCCGACTACTTCACACGTTACGGTCGCCAGTTCACTGGCGGCCTGCGACGCCTGCAGGCGGGCGGCGTGCTCTACACCAACGGCTATCAGGATCACGCCACCACGGAGACGGCGCCCGGACACGCCGCCACGATGTCAGGTCGGTTTCCGATGCACACGGGCATCGTGCGCAACAACGCCGGTGTGAACGACAACAACAGCGCCGTGATCGGCGGCGGGGGGACGGGGGCATCGCCATTCCGCTTCCAGGGAACCACACTCACCGACTGGATCGCCGTCGCCGATCCGCGCTCACGCGCGCTCTCCATCAGCAGGAAGGATCGCGGCGCGATCCTTCCCATCGGGCGTGCGAAGCAGTCGGTGTATTGGTGGACCAGTGATGGACGCTTCAGCACCAGTCGATGGTATGCCGACACGTTGCCGACGTGGCTGACGCGCTTCAACGCGCGCCACCTGCCGCACGCCATGACCGGCACCGCGTGGAACCTGCTTCGTCCCGAAACGGCATACGCTGAGCGGGACAGTGTGTCGGTCGAAAGTGGTGGACGCAATTTCATGTTCCCGCATCCGTTGCCGATCGATACCGTGCAGGCCATCCGCGCTCTGCCCGACGATCCACGCATGGATTGGCTCACGCTGCAGGCGGCGATGGCAGGTCTCGACGCAATGTCGCTCGGCAAGGGGCCGGCGACTGACGTTCTGGCGATTTCGCTTTCAACCACCGACGCTGTCGGGCATCGCTACGGCCCGGACTCGCGCGAGATCCACGATCAGATCCTGCGCCTCGATCGGTACCTCGGCGCGTTTCTCGACTCGCTCTATCGCGTGCGCGACTCGTCGAAGATCGTGATTGCGCTGACCGCAGATCATGGGGTGCAGCCGTTTCCGGAACTGCATTTCGCTGGTCGGCAGGATGTGGCGCTGCGCATCGATGCCGAGCCGGTCATGACGTCTGCCATGCGCGCATTGGCCGGCCGGGGACTCGATACGGCGTTGGCGCTGGATTTCGAGTACGGGATGGTCTTCGCGGACTCGATGGCGTTTCGCCGAGCGAATGTCCCGCTCGATTCGGTGCTCACGTCGATGGCTGCGTCGTTCCGGCAGATTCCTGGCGTGGCCCGCGTGGACAAGGTGCATGATCTCGCCAGGGCCGACACGGTCCGCGACGCAGTTGCCCGGCGCTGGATTCATGCGTTGCCTCCCTCGCTGAACGTCGTGATGCTGGTGTCACCCAAGCCGTACGTCTACTGGAGCGGTGTCACGTACGCCACACACGGCTCTCCGAATGATGCCGACGCGCGCGTGCCGATTCTCTTCTACGGCCCCGGTTTTGCGCGCGGTGTGACCCGCACGCGGACGGTACGGGTGGTCGACATGGCTCCGACACTCGCTCGACGAATCGGCGTCACTCCGCTGGAGCGTCTCGATGGTGTGGTGCTTCGTGATGCCTACCGACGGTAAGCGCCGCAGTGCGCCAGCCATTCCGATTGAGCGGGCGTTTGATGAGCTCCGCTTCGGCGCAGCGCGCACGCTCAATCTGCGTGATGGACTGCCGACCGTCGCCGAGGCCGAAACGCGTGTGGAGTCATGGCTCCGGCAGCAGCAGGCGGTCGGCGGCGGCGACGTGCTCATCATCACCGGTCGTGGGCTTGGGAGTCTGGACGGGGTCGGCAGGGTCCGAGAGGCGGTCTTGCGTCGCTGCACCCGACTGAAGCGGTTGAACGTTGTGGTCGGAGTCCGCGAGCATGGCCCCGGCGCGCTTGTGATTACCGTGGCCGAGCTTCGGGCTCTGGTCGATGCACCTCGCCTGCGTACTGGCCGGAAGGATCCGACGCCGGTGGCGGCCCCGAGTGAACTCGCCGCTCTACCCGATGACATCCGTGCGCTGCTGCGCGCACTGGCCGACACGACGATCCAGCGCCTTGGCGTCCGTTCGCCGAGCGATGTCATGATTGCAGATGAGATGCGTGCACAGTTCAGCGCGCTGGCGTCGAGCGTGGCGACTGCACCTGACCGGACGCAGGCGCTGCGACTGGTGGCGCAGCGACTGCTTCAGGAACTGCGTGAGGACCAGTAAGGCCTGATGCCTTGCGGCGTTGCGGTCGACGCCACACCATGACGGGTCAGTTGACTTGCTTCCATCTGCCTCCCGCGCCATGCATCGTTTGCTTCGTACTCTTTTGGCGGGAGCGGCCCTTCCGGCCATACTCTGCGCACAAGCTCCGCTGACCGGATTTTCCGCGACGGCCAGTGCTGCGCAGCGGGACCTCGAGCGGCGTGCGATCGCCATCCCGTCCCCCGATTCAGCGCGCCGCATTGCGCGGGCGCTGTCCATCGAGCCCCATATCGCCGGCACACCGGCGCAGGAACGTACGCGCGACTATGTGAACACCGAGTTGCGCAAGCTTGGTCTTCGCGTCGAGACGCGCAGTTATCGCGTCTATCTGCCTCACGCGACGGGTGTGCAAGTCTGGCGGACTGCCCCGAATCCGGTTGCGCTTGCCGTGGACGAACCGGCGCTGGACGGCGATCGCGTCTCCACGTTGACACAGTATCCCACGGTCAATGGCTACAGCGGCGGCGGTGAGGCGTCAGGCGAAGTCGTCTACGTCAACTACGGCCTGGTCGAAGACTATGTGAAGCTCGATTCCATGGGTGTCTCGGTCACAGGCAAGATCGCGGTTGCGCGCTACGGGCGCAGCTTCCGCGGGATCAAGGCCCGCGAAGCCGAGAAGCACGGCGCTGTCGCGCTGCTCATCTACAGCGATCCGATCGACGATGGTTTTGCGACCGGCGATGTCTATCCGAACGGGCCAATGCGACCGTCGCGTGGTGTGCAGCGCGGCAGCGTGTTCAATGGCTATGGCGACCCCGCGACGCCGGGGTACGCTGCCACCGGGGCCGCGGCGCGACTGACCGTCGCGCAGATGACGATTCCTCGCATTCCAGTGGTACCAGTGTCGTACGGCACGGCCGGTGCCCTGCTCGAAGGCGTTGGCGGTGCGCAAATTCCCTCCGGCTGGCAGGGCGGCTTGTCATTCCGTTATCACGTTGGCCCGGGACCGGTTCGTGCGCGCGTGTCTGTGACGCTGGACAGCCAGCCGTTCAAGATGATTCACAACACCACGGCGACGCTGCAGGGACGGGCCACACCCGACGAAGTGATCGTGATCGGTGGTCATCGCGATGCGTGGGGCGCTGGCGCCGGCGATAACGTCAGCGGTGTGACGAGCATTCTCGAGTCCGCGCGCGCCGTCGTCCGTGCGCTGAACGGACAGGCGCCGGCTCGCACGCTGGTGTTTGCCACGTGGGATGCCGAGGAGTGGGGAATGCTCGGTTCCACGGAGTATGTGGAAGACGATTCACTGCGGCTGCAGCTCGGCGGCGTGGCGTACCTGAATCTCGACGTGAGCGCGACAGGCTTCGATTTCGGGGCCGGAGGTTCGCCGTCTCTTCGCGGACTGACGCGGGAACTGTCGCGCGATGTGCCCGATCCGCGCGGGAATGGCTCGGTGTACTCAGTTTGGCGGAAGCGGAATGCAGTGGCCGATACATCGGAGCCGGTGATGGGAGATCCCGGGGGAGGCTCGGACTTCGCCGGCTTCTACAATCACTTCGGGATTCCGCACGCCGATTGGGGCTTTGGCGGCCCGGGTGGTGTGTACCACTCGGCCTATGATTCCCAGCGATGGATGGAATCGTTCGGCGACACCGGCTATGTCGCGCACGCTGCCGCCGCCCGACTGGCTGCCGCCATGCTGCTTCGGCTCGCGAACGCTGACATCGTGCCGTATGACTATGTCGAGTTCGGACAGACGATGCGGCGCTACATCGACCGGACCAATCGTCTGCTGGCGTCGATCAACGCTGGCGATGCCTCGACGCTGGATGCGGCATGGATCGCGTTCATCGATCGCGCGAAGCAATTCAATCGTGTTCGAGACAGCGTGCTTTCCGGCGGGAACATCTCCGCCTCGCAACAGCGCGCGACGAATACCGCACTGAGACAGGTGGAGCGGCGGCTGGCGCGCCCCGCCGGGTTGCGGTCACGGCCGTGGGTGCGTGGCATCATCTATGCTGCTGATGTGGACAACGGGTACTCGACGATGATCTTTCCCACGATCGGAGAAGCGGTGCGAGCGAAGGATGCGACCCTCGCGCGAACCGAGCTGGCCGATCTGATCGTGCGTGTTGGGAGTGCGACGGCGGCACTCGACGACGCGCGTGCGGCGCTGACCTCCGTCAAGACACGCTGATGTGATACCCGGTGCTTGGCGCGCTGCGCTGGCAGCGGGCGCGCATCCGATGGAACGGCAGTGCTCGATCAGTCGCGCCGCAACGGGTCGTCGAACACCGGCGTTGAGCGCATTGGTGGCGGCGAACGCTCCGCCAGCTGATCCGCGAACTGACTCTGGTGATCTGCCAGAGGAATCTCGCGCTCGATGGGCAGCGCATGGAGCGCTGCCGACGTCTGCGGGATGTGATCGCTGATCACCGCCGGCCCATCAACCGCTGTCGAGGACGGTGGTGACCGCCGGCGAGCGGTGCGCACGCCGAGTGCATACAGCCGCCGCGAGGCATCGGGTTGCGACGTCACCGTGCCGCCCCGTTCCGTCTCAGCGGCTGGTGTCATGCGATCAAGCCGGGCGGCGTCACGGAATGCCACCGGTTCATCGGCGAGGGGATCGTCGTCAGCCGAGTCCGCAGCATCAGGTGACTGACTCGGCCGCAGATCGAGCCACCCCGGTGCCTCGAAGATTGGCGATGTCGCACGCATTGGCTCGAGCCGCTCGATCGCCATGCGCCCGTCAGCCACCGAACGGTTTCGATCACTGCCGGCGCACGAGCAGTGGTAGGCGCCGGCGGGGTCGATCATCGTCACGCCACCGTCGAACAGTGCATCTGCGACGGCCAGCAACGGGTTCATCCGCCCACTCAGCGCAATGACGTTCCGGCGCAGGAGGGCTTCGACGAGCTCGGGACGCGGAGCGCCGCCGGGGAGGGAGAGATAGCGGCGCCGATCGGGCGGCAGCCGGTCCGAGAAGACGTCGGGCTGCAGTGCGGGTGACAACCCTTTCCGTTCGAGACCACGCAAGAACGCCTCGGGCAGCAGCTGAAGATCAATCGCCTGATCCTGTGCCCCTGGGCACGCGCCGATGTACGTGATGTGCTGTGGCTCGGCTCGATCGAGGCGGAGTGCGCGCGCGAGCGCGACCGGGGCCGGAGCGACGGGAATGGTCACGTCAGCGAGATTGGCCTCGCGCTTGCACAGCTGAGTCAGTGAGAAGGGGCACGCACACTGAACGACCGGACGCCGACCGCGCAGCTGGGCGATACGGAGCGTTTCGCCGGCCACGAGTTCATCGCCAAGACTCGCCGGCACGACCGCGTCGAACCCGGCCGCCAGCGCTGCGTGCATCAATTGCACGGGTAACGCCGGTGACGCCGCGAGGAACGCGTCGTTGCCGAGGATTGCGGTCGAGAAGGGCGGTGCGCTCACACGAGGGCGTGCCGTGGGGATAACTGTCAGCTGTTTATGGATCAGAGCGGTGGCAACATACACGCCAACCAAGCTCTTCCATAAAACAGCCCCACGTGTCTCGGGGCAAGACATGCATAACTGCTTGCTGCCAAAAGACTTGCATCGCCTCAAATCCCTCGCACGCAGCGTCGCGTGGCAGTGGTCGACAGCGTGACGAAGCTCGAGCTGTTGCGTGGAGGCATCAGAATGAGCGGAATCCGTGCCGCAAGTTACTGTCGATCACATATCTTCGCACGGTCAGCCATGCCGCTTCGGGCTTCGCCGGGGGACCGGCGCGCTGCGTCGAAGTGGACCGCGCTGCAGTTACTGAGCGCCCGGGGTATCGCGTCGATGGTCGGGGTGGTTCGCCGTCATCTCGGTCTGACTGACGCCACCCGCGCCAGCCCGACGCCCCACGCCGCGCACACTCTTCCTCGACACCGCATGTTCCATCACCTCTCAGCCATTGATCGAGCATCGCACCTGGTTGGTGCGCTCGATCGATGGAGCGATGCGGTCGATCGCACCATTCGGGAATACTGACCGGCATGCTCGCCACACTCACGATCGCGCTGTGCGCTGTGTTGCTCGCGCACGGCAGCACGTATTTCTGGCGACGCGCACGCACGAGGGCCGCGGACGCGGTGCGGCTGCCGGTTGGCCCTGGCGGCATCATCCCTGGCGCGGAGCCGATCCACTTGCGGGCGAGTGCGACCCACGCGGCGCTGCTGATCCATGGGTTCGGCGACACACCACAAACGCTGCGCCTCCTCGCCGAGTATCTGCATCGTGAGCACGGGTGGACGGTGCGCGTGATGCTCTTGCCCGGACATGGTCGGACCCTTGCGGCATTCGCGTCCAGCGGCTCAGCGCAGTGGCGTGCTGACGTCCACCACGAATACAACGCACTGCGGCAGGAGTACTCCACCGTCGTGCTGGTCGGACTCTCGATGGGCGGCGCGCTCGCCACGATCGAGGCCTCCCGCGATCCGGCGTTGCCCGCGCTGGTCCTGCTGGCGCCCTACCTCACGCCCCCCGCTCGGGCGGAGCGGCTGGCGCCACTGGCTGGCGTGTTCAGCCTGATCACGCCATTTCTCCGTGGTGGTGATCGCGAGGCGTCGATCTTCGACCCAGCCGCGCGGGCACTGGCACTCGGCTATGGAGCGGCCCCTCCACGACGCGTTCGCGATCTCGTTGCGGTGGCCCACGACGCGCGATTGGCCGCGGCAGAGGTTCTGGCGCCGACCCTCCTGATCCACTCACGCAACGACTACCGGATTCCACCCGCCCTAGCTGAGCGGCACCCTTCGTTCTTCAGCGGCGCGGCGCTGGTCGAACGCGAGTGGGTCGAGGGTTGCGGACATGTGATCACGGTGGATTTCTGCCGGGAACGGGTGTGGTCTTCGACCGCCGAGTGGCTGGCGCGCTTCGCTGGGGCGCCGGCGGATTCGAGTTCGCACGCGGCTCCCCGGGTATCATAGGCCGATGCGCCTGCTGATCGTCGGTGCCACCGGCTACGTCGGTCGCCACGTCATAGCGGCGGCATCCCGTGATGGTCACGATGTCGTCGCCCATGTGCGACCGGAGAGCCCGTCGGGCGACCGGGCCGCCGCCGAACTCGTTGGGCTCGGCGCGCGGGTGCTCCGCACCCCGTGGGTGGCCGAAGCGTGGTACCGAATGCTCGAAGCCGAGTCCCCTGACCGGCTCTTTCTCCTGCTCGGCACGACGGCCTCGCGGGCCCGCGAGGCGCGAGCCGCTGGAAGGCCAGACGCCTCCCAGACTGCGATCGACCAGGGATTGACACTGCTCGCGATCAGCGCGGCGCGGAACGCCGCACCACTGGCAGGTCTGGTGTATCTCTCCGCACTCGGCGCCTCACCGACCGGGAACGAGTATCTCCGCGTACGCGCTCATGTCGAGGCTGCACTCGCCGACGGACCGAACCCCTTCACCGCGGTCCGGCCGAGCTTCATCACTGGTGCAGATCGGGGTGAAGCGCGTCCGGTGGAGCGGTTGGGAGCAATGGTCGGCGATGCGCTCTGCGCCATCCTCCGCTTCGCTGGGGCTCGACGCCGGGCAGCGAAGATGGCATCAATCAGTGGCACTGCGCTGGCGAGGATCCTGATTGACCTCGCGGCCACACCACTCGATCGCAACGTGCACGAATTGGATGAGTTCCGCCGCTGATCTGCTTCGCGACCTGGTCAGAGGAAGAGCAGTCTCGTTGCTGCGTTCCCATCCGGAGTGTGGCATTGTGCAGTTCTGAAAGCGGTTCTGGTGCCCAATTCCTGCGAGACACATGCGTATTTCCGTACTAACCGAGTGCGCCACCGGCGAGCAGCGTGTCGCCCTTGTGCCCGAGAATGTCGCCAAACTGGTGAAGGCCGGAGCAGCCGTTGTCATCCAGCGCGGCGCCGGGTCGCGCGCGTTCCACACGGACGACGCGTACCTGGCCGCCGGTGCATCCATCGCCGACACACCCGGCGAAACGGTGGCTGATGCCGACGTGATCGCCAAAGTGCAGCGCCCGCTGCCAGAAGAGTTGTCACTCCTTCCAGCCAACGTGACGCTGATCTGTCTGCTCCATGCGCAATCAGCCGGGGATATGATCGAACGCCTGGCCGCGCAGCGGGTCAGCACACTCGCCCTCGAGCGGGTGCCGCGCATCACCCGCGCCCAGTCGATGGATGTGCTCAGTTCGCAGGCTACGGTCGCCGGGTACAAGGCGGTGCTGCTGGGTGCCGCCGCGTTGCCGCGACTGCTGCCGATGATGACGACGGCGGCCGGATCGCTGACTCCCGGCAAGGCGTTCGTGATCGGCGCTGGCGTGGCGGGTTTGCAGGCGATCGCGACTGCCCGCCGACTCGGTGCGGTGGTCAGTGCCTTCGATGTCCGGCCGGCCGCAGCGGAGCAGGTTCAGTCGCTGGGTGCGACGTTCGTCACCTCTGACGTCGTGTCAGCGGCGGCGGAAGACAAGGGGGGCTACGCCAAGGCGCAGTCGCAGGATGACGCGGCGCGCACCCTCGAGACCATCGGCGCCCATATCGTGTCGCAGGATCTCGTCATCACCACGGCGGCCATTCCCGGGCGCTCGGCCCCACGGCTGATCACGGCCGAGATGGTGCATCGCATGAAACCCGGCGCCGTGATCGTGGATCTCGCCGCCGACACCGGCGGCAACTGTGAACTCACCGAATTCGGCACCGATGTCGTCGTGAATGGTGTGACGATCATGGGACCGCGAAACCTGCCAGCGACGCAACCGCTTCACGCCTCGCAGATGTTCGGCCGCAACGTCCTGACGCTCCTGCAGCACCTGACCTCGAAGGAAGGCAATGCCCTCGTCATCGATCCGGACGACGAGATCACTGGCGCGATGCTGGTCACGCATGCCGGCCAGATTCGACTTCACTGAGCCCACCCTGATCGGTTTGAACATGACTGGCAACTTCATCATCTCGCTCTACGTCTTCGTGCTGGCCGGCTTCGTCGGCTACCTGCTGATCACCCGCGTCCCCCCGCTGCTTCACACACCGCTGATGTCGGCAACCAACGCCATCTCCGGCATCTCGCTGGTGGGATCGCTGGTAGCCGCAGGCGGCAAGTTCGGCACGGTCTCCACGATCCTTGGCTTCATCGCTGTGATCTGCGCCACCACCAATGTGGTTGGTGGGTTCATCATCACGGATCGTATGCTGGGGATGTTCAAGCGCACCGAGAAGCCGGCTGACGCGCCGACCGGGAAGCCGCATGCGTGAGCTGTTCATGCAGGGCTGCTACCTGGTGGCGTCGGTGCTCTTCATCCTCGGCCTGCGCGGCCTGACGAAACCCGCCGAGGCACAGCGCGGGATGCAGATGGCAGCGGTTGGCATGCTGCTCGCGATCGTGGGCACGCTGTGGCACCAGGATATCCTCACCTACCAGTGGATCGTTACCGGTCTGATTATCGGCTCGATCATCGGCTATCCGTTGGGGAAATTCGTGCCGATGACCGCGATGCCGCAACGGATTGCCTTCAGTCACATGTTCGGCGCGCTGGCCGCCACGCTGGTCGGGGTCGCGGAGTTCTGGCATTCGCATCACGAGGGCATTCCGATTGGTGCGGCGAAGATGGCGGCACTGGGTTTCGAAGTCCTGTTCGGCGCGCTGACGGTCACCGGCAGCTTCATGGCGTTCGGCAAATTGCAGGAGTTCCTCACTGGGCGCCCGGTGACGTTCCGGGGGCAGAATTTCGTCAACCTGCTGCTGTTCGCATCGGCCATCGGGTGCTTCGGCTACCTGATCTACGATTCGACGAACATGGCGGTCTTTTTCACGATGATCGGCATCGCATTCGTGATCGGGATCACCATGGTGCTGCCGATCGGCGGTGCAGATATGCCGGTGGTGGTGTCGTTGCTCAACTCCTACGCCGGTCTCGCGGCAGCGGCGACGGGTTTCGCGATCGGCAACCACGTGTTGATCATCTGTGGCGCGCTCGACGGGGCGTCCGGCTTCATTCTGTCGATCATCATGTCGAAGGCGATGAACCGCAGCTTCGGCAATGTGCTGTTCGGGGCGTTTGGCAGTGCTGGGGCTGCGGTCGCCGCGAAGTCGTCGGCTGGACTCACGGTGCGGAGCATTTCGGCCGAGGATGCGGCCGTGCAGCTCGGGTATGCGTCGAAAGTGATCGTGGTGCCAGGCTATGGCATGGCGGTGGCGCAGAGTCAGCACGCGGTGCGCGAGCTGGCCGAGCTGATCGAGAAGAAGGGTGGAGAGGTGAAGTATGCGATCCACCCGGTGGCCGGGCGCATGCCAGGCCACATGAACGTGCTGCTGGCCGAAGCCAACGTGCCGTACGATCGGATGTATGACATGGAGGAGATCAACGCCGAATTCGCGAACGCAGACGTGGCGTTGGTGATCGGCGCCAACGATGTCGTGAACCCAGCGGCAAAGCACGATCCCACCTCGCCGATCTTTGGCATGCCGATTCTCAACGTCTCCGATGCAAAGCACATCATCGTGATGAAGCGCGGTATGTCGGCTGGTTTTGCCGGTATCGAGAACGAACTGTTCTACGACGAAAAGACCAGCATGCTGTTTGGCGACGCCAAGGTGAGCCTGATGAAGCTGGTCGGTGAAGTGAAGACGCTCGAGTAGAAAAGCGCCGGATCTGGCAGTCCCTGGCGCTGCCCGCCGCCGCAACGGAACCGCGAATTCCGGACGGGCAGGCGGTGGGATCGTGCCGCACCTCGCAAGCGAGGTTGCACATCGCCTAGACGATGTCGAAATCATGCAGGAATGTCGAAGATCGCGCCGGACTCCGGCCCGGTGGTGCGACAGAATTGCCAACCTGTTGTGAAATAACACTTTATCAGATTCTGCCGGTCCCACGTGTGCCGGTGACTCTCGCGACTCAAAGCAAGAAATCACCCCGGCGCTGTCATATTTATTGACAGTGCCGGTTTTTTTTGCCGGTGGCACGATCCGCGATATGGAAGGGAACGCTGAGGCTCGGTCGAAGTTGCCGAGTCGCCGTGGCTGGCGCACCGGGCGGTGCGGTGGCCGCGCTTCTTTCCCGCCCACTCCCGGACCACCATGCGAATTGCTCCACTCGCGGCGCTCGCCGCCATCCTTTCGGTGCCTGTGCTTGCCCATGGCCAGTCGGCCAACGTCTCGGCAACGGCGACCGTCGTGACCCCGCTGGTTGTGACCGGCGGAGCCAACCTTGCCTTCGGCAACGTGTTCCAGGGCGTCAACAAGACCGTGCCGTTCAGCGACGCGGCCAGTGGTCGCTTCAGCATCACCGGCTTCGGGACGTCACAGGTCGCGATGACGTTCACGTTGCCGACGAACCTTGTCAACGGCGCGAACAACCTGCCGATCGACTCGTGGGACATCCGGTCGAATGCGACCAACGTGACTGCCGGCGCAACGGCGCTGACGGTCACGAGTGGTGTGCCGGTGAACGGCAACCTTGCAGTGGGCAACCTCTTCCTGTTCGTCGGCGGCCGTGTGCTGCCTGCCGTCGCACAGCTGGCGGGTTCGTATACGGGGAGCATCGTGCTCGCCGCTGCGTACACCGGCCTGTAAGAGACGCTGAGCCATGGCATCCATCCGCCACCTCACTGCGCTGATCGCGCTGGTTGGCGCCGCTGGTGCGGCGCAGGGCCAGTCGGCATCGATTGCAGCGACTGCAACCGTTGTCACGCCGATCACCGTTACCGGAACGGCGCCGTTGGCATTCGGCAATGTGTTTCAGGGCGTGAACAAGACGATCGCCTTCAGTGACGCGACCAGCGGTCGTTTCTCGCTGACCGGCTATCTCGGTGCTCAGGTTGCGCTCACGTTCACGCTGCCGACGACGTTGACGAGCGGCGCGAATACCATGCCGATCAACACGTACGACGTGCGCGTGAACGGCACCAACGTGACCGCCGGCGCCACCGCGCTGACGGTCACCAGCGGCACGCCAGTCAACTCGAACTTCGTGGCTGGCAATCTCTTCGTGTTCGTTGGTGGACGCGTGGTTCCTGCGGCCGCGCAGGCGGCCGGCACGTACACCGGTTCGATCGTCCTCGCAGCCGCCTACACCGGACTGTGATTCGTCTTTGTCTCCGGGCACCGACGGGTGCCCGGAGACGATCTGCTGTCCGACATCGCTGACCACCCGCATCGATGTACCGATTTCCTGTGCTTGCCCGACTGATGACAGCTGGCGTGTTTCTGGCCCTCGCACACTGTGCCGAGGGTCAGACGCTCGTTGTTCGCCCGATCCAGAATCTCACATTCGGATTCCTGCTGCCCGGTGTGCCGACCGTCGTTGACGCGGCGCAGATCACACTCAGTGGGCAGATTCAACTCGAAGCTGCCATCGGCACGAACTTCGAGATTCGCTACACGCTGCCGAGCGTCATGAATGGCGCAGGCACCACGCTGCCGATCACGTTCGGCACAACCGCTGCCGGTGCCGCGCCATCGGCCAATCCCGCAGCGATGATCCGGTTCAATCCGGCCAACCCTGCACGCTTCCGACTCGCTACGACCACACGCGCCACGTTCTTCCTCGGTGGTCGCGCGGCACCACGCGTCGGCCAGCCTGTCGGTGCGTACACCGCACCGATCGTCGTCACCATCACCAACCTCGGTATCTGAATGCCCTCCGCCCCGTCCCCCCGCGAGGCACGATCCGCGCGTTGGTTGCGCGCACTTGCCGCGCTACTCATCGTCGCGTCGCCAGTGTCCGCCAGCGCCCAGGCCATCCTTGTCGCGCCGCAAGGAGTGGTTTTGAGCAATCGAGTCCGTTCCGGCTCGATCGAACTCTACAACCCATCCGACCGCGCATCGGAAGTCACCATTCGCTCGGTGTACGGTCATCCGACAACCACACCTGCCGGCGATCTGACGCTGGAAATCGTCGAACAGCCCGACTCGACGGCACCTTCAGCCGCCGGTTTCGTCGAGGCGTTTCCGCGCCGGTTGATCTTGCAGCCGAATGAGCGACAGACCATTCGCTTGCTGGCGCGCCCCCCGGTTGGATTGGCCGACGGCGAGTACTGGGCACGCCTGATCATTTCTGCCAAGGATGCCGAACAGGCGACCGCGTCGGTGAGTGACAGCACGACGATGTCGGTCGGGCTGACCCTCGAAGTTCGCACGATCATCGCAGTGAACTATCGCAATGGCGCGCAGCAGACGGGTGTGCAGCTGGGTGCCCTGTCGGCCACCACTGAAGGAGACACGCTTGTCGTCCGCGCGCCGATGCAACGCACCGGCACCGCGGCGTGGATCGGTCTTACTACGGTCAAGCTGCTCGCCGGCGATGGTCGCACCGTGGCGACGCAAACGATGCAGACGGCAGTGTACCAGTCGATCTCGCCACGTTTTGCCTTCGATCGACGGACACTGGCTCCTGGTCAGTATCGCATTTCCATCGACATGTCGACCGATCGACCGGATGTGACGCAGAGTACACTGCTCCGTTCGCCGCCACAGCATGCCGAGACGACGGTCACACTTCCCGCCGGCGGCAGCTGATCGTGATCACCGCGCGTCTGCGCACGGCCCTGACTGCGGCACTCGTCCTTGGGATGAGTGCCGCATCAGCGCATGCGCAGACGGCGATCGAACCGACGCTTCTCGATCTCCGGCTCGGGCAAGCGGCGTCGCTCGCGGTGCGTGCCGAGCGTCAGGGTGAACGCGTCTGGCTGCCGGTCGCGGAGCTCGCTGCCGCGCTCGAACTGGAAGTGGTCCTGCGGTCACGGTCCCGCGTCGAATTGCGGCGCTGGCCGTCACGTGATCTGCTGGTCTTCGACGTCGACTCGGCGATGGTGCGAACAGGGGTGCAACCGCTGCGCATCACGGCGGGGGCACTGCGTATCGCGGATGGTGAGCTGGCCGCCGATGTCGTCACACTGCAGACGGTACTCCGCACGGTATTCGAAGTGAGCTGGAGTGACCTCGTGATCTCGTTGCCACTGATCGATTCACTGCCACTCGGCCGACGGATCGCGCGGGAACACGCCCATGCACGGCTGCTGGCGCAGGGTGGGAGTTCCACGCAGCTGCTGACGGCTCCACTGGCACGGCCGCTGGCCGACGGTGCGGTGGTGGATTACTCCCTGACCGTGCCGCTCACTGGCGCGCAGCGCGATCTCGGCTGGTCGACCGCGGTGGGGCTCGATGTGCTTGGAGGATCGCTCGAGCTGAGCACGGGCGCCATCACCGGTGGCACCCGCCTGCCGACCCTCGCCTCGTGGACCGGTGTCTGGCGCGATGGACGCAAATTGACACAAATGCGTCTCGGCGATGGTCTCGGTGGCGGGCCGACGCCGCGCCTCGGGCGTGGCGTGATGATGACCAATGCGCCATACGTTCGCCCGGCGCTGTTCGGCTTGCAGACGCTCCGCGGCGACCTGCCACCTGGTTGGACGATCGAAGCGTACCGCAATGGAGAGCTGGTGGCGGTCGATACGGTGGGTCGTGGCAGTGGGTATCAGATGCAGCTGCCCGTACTCTACGGGGAGAATCCCGTGGACCTGCTGGCGGTTGGTCCGTTCGGCCAGACGCGCGCGCTCTCGGAAAACCTGCGGATTCTCGCAGATCTCCTCCCGCGCGATCGCAGCGAGTACGGCGTCAGCTTTGCGCAGTGCCGGCTGCGACAGCAGTGCGTTGCCGCGGGGACCATCGACATGCGTGTCGGGCTGACCGACCGCTGGACGATGCGTGTGGGCGTGGATGGTGTGGCCCGTGACACGGTGGGATGGCGCCAGGCGCCGTATCTGTCGTTCGTCGGCACGCCGATGTCTTCGCTTGCCGTGCAGCTCGACGCAGCCGCACAGTCGCGGACTCGTCTCGCGATCAACCTCGAGCCATCTCGCCAGCTTCGGCTGTCTCTCGAGCAGCAGTGGTTTGCGGAGGACCCGCTGGATCCCCTGCTGGCGGCGCGGCGCAGTCGGCAGAGCAGCGTGTACGCGTTCTGGCGCTCACTCGACG
>JANPFJ010000338.1:0-1099 GCA_031423355.1 Gemmatimonadaceae bacterium | reverse complement strand
AGCTCACCGCCCTCGTTGATCGATCCCGGCGTCTCCGCTGAGACATGACTGGGGATGCCGTAGGGCCACGAGAACTGTCGAAACAGGCGACGCAGGCCGTCGCGGTCTCGCGTGATCGGCGGATACGTCTCGGTGTACGTCCCCTCGAGGTACGTGTTCGCGACCAACCCTGGACCGCCGTGGCCGGGACCGATGACGTTGATCATGTCGAGGTCGTGCGCCGTGATCAGGCGATTCAGGTGCACGTACAGAAAGTTCAGTCCGGGGGTCGTGCCCCAGTGCCCAAGCAGCCGCGGCTTGATGTGCTCCACCGCAAGCGGCTCGTCGAGCAGCGGGTTGGCGCGCAGGTAGATCTGTCCGACGGACAGATAGTTCGCGGCGCGCCACCAGGCGTGCATGGCGGTGAGCTGGTCAGGCGCGAGCGTGAGCATTCAGTCACCGTTCCGTGCTGATGATGGGTGTGTGATACGCTTTGCATGAATGCCAGGTCGCACGCCCTGCCCGCCTGTGCGTCAGCCTTCTGTCTCACGTCTGTTGCGGTGGCCGGGGGCGAACGCACGGAATATCACGCCAATCAACGCAATCCAGACCAGCACCTCGTCATGAGGATGGCCACAGGCGAACCACCCATATTCAGATGTTGCTGTCGTCACACCGATTCATAAGTACAAACAGCGTGCACACCGAGGCAGAGGACGCGCGGAACCGCTTCCTGGAAGGGGGGGCGATCACCCTACAGTTTCGCCCGACGCAGCAGCTGCGCATTGATCGCGACGACGATGGTGCTCACGGACATCAGGATGGCACCGACCGCCGGCGTCAGCACGATTCCGCACGGCGCCAGCACACCCGCTGCGAGCGGAATCGCGACAATGTTGTAGCCCGCCGCCCACCACAGATTCTGGCGCATCTTGGCATACGTGGCGCGCGAGAGTTTGATGATGCGCGGCACATCGCGGGGATCGCTGCGCACCAGCACGATGTCGCCTGCCTCCACCGCGACGTCGGTCCCCGCGCCAATCGCGATACCCACATCAGCCGTCACCAGCGCCGGTGCATCGTTCACCCCGTCGCCGACCATCGCCACGCGCTTGCCCTG
>JANPFJ010000337.1:0-22244 GCA_031423355.1 Gemmatimonadaceae bacterium | reverse complement strand
GTCATTCCCGAACATATGCGTCCACGCGATCCCGCCATGCTCGGTCGCCCAGTAGCTGTTGATATAGCGCGGGGTGACGTTCGCCATCCCGAACGCCTGCACCGATGGCGAAGTCGGTTCGGCGCAGAAGGTCGCGACGCGCAGCGACGACATGTCGTAACGCTCAAGATCGGCAAGGTTCGACGGATCGGCCATTACCGATTTGAGGAACGTCACGCCCGCCTTGAAGATCGTCACCTTGTGGCGCTCGATCATCGACGCAAAGCGGCCCGCGTGCGGGAAGACAGGCGATCCTTCGGAAATGATCGTCGTCACGCGTGTGAGCAAAGATGCCGAGATCAGATAGCTTTGGCCGGTGATCCAGCCCGGATCGGCGACGACGTAGACGGTGTCGCCCGCGCGCGCATCGAATGCGGCGGCCATCGTTTGCGCAATCCCGGCAGTATAGCCGCCATGGACATGAACAATGCCCTTGGGCTTCCCGGTTGAACCCGAGGTGTAAATGAAAAACAGCGGGTAATCGGCATCGACGGGAAGCGGGCGCGATGACGCCCAGATCGCACGGACGAACTCTGCATCGGGCAGTGCGAGCAGTTCGGCCTCGGTTGTAACGGCGAACCCAGCGTCGCGTGCCTTGGCCAGCAAAGTCGCCAGCGCCGCATCGGTCAGTTCGTGGCTCCACCGGTCACGCTCGGGCCGCCAGACGATGTCGGGCTGTGCGGTATGGCGGACCACAATGACGGCATCGACGCGGCTCGGCAGTGTCACAAGGCTCGATGCCGTTGCGATCCGTACCCGCGCGGCATCGGCAGGGCTGATCCGGCCCTCCTTGCCCAGCAGGATGAGCGCGCGACCGACGCCGCGCATCACGTCGGACCGTTCGACGGTCACTTCGCCTGCCAGCGTCTCAGCGACCGTTTCGCGAATGAGTGTAGCCTCGGCATCGGCGAGCCCGAGGTCGGTTGCAGCAATTGCCGCCAGCGCGGCTTCGACCGTCACATAATTGTCGAGCGCAGGATCGGTATAGGCGGTCTTGAACGCCGCGACCTGCGCATTCCGGTAACTGCCATCCGACGTCACGATCACCCGCGCGCCAGCATCGGCAATCCGGTCAGACAGCGTCTTGTCGCTGAACCCGCCGAACACGGGGGTGTAGACCACGCCAAGACGCTTGGCGCCTTCCGTCCAGAAGAGCTGCGCCGGAATGTTCGGCATGTTCAGCGCGATACGATCACCGCGCCTGAGCCCGAGTGATTGCAGCGCAATCGAGCACTTCGCCGATTCGAGGAGCAACGTGCGCCGTGACACGGGATAACACTCGACCGGACCACCTCGGCCATCGTCGACCGACATATCCCAGCGATCACCTTCGAAGATCAGCGCCGCTTCGTGGCCGTGGCCCGCCAGCACATGGCGATCCACTTCATTGAAGCCGGCATTCGTCAGCGCCCCCTCGAACCACCGCCAGAAGGGGGCGTCATCACCATTGAAGGCGCGGCTCCAGGGGGTGTACTCACCCGGCAGATCCGGCGCCACGACGGCACCGGTCTCAGCGTCCCAGCCCGTCCAGCACTGCGTCGCATCATCCCACGTGATCCAGGCACCGTGTGCGCCGATCGTCGGATGAAACCAGTGGAGTTCGCGCTTGGCGATCTCGCCGTGGAAACGGCCCGGGTCTGCCAGGCATTCAGACCGCATTCGTTCCCAGTCGGTACGCGACCGGATCGGATTGCGCCGCGCTACCGGCGGTGACACGACAGGAAGCCCCGCCGGTTCGACGGGGAAAGACTCAGCCAGTACGGCCATGCCGGCTACTCCGGGCGGTGGCGGGAAGTGATTGCAGCACGATCAACCGCGTCGGCTACCCCGGCGCGGCTCGACAAAAGAAGCGGGGGACCCGAGCGACTCGCAAGGATGAGACTGCGGTCCGCGCGGTCGGCAACGCAGGTAACCGGCTATCCGGGCACTTTCGGCGCCTCACACCGACACCTGCCACGGTCGGATGAGCGTGAGGGGCCTTTTGACGGCACAGGGGGCCGCCTGAAAGAGCGTAACAGGGCTCCCGCCGCCGTCCCTGACGCAGACCATGCCGATGCAGCGCTGGCGCGGCGTCGGCGCAGGGCTGCATACTGCCTTGTTGTGTGGCCATACTCCCTCGTCCCGCTCGGTGATCGCGCGCTCACGATCGATCTCTCCGCCATCGAGGCACCGTCGATGCGGGGACTGATCCAGTCGCTGGACGCGCGCATCCGTCATGATGCACCTCATGGCATCACTGGCCGCGTGCCGGCGATTCAGGCGTATACGCTCCACTATGAACCGACACAGCTCACCGTCGACGCGCTTCAGGCCTACATCACATCGCTGATGGCGTCACTCGCGATCGGCGCCACACCGCCGCGCGCACCAATCACGATTCCGGTGTGCTACGGTGGGGAGTTCGGGCCGGATCTCGACGTGGTCGCAAACACGCATCGCACCACCCCGGATGCCATTGTCGCTGCCCACACCGCCGGTGCGTACACGGTGGCGATGATCGGTTTCCTCCCGGGCTTTCCCTACCTCGAAGGCCTCGCTCCCGCTCTCTACACACCGCGCAGAGCGGCGCCGCGAACCAGCGTCCCGGCTGGCAGCGTTGGTATTGGCGGCACCAGCACAGGGATCTACCCCTGCAGTTCTCCGGGCGGATGGCAGTTGATCGGACGCACACCGCGCGCACTGTTTTCCGCGCAGCGCACCCCGCCGGCACTGCTGGCGCCCGGCGATCAGGTGCGTTTCGTGGCCATCGCGCCCGATGACTGGGCGGCCCAACAGGAATCGCCGTGAGCATGACCGTCCGGCAGTCTGGCATTCAGACGACCGTACAGGATCTTGGTCGACCGATGTGGCAGCACATCGGCGTCCCCGTCGGCGGTGCGATGGATAACGCGGCACATCGGATCGCCAATCTGCTGGTTGGCAATGAGGACGATGCCGCCGCCCTCGAGTGCGCGCTCGGTGGTGTCGCACTGCAGTTCGGGCGGTCAGCGCTGGTTGCACTCACCGGTCGCGATCTCTCGGCGTCGCTCGACGGGACCATGATCCCCGCGTGGCGTCCGTTCGCCGCCCACCGTGGTCAACTGCTCGTTCTGCATACCGGCTGCCGAACCACGATTGCGATCGCAGGGGGCATCGACGTCCCGGTCATTCTCGACGGACGCGGAACCTCGCTGCGAGCCGCGTTCGGAGGCTGGCACGGCCGGGCCCTGCGGCGGGATGATGTCATCCCGCTCGGCTCGGGCACGCCGCTCTCCGATCGAATGAGCGCGTACCTCGACGCGCACCATCGAACGGTCGCCGACTGGGGGGCCAGTCCGGCGCTGCTACCGGCGTACACCCACACACCGACGCTCCGATTCATTGCAGGACCAGAGTACCATCTGCTCACCGACGCGTCGCGCAACGTGTTGCTCGGTGACACCTTTCGGATCGCCCCCGACTCCGACCGGATGGGATTCCGCCTCACCGGTCACACTCTGTCCCTTGTCACGTCCCGGAAAATGACCTCATCCGGCGTCACCGCAGGCACCATCCAGCTCCCGCCCGGCGGCGGGCCGATCGTGCTGATGGCGGATCGACAGACCACCGGTGGGTATCCGCGTCTTGGGGATGTCATCGCCGTGGACCTGCCCCTCCTTGCGCAACTCCGGCCGGGTGACTCGCTGCGATTTGTCCCGATCGCACTCGGTGATGCGCAGGCGGCCTGGTGCGCGCGCGAAGCCGACCTGCAGCGCGCGGCGCGCGCACTGTCCCTCCGATTCGCTGCCGGAGCCGATGGCTCGCGTTGACCTCAACTGCGACCTGGGCGAAAGCTATGGCGCCTGGACGATCGGCAGCGACGCGGCGGTGCTTCCCCATGTCACCTCAGCCAGCATCGCGTGCGGCTTTCACGCCGGTGATCCGGGCGTGATGCGATCCGCTGTTGCATTGGCATCGGCACATGGCGTCTCGATTGGCGCGCATCCCGGCCTCCCCGATCTGGTTGGCTTCGGCCGTCGCGAGATGGCGGTCTCGGCCCAGGAGGTGCATGACATGGTCGTCTATCAGATCGGTGCACTGCAGGCCACGGCGCACCGCTGCGGTGTCGCATTGCGACATGTGAAGCCACATGGCGCGTTATACAACATGGCGGCGCAGCGGCGCGATCTGGCCGATGCCATTGCACGGGCCGTCGCGGGGATCGATGCGCGCCTGGTGCTGTTCGGTCTCTCCGGCAGCGCTCTGATCGACGCCGGTGAAACGCACGGACTGCGCACCGCCAGCGAAGTGTTCGCCGATCGAAACTATCGCGCGGATGGCTCACTTGTGCCGCGAGCGATGCAGGATGCGCTGATCACTGACGCGGAGTACGCCGCAGCACGCGTGGTGCAGATGGTCCAGCAGGGAACGGTCACGTCGATCGACGGCCACGACGTTCAAGTCGTCGCGGAATCGATCTGCATTCACGGTGACGCGACGGGCGCGCCACAGTTTGCGCAACGAATTCGCGCCGCGCTCCAGACGGCCGGGATTGCCGCGCTGGCTCCTGGCCACGCTGTTCAACCCTGATCACGACATCATGCTCGTTCTGAGCGGTCTGCTCATCGTCGTTCTCGGCTTCGCCTTCCGCCTGAATCCGCTGCTGGTCGTCACCTGCGCTGGCATCGTCACCGGACTCGCTGGCGGGCTCGGACTGGAGAAGACGATCGGAACCCTCGGCCATGCGTTCACGGAAAGCCGATATGTCGCCATCGTCTGGCTGGTGCTGCCGGTGATTGGGTTGCTCGAGCGCGCTGGACTCAAGGAACGCGCGCGCGATGTCGTGATGGGAATGCAGCGTGCCACGACGGGACGCGTGCTGCTCGCGTACCTCGCCCTGCGTCAGGCGACCGCCGCACTCGGCCTAGTCTCCCTCGGCGGCCATGCGCAGATGGTCCGTCCACTGATCGCGCCGATGGCGGAGGGTGCGGCCGAGCGCGACGTGCCCGGTCTCGATGATGCCGCGCGACATCGTATCCGGGCGCACGCGGCCGCCGTCGACAACATCGGTGTCTTCTTCGGCGAGGACATCTTCATCGCGATCGGCTCCATTCTGCTCATCAAGGGCGTGATGGAGCAAGCCGGTGTTCGCGTGCTGCCAACCGAACTCGCCGTCTGGGCAATCCCGACGGCGATCGCAGCGTTCGTCATTCACGGAACACGCCTGCTCATGCTCGACCGGCAGTTGCGCAAGGGACGGCGGTGATCACCCTCGAGTTCCTCTATCGTCTGATGGGCCTCCTCACCGGCGCCACGGCGGTGATCAACTTGCGCGACACGACAAACCCGAACCGGGTCTGGAATGCCGCGTTCTGGGGGCTCTGGGCCATCTCGTTTCTGGTCGGTACCTGGCTCCCCGATCTGGCCAATGGCGCACTGATTCTCGCGATGGTCGCCGTCGCGACGATCCGCGGCGTGCGCGCCGGCGGCGCCGAAAGCACATCGCTTGCCGAACGCGTCGCCAGTGCAAAACGGTGGGGCAATCGGCTCTTTCTGCCGGCACTCGCCGTACCATTTTTCACGCTGCTCGCCAATGCCACCATCGGACGCATCACGGTTGGCGGTGCCGCGCTCGTCGAGGCAAAGCAGGTCACGCTGGTGTCGCTCGGTCTGGCCACCCTGCTCTCGCTGTCGATCGGGCTGCTGATGCTGCGGCCGCCGCTCCGCGCGCCGCTGACGGAGGCACGACGCCTCCTCGATTCCGTCGGCTGGGCCGCAATGCTGCCGCAGTTGCTGGCGGCGCTCGGCGCAGTGTTTGCCGCCGCCGGTGTTGGCAAGGTGGTCTCGGCACTCGCGGCCAGCTGGATACCGAGCGGCGCGCCATTCCTTTCCGTCATTGCATACACACTCGGCATGGCGTTGCTGACCATGCTGATGGGGAACGCGTTCGCGGCCTTCCCCGTCATGACGCTCGGCATCGGGCTGCCACTGCTCGTGACTGGACTGCACGGCAACCCGACGATCATCGCCGCCATCGGCATGTTGTCCGGCTTCTGCGGCACGCTCATGACCCCAATGGCAGCCAACTTCAATCTCGTCCCCGTGGCGCTGCTCGAGCTTCCCGATCGGTACGCCGTCATCCGGGTACAGATTCCGACGGCGCTGCTGCTGCTGGTCGTGAATACGCTGCTCATCTACTTCCTCGCGTTCCCGCGCTGACATCTCGATGCTCCCAACGCTCACGTCATCCCTCGCCTCGAAATTCGCGACGCTCGCGTTGTCGCACGTCACGCGCGAGTATCCCAACAAACTCGAGCACGTGCTGACCGGGCCGGCTGACCTGCGGGCACCACACGAACATCATCCGGTCTTTTTCGGCAGCTACGACTGGCACTCGTGTGTCCATGGGTACTGGCTTCTGGCGCGCCTGCTGCGTCGCACAACGGAACTTCCTGAGTCGGAAACGATTCGCGCGCTGTTCGATACGTACATCACATCCGCGCGCGTGGCCGGCGAAGTCGCCTACCTCGCTCAGGCGCAGCACGCCACCTTCGAGCGGCCGTATGGATGGGCATGGGTGCACATGCTGGCCGATGAGTTCCGCCAACATGACTCCCCCGACGGACGCCGCTGGGCAGCCACGCTCCGTCCACTGGCCGAGGCGATCACTGCACGCTGGATGGCCTTTCTCCCGAAATGCACCTACCCGATCCGCGTTGGCACACACTTCAACACGGCATTCGCCGTGTCACTCAGCCTGACCTATGCGGAACGCATCGGCGACGTCGCGCTCGCAGCGGCGCTGCGTGACGCGGCGACACGCTGGTATGGTACCGACGCCGAGTGCCAGGCGTGGGAGCCAAGCGGTGATGAGTTTCTGTCGCCAGCGCTGATCGAGGCAGAATGCATGCGGCGCGTCCTGCCACCGGCCGTCTTCGCGGCCTGGCTCAAGCAGTTTCTGCCTCAGCTCGACGTGGGGCTGCCGCACACGCTGTTCACGCCGGCCGTCGTCAGCGATCGTGCCGACGGAAAGATTGCCCATCTCGACGGGCTGAACCTCAGCCGAGCCTGGTGCTGGCGCCATCTCGCCGGCACGTTGCCCGACGATGACCCGCGGTTGCGGCGGGCACTGGATGCCGTCGCTCGGCATCTCGACGCGAGCCTGCGGCAGGTTGCCGGGGACTACGCGGGCGAACACTGGTTGGCCACTTTTGCGCTGCTCGCGATCGACGAATGAGTGATCAGGCCCTGACCGTGTGCGGCTGACAGTTGTTTTCACACTCGACTTCGCCACAGATTCGTTCTTCGTCTGTCACGTCGTGACACGACACGACCGCCTCGTCAACCTCGCACGATGACCGTCTTTCTGCTGAGTTTGCTTGCTCCGTTCGCCGGAATTCCGGTGGCAGTCGGCTGCGGGTCATCGCAGGCGTCGCGCAAGGCCGGTGACAGCGAATGAACGGGGACGTGCGCTGGCGCTGGGTGATCATCCCACTGCTGCTCCTCGTGCTGCTGCCAATTGCCGCGCGACAGACGGCCTACAGCATGGTCGAACGCAACGGATTGATCTCTCGGCCTGTCGGGCCGGAGACGCCGGCGACGTACGGTGTGCCGTTCAGCCGTGTCGTGATTCCCCGCGGCTCCTATCATCTCGACGGGGTGGTGACGAAGATCAGCGACCGCGCACCGCTGGTGGTGATCTTTCATGGATCGGCGGAGTCGGTCTCGTACTGGGCCGACGTGCAGGCGCTGCTCTACAAAGCGGGGATCTCGAGCTACGTCTTCGACTATTCCGGCTTCGGGAACAGCGGCGGGGAGCGCAAGGCGACGGTGATTGCCGAGGATGTGCGCCAAGCCTGGCGCGACGCCGCGATCCAGTTCCCCTACGCGCAGCGTCGCATCGCGCTCGCCTATTCTCTCGGTTCGGGATTCCTCGTCAGCGAATTCCCTTCGCTGGTCCCTGAGCCACAAGGCATCGCTCTCGTTGCGTCGTACTCCTCTGCGCGCGAGGCAGCGGTCGCCTTCGGAACGATCCCAGCCTGGGCGGCGCCGATTCTGCCGGACCTCTGGAACACCGTTGAGAACATTCGCGCCGTCAAGGTGCCGCTGCTGGTCGTTCATAGCGATGAGGACCAGCTCTTCCCGCTGGCCATGCCGCGGCGTGTGTACAACGCCGCGAATGATCCGAAGGCGTTCGTGCGGGTGCATGGCTACAAGCACGAGGACGGGCATGTACGCCCTGATGGTTCGTTCTGGGCGGGTGTGATGACCTTCGCGCAAACCGGAAAGCTGCCGCAGTCAAGCTTCTGATCTCCAGGCATACGGCGAGCGCACGTCAGGACTGCCGCGTGACGAAGAGCCACACGGCGCTCGCAATCCCGATGACGCCGATCAGTCGACGCATGACATCCTGATTGGTGCGCTGCGCAAATCGCGCCGCGTAGTGCCCTCCGACGGCCGACCCGACGGCCATCAGGGCGGCAACCGGCCAGTGGACCAGGCCAGCGATCGCGAAGGTTGCGATGGCGACGAAATTGAAGAGCAGCGCCAGAAAGTTCTTCAGCCCGTTCATCTGGTGCACGTTGGTCAGCCCGAGCAGGCCAAAGGCGGCCAGCATGACGATACCGGCCCCGGCGCCGAAATAGCCCCCGTATACTGCGATCGCAAACTGCATCCCCATGGCCCACGCGCCGGGCAGCGGTGGCAGATCGTCGGCCGAGTCGCCGTGCGTGGCGACCCCGATCCGTCGGCGCAGCCAGGCCCCCAAGCGCTTCTGTGACAGGAACAGCACCGTCGCCGCCAGCACCAGCCATGGCACCAACGCCTTGAACTGTGCGTCCGTGCTGCGTGTCAGCAGCCAGGCTCCGATCGCACCACCCACCAGGCTCGGACCGACCAGCGCACGAACCCAGGCGCGAGTCCCGCGGAGCGCGTCACGATAGCCGAGCATTGAACTCAGTCCGCCGGGCCACAAGGCCACCGTCGACGTCGCATTGGCCGCAACCGGGGGAACGCCAAGACCGATCAGCGCCGGGAACACCAGCAGCATGCCACCGCCGGCCACCGAGTTCGCCGCACCGCCGAGCACCGCCGCGATCAATACACCGAGGAGCCTCGGCAGATCAGCGATCACGATCCATCCCTATATTCTCGCCGGTAGAATTCGCTCTCTCCATCGTCCGTTCCTCGAGTCCGTCCTGCATGAAGCGCCTTGCCTCAAATCTGACCGTGCAGGTGCTCACGGCCATCGCGCTCGGCGTCCTGCTCGGCGCCCTCGCACCCGACCTCGGGAAGGCCATGCGCCCGCTTGGCGACACCTTCGTCAAGCTAGTCAAGATGGTCATCGGTCCGATCATCTTCCTGACGATCGTGCTCGGCATCGCGAACATGGTCGACCTGAAAAAGGTCGGAAAGGTCGGAGGCAAGGCCTTCCTCTACTTCGAAATCGTCAGCACGTTCGCACTCGGCATCGGCCTCGTGATCGTCAATGTCACCCGGCCCGGCGACGGGGTCGATGTCTCGACCCTCGCCAAGGGCGACATCTCGCAGTACACGAAAGCTGGCGAGAGCATGCAGTTCGTCGACTTCATCACGCACATCGTGCCGTCGAGCGTGGTTGACGCGTTCGCGAAGGGTGAGATCCTGCAGATCGTCTTCTTCGCCGTCCTCTTCGGCGTGGCACTCACGGCACTCGGCGGCACCGCCAAGCCACTCATCGATGTGCTCGATCGCACGTCGCACGTCTTCTTCCGGATCGTCGCGCTGGTCATGAAGGTCGCACCGATCGGTGCATTCGGCGCGATGGCGTTCACCGTCGGTTCGTTCGGGCTCCGGACCCTGCTGCCACTGGGCCGCCTGATGCTCGACGTCTACGCCACGATGGCGATCTTCATCTTCGTCGTGCTCGGGCTCATCTGCCGCCTGTATGGTTTCCGGCTGCTGGAGTTTCTCCGCTACATCAAGGATGAGATCCTGCTTGTCCTTGGCACCAGCTCCAGTGAAGCCGCGCTCCCACGCATGCTGGTCAAGATGGAACGCTATGGCTGCAGCAAGACCGTCGTTGGTCTGGTGATTCCGGCAGGATACTCGTTCAATCTCGATGGCACCTCGATCTACCTCGCGATGGCGACGATCTTTCTCGCCCAGGTGAACCGCATCGAACTGTCGGTCGCCGAGCAACTCAGCATCCTGCTGGTGCTGATGGTGACGTCGAAAGGCGCGGCGGGCGTCACCGGCTCGGGATTCATCGTGCTCGCCAGTACCCTCGGCGCGATGAAGATCATCCCGGTGGAAAGCATCGCGTTGCTGCTCGGTGTCGACCGGTTCATGTCCGAGGCGCGCGCCATCACCAACCTGATTGGCAATGGCGTCGCCACGCTGGTCATTTCACGCAGCGAGAACGCCTTCGACGAAGACCGTCGCCTCGAGGCGGTGGCACACATGAACGCAGACTGAGAGCACACCATGACTGACCGCTTTCTGGACGCCTCGCGGGACTACCTGCTCGATCAATACCTCCCGCGCATTCGTCTCGCCTGCGCGCCGCTCAGCGACGACGATCTCTGGTGGCGTCCCGTCGCCGGGTCGAACAGTATCGGGAACCTGATGCTCCACATCGAAGGCAACGCGCGGCAGTGGCTGATCGGAGGCGTCGGCGCACAGGCGAACGTGCGCGACCGAGATGGTGAGTTCGCGGCCGATAGTGGGCATACCAAGGAGGAGTTGCTCGCGTTGCTCACCGCCACCCTGCTGCAGATCGATCGCGTCCTCGCCGACCTCTCCCCCGCGCAGCTCGACGAACCGCGGATCATTCAGGGCGCCACCACGACCGTCTTCGACGCGATCTATCACGTCGTCGAACATGTGAGCATGCACACGGGTCAGATCATCCAGCTCGCGAAGTGGCGCGCCCCCGGTGCGATCCGGCTCTACGACGCGACGGCGAATTCGTTCACGCCGCTCTGGTCGCCAACGCCACGCACGTAACCGGTCCGCAGTCGGCAACGCAGCTCAATGGCGAGTGCGGACCGGCAGGGGAACGGACCAGCGGGCCACCTGCACCGTGCAGGCGGCCCGCTGTCGCGTCCCGCCATGTGATCAATATGTGAACTGCACGCCGGTCGTCAGCAGGCCATCGAACTTCTTGAAACGGTCGGTGAGGTTGCTGGTCGTGCCCGGATTGAGCGGCGGCGCATTGTTGTAGTTGATCAGGTACGCCACCTTGATCCCGACCTTCGATGAGAGCGGCGCAACCACCGCGGACCTGGTCGTGAACAACCAGGCGTCGGTAGTCGAGAAGTTCGGAGTGAAACCTGCCGTCTGCTCGAAGTAGGAGACCTTCGAGAAGAGGTGCCGGTACACGCCGGCCGCGTTGCCGACGAAATCATTCTGCTGCTCGGCCACACCGACGAACTTCCGCTGCAACGCGCCCACACCGAGCGACAGCTGCAGCTTGTCGATGTCGGTATCCAGGAACTGATAGCCGAGACCGAGGCCTTCCCCGAACTGCCGGTTCAGCCCCGCCGGGGTGTTGCGCAAACCATCCGTGCTCAGGTACGCCGTCAGCTTTTTGGCCAGCGTATAGTCCCCGCGCAATCCCGCCTGATACAGCTCAGCGTTTCTGACGCCGTTCGCCGTCCCGCGCAGCGCCGACGCCGTCTGCGAAAACTTGAAGGTCGGAAAGGCATAGCTGTAGCGCTGCCCAAGCGACACCGTCGTCACTTCCTGATTGCCCTGACTCGCGGCGAGCGCAAAGTCGGCGACGAATTCATATGGAGGCTTGGGAGCAGGTGCTGGTGGCGCGGCCTGGGCAGCGACGGACCTGACGGCGAGCACGGCGACGACTCCGGCACGAACGAACACACGAATCATGTCACGACCTTCCTAGGTTGTTGTACGCGTTGACGGACCATCCAGACGATGACCAGCAGAATCAGCACCGCGCTCAACACGGGCACGAGCAGCGCCAGCGCTGACGTGATCAGGGCACCGAACAGCTCGCCCGTCGACACGACCGGATTCGCCGTCCCGCCGGTCAGTGCCGTGCTCTTGAGCCTGAGCATCGACGTCGCCCCGTGCAAAAGCCCCGCTGCGCCACCGCCACCGATCAGCGCAATGCCCCACACCAGCACTGGCGGCAGATCGGTGATCGCCGCCGCGCTGGCCAGTACTCCCGCAATCACCGCCGCCGGTGCCGCCGCGACGTCGAGTGCATTGTCGAGCACCGGCACGTAGTAGGCGGCAATCTCGAGCAGCGCCGCTGTTCCCAGCGCAATCAGTGCCGGCAACGACGCCAGCATCGCGAAGCTCCCGTTGAGCGGTAGTACGCCCACGCGACCCGCGATTCCCAGTGCCAGCAGCGGCACAAAAACGCGGAATCCGCAGGCGGCAGCCACGCCGATCCCCGTCAGCACACTCAGCAACGTCTCCAACTGGACCAACTCCGGATCCCGAATGGTTTATTAGAAACAACTTATTGAAGAACGTGCTTTCTCGCCAAGGGTTTCGACTCGGTTTCTCGCCGGGTTCTCCGGAGCCTGTGAGCCTCAGCCATATTTGCCACGTGACAAACACTTCCGATATCCCAGCCCCGCTCGTCGGCGTCGTGATGGGCAGTGCGAGCGACTACCCGGTGCTCGCCCCGGCCGTCGCGCTCCTCGAAGAGTTCGGTGTCGCGCACGAAGTGCGCGTTGTCTCGGCGCATCGCACGCCGGACCAGATGTTCGCGTACGCGGAGCAGGCACATGGGCGTGGGCTCCGCGTGATCATCGCGGCCGCCGGTGGCGCGGCACACCTGCCGGGCATGCTCGCGGCCAAGACCCTCGTCCCGATCATCGGCGTCCCGGTGGCCGCCACCGCGCTCGCCGGCATCGATGCGTTGCTCTCGATCGTCCAGATGCCGAAGGGTATCCCGGTGGCGACGGTGGCGATCGGCCAGCCCGGCGCGACCAACGCCGCGTTGCTCGCCATGCAGATGCTCGCCACCACCGATCACCAACTCCACGCCAGACTCACCGCCTGGCGCGCGGCGCGCACACAGGACGTGCTGGACCACCCAGACCCACGCCCCACCGCATGACCGCGATCCTTCCGGGCAGCACGATCGGTTTTCTTGGTGGAGGGCAGCTCGCCCGAATGTCCGCGCTCGCTGCCCGCGCCATGGGCTACGACGTGCATGTGCTGGATCCCGATCCGGACTGCCCCGCGCGCGCCGTCGCGACTCACGTGGTCACCGCACCGTTCGACGACGTTGACGCCGCGATCGCGTTCGCGAAAAACTGCGACGTGGTCACGCTCGACATCGAGCAGGTGTCGACTGACAGCATTGCGGCAGCATCGCTGCACGCGCCGGTGCACCCCGGAGCAGCACCGATTCACATCATCCAGGATCGCGGTCGGCAAAAGGAGTGGCTGCAGAACAACGGGTTCCCGGTAGCGCCGTTTCGCATCGCCCATTCGCCAGGCGATGTCATGCATGCGTTTCAGGCACTCGGCCGGAGCATCGCCAAGACGACCAGCGGCGGCTACGATGGCCGCGGGCAGGCGAGGATTCGGTCACCGCATGATCTCGACGCCGCGGGGGCGTTGACGCTGACAGCCACGGTCGTGGTCGAGCAGTGGATCGAGCTCGTCGGCGAACTGTCGGTGATGGTCGCGCGCAGCAGCGCCGGCGAGATGCGCACGTTCCCCGTTTCGTGGAACCATCACGACAACGGTGTACTCACCTGGGCCATGACCCCGGCACCGGTCAGCGAGGACACAACCGCCGCCGCGATCGCCCTCGCGACAGCGATTGCTGGCACGCTCGATATTGTGGGGCTGCTCGCGGTCGAGATGTTCGTCACCACCAACGACACCTTGATGGTGAACGAGCTCGCGCCACGCCCACACAACACCTTTCACGCCACCGAACGCGCCTGTCTCACGAGCCAGTTCGAACAACAGGTGCGCGCCGTGTGTGGATTGCCACTGGGTAGCACGGCCGTCCTGTCGCCTGGTGCGATCATCAACCTGCTGGGTGATCTCTGGCCGGCGGACGGGCAGGCACCGGCGTGGGAGCGAGCGCTCGAGGTACCCGGTGTGCGTCTGCACTTGTATGGAAAGAAGATCGCGAAACCCGGCCGAAAGATGGGCCACCTCTCCGCCGTCGGCGCGACAGCTGAAGCCGCGCGCGACGCGGTCCTCGACGGCTACTCCCGCCTGCTCCCGGGATGACGCGACTCTCGCGCGCTGTTCGCGTGCGAGTCGAGCCTGTCACAGTCAACGCGGCGGCTTGAACTCCTTGTCCGGAGCGTCGGAGTGCCGGAGTCGGCTGACTGCCATTCCGGCCATGGTACCAAGCATCGCAGGAATGATCGCGAGCAGAGTCGTGGCTGGATTCTCCACCGTGTACGGCAGGACCCGCCCGGAAAAGTGCGCCACGAGATGCGCCAGCGGCACTGAGAGACCAAGCATCAGTCCGCGCCGCCACGCGCCATCGGGGTGCCACGCCGCGAGGAAGAACGCCGCGGCGAAAAGGATCGCGACCGGCCCTTGAACCTCTGGCGAGCGGAGATCCGCGACGCCCACAAACACACCGGCCACCACTGTCAGGAGCAGAGGAATTGTGCCCGTCATCGTGCGTCTCCGGGGGTAGATCGGTTGAATATCATCGCGTGAACCGAATTGCGACATGTCACCCTGTCGCCCGCCAATCCGCCCGTACACCTTTGCCCGATGCCTCTCTCTCCGCTGGTCGGTCACGACGCGCTCCGAATCCGGCTGGGAAACGCGATCGACCGGGGCTCACTCCCTGGCTCGCTCCTCCTCCACGGGCGAAAGGGGGTCGGCAAGCAGCGACTCGCCCTCTGGCTCGCACAAGCACTGTTGTGTGCCAACGCGCCCACACCCTGTGGCGCCTGTCAGGCCTGCAGGTACACGAGTGCGCTGACGCATCCGGATCTCTACTGGTTTTTCCCCGTGCCGCGCGCCGACATCTCGGATTCCTCACCTGATGAGGCCCTGGCGTTCATGCGTGGAGCGATGCGGGATCGTGCAATGGCCGGCGGGCTCTGGGGGCCCAGCAGCGGGAGCGAAGGCCTCTTCGTCGAGATGATCCGGAGTCTCGTCCGTGCCGCAGCCAGCTCCCCGGCCATGGCAAAACGCAAGATTATGATCCTCGGCGATGCAGATCGCATGATTGCCCAGGAGGGCAGCGATCAGGCGGCCAATGCGCTGCTCAAGCTCCTCGAGGAGCCGCTCCCTGATACGACGCTCATCTTGACCACAAGCGAGCCCGGCGCTTTGCTCCCGACCATCCGGTCTCGCGTCGTCTCCGTTCGGGTGGCCCCGCTTGGCACCAGTGAGATGCGCGTCTGGGTCGCGCAGGAGGATGTCCGGACCAAGGTGGGCCCGGTCGACGACGTCCTGCTCGACCGAGCCTCCGGTGCTCCCGGGACGTTGCTCAGCGGCACCGTCCACGATGCAGCCGCCGCGCACGCCGCGGTATGGCTGAAGGCGCTTCGGGGGGATGCCGCCGATCGCTTCGTCGCCGTCCTGTCCGAAAAGCCCGCCGGCGCACGGGGAGGCTTCTCAGATGCCCTCGACGCCCTCGAGGGGCTCCTCTACGACCGGCTCAGGTCCGCGGTCGAGTCCGACAGCAGTGCTGCACCTGCCCTGACGCGCGCGCAGGATGCGGTCGAAGCCGCCCGGGAACGGACTGGACACAATGTGAACCCGGCATTGATCACTGCCGAGCTGCTCCGGGAACTCAGAGGACTGGGCGTAAACGGATGAAATCAAACGAGCTAAGCCATATCGACGGCGACGGGAATGCCAAGATGGTCGACGTGTCCGTCAAGCCAGACACGCTCCGGATCGCCATCGCGACTGGTTCGATCCGGATGACACTGGCTACCTTTCACCTCATCCTCCGGCAGGCCCTGCCGAAGGGTGATGTGTTGACGGTGGCAAGGATTGCCGGAATTCAGGCTGCGAAGAAGACCTCGGACCTGATTCCCCTCTGCCATCCGCTGGCACTTCGTGGTGTGGAAATTGCTCTTGAAATGGACGAAAATCTGCCGGGAGTTCGTGTGTCCGCACAAGTTCGGACGGTCGGGCCGACGGGGGTGGAGATGGAAGCGATGTGCGCCGTGTCCGTCGCGCTGTTGACTGTGTACGACATGGCCAAGGCCGTCGACCGGGAGATGACCCTGAGCGACATCCGGGTGGAGGCGAAGGACGGAGGGCGCTCTGGTTCCTGGCGCCGTTCGCCGTCGGGAAGTGAGAACGAGCGGTAACGCTCGTCGTCGTTTCCCATGATTTGCGATGCGTTTCGCCTGAGCAGCGGCGAAGTGTTTCGCGCCACTGGCGCTGACGCGTCGGAGTGTCTCGAAGCATGGCTTCAGATGTCCGATGTGGCGCGCCCCTGACGCGAGGGTAGCACGAATGCACGACTTGCGAGGCACGTACGTACACCGCGGTGATGCCGAGCGCCTGCGCCGGCGGTTCCGCCGCTGGATCATTGCAGGTGGTTCCGTTGTGGCGGTCATGGCACTCGGCCGCGGGCCGATTGTCCTCGATGCGCGGGCAGAAAACACCCGCGCCATGAGCACTGCGAGCGCCGCACGCGTCGCCACGGTTGCCGATCGGCTGATGGCCGCGGACACCGCCCGGCGCGCAACCCTGCGGCTGCAGCGCTGGAACACGATCTACACGATGTCCAAGCGCTGGATGGTCGACACCGAGCTTGCGCGCGCCATCTACGATGCGGCGCTGGAAGCAGGGATCGACCCGGAACTCGCGTTCCGACTGGTCAACGTCGAAAGTCAATTCAAGGAACGCGCGACGAGCGGCGTCGGCGCTGCTGGCCTGACGCAGGTCATGCTGCCGACCGCGCGCTTCTACGATCCGAAGATCACCAAGGAAAAGCTCTACTCGCGCGAAACGAATCTTCGCATCGGGTTCCGCTATCTGCGTGACCTGATCGACGAACAACACGGCAACGTCAAGCTCGCACTCCTGACGTACAACCGCGGTGCACAGGCCGTGCAGAACGAGTTGTCACTCGGTCTCGATCCGTCCAACGGCTACGACCGAAAAGTCATGCGCGGCTACAACGGGTCGGCCCGGGTGCGCGCCGCAGTCATGGTTCGCTCCGACGACTGACTGACGGTCGTCAGGCAACGCAGGAGCCGGCTACCGCGATCTGGTTGTGCGTGTTTTCTTCGCCGGTGCGGCGCGACGGGCCGATGACCGCGTCGCGGGTTTCGCCGAGCGCAGAGTCTGCTTCCGAGCCGACTTCGAGGCCGCAGAACAGTTCGTCACCGTGCGACGCTTCCCCCTGATCCTGACGACGCGGCTGGTGCAGCGATTCCCCGAACCTGCGGCTGCGCCCCGAGACCGAGCGGCGGCGGCGCGACGCGCAGCGGCCACCGCGCTCCGTGATGCGCGACGCACCACCAACACCTGACCAGCGCGCACCCGGTTGCCCTTGATGCCGTTGATCGCCCGCAGCTGCGCCACTGAAACGCCACTCCGGCGCGCCACACTGGCGAGCGATTCACCGGACCGTACGCGAACCCGCTTCGACGCCAGCGAGCTCCCCGAGCCGCCGTAGCGCGCAATTGATGGGTCAGGCACATCGCGCGCACCGGCCACAGTCAGCACCGTCGGGATTCGCAGCAGCGTTCCCGCGCGAATTCGCCCCCGTCGGTCATACGAGAGCTTCGGGTTCACCCAGCGGAGCGATCGGATGGGAATCCCCGCCTCGTCCGCAATGGACTGCGCACTCCGCAGCTTGCCGATGCGCTCCACACGCCAGCCGACGCGATCCCCCTCTGGCAACGCGGCGAACGCCGCGGCGAAGGTCGGGCCCGCGCCAACCGGGATACGAACCTCCGAAACCTCGTCTGGCGGGGTCACGCCGCGAATGAAATGCGGGTTGAGGTCACGGATCTCGTCGATTGACGTCCCGGACGCCCTCGACACCGCCGCCAGCGGTGTGCCGCCGCCCACATTCACCGAGTCGTATGTGAACGCCGGCATCGTGTCCACGCGAAGCCCGTACCGGGCCGGCTCTTTCGCAACCATTGCGGCGGCGATCAGCTTCGGCACGTATGCCTTCGTTTCACTGGGCAGATAGCGCTGCTCCGCCAACGCAAAGAAACGATCCTCCCCCTCCGACCCGTCCATCGCCTCTGAAAATCGCTTCAGCCCGCGGGAGACGCGTCCCGGCCCACCATTGTACGCGGCCGCGGCCAGATACCAGCTCCCGTAGGCGTCGTGGAGATCCGTCAGGAAGTCGATCGCGCCGTCGGTCGCTCGCATTGGGTCGCGACGTTCGTCGACCCACCAGTCGACGCGCATCCCGATGCCACGCGCAGTCGGTGCCATGAACTGCCACATGCCAACCGCCGCGGCGCGCGAGTACGCGTTCGCCAGGTAACTGCTCTCGATCAACGCCAGGTACGTCATGTCCTCGGGCAGGCCGGACTCACGGAACTTGCGCCGCAGCATGGCATCATACCGCGTGCCGCGGCTCATGCTGCGCTCCATGTAGTCCCGTGCGCGGCCAGTGAAGATGCCGACATACTGCGCAACCATCTGGTGCGTTTCGTAGCTTCGCACGTCGATATCCCAGGTTGCGCGTGCGTCGGCAACCATCGGCCCGCCACTGGGCGCCACGGCCGGTACTCCGTCGAAAATCGCCGCCGCGCGTGTCACCACATCCGAGTCCGTCACGACTGGCCCCGCGACGGAATCACGTGGCGTGGCGTCCGGCGCGCCGAGCGGTTGCACGCCGGCGCTGTCCGCGGCCGCCACTGGCGTCGGCGATGAAGCGGGCCCTGAGGCGGCACCCGTGCGAAACGAGCACCCTACCGAGAGCAGCAGCACCGCGATCGAGAGAGAGGTGCGCATCGCGGGGGGCAGTGAGAGACGAGGATTGGCGAGCATCGCCGAGCTATCGAGTTTAGCCGTCGCACAAGGCGCGCGAAACCGATCGGTGGAGCGCAATTGCCATCCTCCTGACCAAGTGATCGCTGCGGACGCAACACCCGCCGGACGACGGGAGGCTCGCACACATTGCCAGCACCTCGTCGGCGGCGTAGCGTCGCAGCATGGCATTCCGGCATCGCACCACCTCGGCACTGGCCGCCTTGACCCTGCTGGGGGCGTGCGCCACGCCCCACAGGTCAACGAACCCATCCATACGCGAATTGGATGCCACGGCCGCCATCGAATCCCGGACGGCGCTGACTGCCGGGGCCGTCGCAAGGGTGGTGGCCTACCGCCTCGACGGCGCGGGGCCAAGAATCGCACTGCTCGGCGACTCGCTCGTCCACGCCGCGAGTACGATGAAGGTGCCTGTCATGATCGCCGTCGCGCAGCGAGCCGACCATGCAACTCTGGTTCTCGACGATGTCATGCCGCTGACGAATCGATTTGAATCGATTGTCGATAAATCCGCCTATTCGCTCAGTCGCGACGACGACTCGGACAACACCGTCTACGAGCGCATTGGAGAGCGCGTCCCGATCCGCTGGCTCACGACGCGAATGATCACGCACTCGAGTAATCTCGCGACCAATGCCCTGCTCACGTTGGTGACCGCCGATTCCGTCACCGAGGTCGCGCGGGCACTTGGCGCGCGGCGGATGCGCGTCCTCCGCGGTGTGGAGGACGGTCCGGCGTTTCGGGCGGGCCTCAACAATGTCACCACCGCACACGACCTCGCGGCGCTCCTCGTGGCAATCGGCACCGACCGTGCCGCCTCGCCGGCCGCGTGCGCCTGGATGCGCGACGTCCTGTTCGCGCAGGCGTACAACTCAGCGATCCCGGTCGGCCTGCCACCGGGGACACGCGTCGCGCACAAGACAGGCGACATCACGCGGGTGGAGCATGATGCAGCGCTGGTGTACCCGGAACGGGGAGCACCGTACGTGCTCGTCGTCCTCACCAGCGGAGTCGAGAGTCAGATGGAGGCCCGAACCCTCATTGCAGATATCGCACGCATTGTCCATCGCGTGATGCAGCCGTAGTGCCTTGGCGCCGTCGCACTCACCAGAGACGGAGGAGCCCCGCCGTGAGCAGCGCGATCGCCTGGCCGGCAATCACGTCAAGCGGATAGTGCACGCCGAGTGCCACGCGACTGTAGCCGACCAGAAGCGCCAGCGGCAGCAACCAGATTCCGAGTGAAGGAAACGTCAGCGCGTACATGGAAGCGACCGCCATCGCGGCGGCGGAATGGCCGCTTGGAAAGCTGAAGCGATCTGGCGGCTCCGCGAGTGTGGTGCCGCGGCGGGTGTCAGCAGGTCGTTCCCGACTGACGCTGCGTTTGATGATCTGCGAAATCAGGAACGCAACCAGCAAGGCGACGGTAGTGTGCGCCGCGGCAAACCGGGTTCGCGGGACCAGGAGACCAACGAGACAGGCCGCAATCGTCACGCGAGAACCACCCAGATGCGTCATCAGCATCCAGAAATTCCGCCAGACGAGCGGAATGTCGGGACTCAGTCGCAGCCGGTAGTACCAGAAGAGATCCCGGCGCAGAAGGCGTGTCAGCAGCGAACCATTCATGCGCAGAAGAATACCCTCGAGCGGCCTGTGCGGGGTAACGGCCCTGTCTCACGGCGACATCGATTTGCCTACGTTTCCATGGCGCATTCAGTTACACCAGAGTTGGCGTTTGGATCAGGACTCACCTCGCCTGCCCGCGCCGCACGACGGTCACGGCGGCGCGACGCCAGCTACGCGTCGGACGCCCCCGCCGTCGGCGAAGCCGCTCGCCCTTCGACGTGGGACATGTGCACGCGCAGAATCACGTCCCGTGTCGGCGTCGGATCTGCGGCTGAGAACGCCGCAGGAACGAGGCGCCGAAAGGCAGCGACCGCGTGCTGCCAGCGACTTTCGCCTTCCGGGCCGTCCGCCGGGTTGAGAATCTGCACGCTCCCGTGCACAACCACACTCTTCCACTCAAACAGTCCGCGCACGTCGTCGACCTCCAGCGCAACCCACGGCTGATGTTCGAGCATCGCCACCTTCGTGCCCCGGCCGGTGCGGAGGTACAGCCACTCGCCGTCGGCGACGAAATGCAGCGGCTCGATGTCCACGCGCTGCTTGTACGCATAGGCCAGCCGGCCGATGTGATGTGCGCGGAGCAGTGCCTGGCATTCGACAGCCGTCAGGTTCCGGAAGCTGATTGGCATGGAGCGATCCGGTGGTTGGAAGGGGTCTTTCGCATGAAATGTACGCGACCATCCTGCATGGTGGCGGGAACGAGTCTGGCCGACCCGCGCTTTTGCATCACACCTAACTTCACGGCTCGCAACGCGCAGGGAAAGAGCCGCGCGCCTGCCGCTGCTGCATCCTCCGCCCCAGTCTGTGACCGTTTCCTGCCACGACCTTCCGCCACGTCTCGCCGAGCGTGTCAGCGCACGCCCGCAGCCGGTGGCTGGAAACGGTGAATTTGTCCTCTACTGGGCGCGCACTGCCGTTCGCGCCCACGAGAATCCGGCCCTTGACGTCGCTGTCAGTGTCGGTGCAGCGCTGGGACTGCCGGTGTTCGTATACCATGCGTTGTCAGAGGCATACCCCTTTGCCAGCGATCGACATCACATGTTCATCCTCGAGGGTGCCCGCGACTTTGCCGCCGAGCTCCGTCATCGCGGGATTGGCACCGCGTTCCATCTCGAGCGCGAAGGACATCGCGGGTCACATCTCGTCACACTGGCGGCGCGGGCAGCACTGGTGGTGACTGAGTTGATGCCGGTGGCACCGCTCGCACAGTGGACCACCGCGGTGTCCAACGCGGTGGAAACACCGGTCTGGCAAGTGGACACCGCCTGTGTGGTTCCCATGCCGTTGACCACGATCGCGTACGATCGGGCCTTTGCGTATCGTGAAGCGACGGCCGCCTTGCGCCACGATCGCGTCGACGCCCCATGGCATGATGCACCGTACGCCGGAGCGCACGTTGTCCCCGAGCTTCCGTTCGTCCCGGTCGACCTCGCGACCGCGGATTTCCCGGCGCTGATCGCGCACTGTCGAATCGACCATGGCGTTGGGCCCGTCACTGACACGCGTGGCGGATCGGCAGCCGGGTACGCCCGGTGGCACGAGTTCGTCAGCTCGGGACGGATCGACCGCTACGATCGTGTGCGGAATGACCCCTCGCGCGCTGATGGTGTGAGCCGAATGTCCGCGTACCTGCATTACGGCATGGTCTCGCCGCTGCGCCTCGCGCGTGAAGCGAGCGCCATCTCTGGGCC
>JANPFJ010000336.1:0-3053 GCA_031423355.1 Gemmatimonadaceae bacterium | reverse complement strand
GGATGATTTCTGCTGGCCATGCGCATCGGCCAGCGCGCGACCGATGCCGCGGTAGAACGCGGCGTCTTCCGCTTTCTGCTCGGCGATCAAACCAAGCGCCGTACACTCGAGCGCGTAGAGGATGTTGCCGAGATACAGCTCGGCCAGTTCGCCGACGCGAGCAGGCTGCTCAGGCTCGTCGTGCTGCGGCTCCTGCGGGTCCATCGATCAGCGCGCGGTGGCGATCTGCACGATCACGGCCGTGATGTTGTCCACGCCGCCGGCGCGATTGGCATCCCAGAGCAACGCATCGACCATCGGGCCAGGTGATTTCCGCGCGGTGAGGATCTTCAACAGGTTCTTGTCCTCGACCATGCCGGTCAATCCATCGGTGGCGAGCAGATACAGATCGCCATCCGCCAGCTCCCCTTCGTAGATCGTCGGCTCGACATCCGTTGCAACGCCGACACAGCGCGTGATGACGTTGCTGAACGGGTGATACCGGGCTTGTTCCGGTGTCAGGTACCCGGCATCGACCTGCTCCTGCACATACGAATGGTCGACCGTGATCTGTTCGAGTTCGCCGCCGCGCAGGCGGTACACCCGGCTGTCGCCGACGTGAGCGATCATGTAGCGGCCGTCCCCAACGATCATCGTCGTGAGCGTGGTGCCCATGCCGTGCTTGTCCGGCTCCTCGACGGTGCGACTGAAGATCTGCCGATTGGCGTCGAGCACAGCGTCGGCCGCCACGGTGGGCAGCTGCACCACCGGCAGGCGCGAGGCGCGCATGGCCGAGCTCATGATCTCCACCGCCATGGCGCTCGCGACTTCACCAGCCGCGTGCCCGCCCATGCCGTCAGCGACGATGTAAATGCCGCGATCCGGGGTCGCTTCGGCGAGATAGGCGTCCTCGTTCCCGGTCCGGACCATCCCCACGTGCGTATTCGCGGCGTGAATCAGCTGCATGTCACCGCGGCATGGGGCATCGAAACCTGAGCCAGCCCCGGGTCGCACCAAAGCGCGCCAGCCGGGGAAACGAGGAGGGAGTAGAGTGTCATCAGTCGGGTGAAGCTAGGCCCCGTCGATGGGCCCGGCAAGCGCAACTGGAGGGTTCACTGCCGTCTCATCCGCCAACGCCGCCGGATCGCCCACCTGAAGCCGCCACAGGCGTTCGTAGAGCCCCCGCTGCCGCAACAGCCCGGCATGCGCGCCGCGCTCGGCAACCACGCCGTGGTGCATGACGAGGATCTCCGTGGCGTCAACGATGGTGCTGAGCCGGTGTGCGACCGCAAGCGTCGTCCGGCCCGCCATCAATGTGCCCAGCGCAGCCTGGATCTCCGCCTCGCGCTCGCTGTCGACGGCGCTGGTGGCTTCGTCGAGCAACAGCAGGTCGGGGTCACTGGCGAGCGCCCGCGCGAAGCTCAGCAATTGACGCTCACCGACCGACAGGGTTGCGCCGCGCTCACCGAGCCGCTGGGCGTAGCCGTTCGGCAGCCGCTCGATGACACGATCGGCCCCCACCCGTCCAGCCGCCGCGCGAACGGCCGCATCGTCGATGGGCGACGAGAGGCGGATGTTCGACGCCACATCACCGGCAAAAAGGAAGATGTCCTGCTGGACGTAGCCGAGGCGCGACCGCAATTCGTCCAGCTTCAGCTCACGGATATCCCGGCCATCGAGCAGGATCCGGCCGCGTTGCGGGTCGTAGAAACGGAGCAGCAGACTGACCACGGTGGTCTTCCCTGCGCCGGTGTGGCCGACCAGTGCCAACGTCTCGCCAGGGCGCACCGTGAAGGAGACGCCCTTCAGCACCCAATGCGTCGCGTCATCATCGCTGGCCACGCCGTCGGACGTGTCGTAGGCAAACCAGACGTCCTCGAAGGTCACCGTCGCCCCGCGATGCGTCCGGGGATCCTGTCCTGCTCCCAACGCACCGGTGTCCGGCACGGTGGCCGTCGTGTCGAGCAGGGTGAAAATCCGCTCCGACGCCGCCATCGCCTGCTGCAGCGTGTTGAACTTGTCGCTCAGGTCCTGCAGCGGCTGAAAGAAGCGCCGCACCAACTGGAGAAACGCGGCCACCGTGCCCACCGTCAGCACCCCGGCATTGACGCGGTGTGTTGCCGCGACGATCAGCGTGGCGAGGGCCACGGTGGTCAGAATCTCGATCGCCGGAAAATACGCGGCGTAGTAGGCGATCGATCTGATGTTGACGTCGAGGTGTTCACGATTCAGGGCGTCGAACCGACGCGACTCCTCCGGCTCGCGACTGAAGAGCTGCACCACACGCACGCCGGTGATCCGCTCCTGGGCGAAGGCGTTGATACGCGCCAGCTTGCCACGGATATCCCGATACGCCACCCGCACCTTCTGCTGAAAGACGCGACTCACCAGCCACACGAACGGCACCGTTGCGAACGCCGCCAGCGCCAGCTTCCAGTCGGTGATCAACATCATCACCGCCATCGCCGCCAAAGCGAACAGATCTCCGACGCCCGCGACCACACCAGCCGTGAACAGCTCGTTCAGCGCTTCCACATCGCTGGTCACGCGGGTGATCAGCCGTCCCGCTGGGTTACGATCGAAGAAGCTGATGCTGAGCGTCTGCAGTTTTGCGAACAGCTCCGTGCGCAGGTCGCGCATGACGCGCTGGCCGAGCAGACCGGTCAGGATGGTTTCGCAATAGCTGCAGACGAATTGCACCACCAAAGCGCCCGCCAGCGCGATCGTCGCGAGCCTGATGAAGCCCAGGTCGCGCGCGGGGATGGCGTCATCGATCACCCGGCGCGTGAGCCAGGGGCCGACGACGGCGGTCGCCCCCTCGAGTGCGAGCAGTGCCACGGCACCGAGCACGAGGACCGTATAGGGTCGGACGTAGTGAAGGAGGCGACGGACGAGTCGCCGGTCGAGCACCGGACGTACCTCGTCGTCGTCCTGCGGGAGAGCGGGCGCGGTCATTGTCTGGCTTAACGCTACGCAGTCCGGGTTCGTGTCGTGAGGGGCCTCGCCGATTATCATTGAGGCGTGATCGACCGCATTACCATCCGTGGCGCCCGGCAGCACAACCTCAAGGGCAT
>JANPFJ010000335.1:0-1548 GCA_031423355.1 Gemmatimonadaceae bacterium | reverse complement strand
ACGCCAAGGATCCGCTGACTGACCAGGCCATTGTGGATATTCTCAAGCAGGGTGGTGTTGTGATCGCACGCCGCACCGTCGCCAAGTATCGTGACCAGCTCGGCGTCCTCTCGGCCCGGATGCGGAAGCGCGTATGACGGCGATCACACGCACCGGACCGGCCGCCGCCAGTGAGGCAAGTGCCGCCAGCGTCATGCGCGGACGCCCCGACACCGGGATTGATGTCAGCGTCCTGGTACCGGCGAAGGACGAGGCCGAAAATCTCCCACTGTTCATGGCGCAGGCCGCGGCGGCGTTCGCTGACACGCCCGTACGCTATGAAGTCATCGTGATCGATGATGGCTCGAAGGATGACACCTGGGTCGTGTTGCAGCGACTGCAGCAGGAGTATCCGTTCCTCCGCGCGGTGCGCCATCGCACGCAGCGAGGTATTGCCGACGGCCTGCGCACGGGATGGCTGAACTCTCGCGGCGAGATTCTGGTGTTCTACCCGGCAGACCTGCAATTCAAGCCGGAGGATATTCCGCGGCTCGTCGCGCCCATTCTCGCCGACGATGCCGACATGGTGACAGGATTCAAGGAGGGGAAGTACGAGAAGGCGTTTGTCAGCGGGATCTACAACTGGCTGAGTCGGTCATTGTTCGACGTGCCGGTGAAGGATCTGAACAGCGTCAAGGCGTACCGGCGGGAGATCATGAACGCATTGCCGGTGCGCCCCGACTGGCATCGCTACATGATCGTCATCGCGCACTTCGAAGGATTCAGTGTCACCGAGATCCCGGTGCCGCTCTACCCACGCAACGCCGGGCGATCGAAGTTCGGCATCGGCCGCATCCCGGTCGGCGTGATGGATATGCTCTCGGTCTGGTTCGAACTGCGATTCGGCCGCAAGCCGCTCCTGTTCTTCGGGCTCCTCGGTGCGGCGCTCTTCGCCGTTGGCGTGCTCACCGGGCTCATCGCGATCGGGATCCGAGTCTTCGCTGGCGTCGGATTCAGGCCGATGCTCAACCTGATCGAGACGTGTGTCATTGTCGGGTCGGTACTGTTCGTCGGGGGTTTCGTCGGTGAGATGATCGCCGTCCAGCGTGCCGAGCTGCGTGAGATCAGGCGCGAGCTGGACCAGAGGCGCCTCACCGACGCGTCGTGACCGTCCGTCGCGTTCTGTTCGTCACGCACAACTTTCCGCGCAGCAGCGGCGATGCGGCGGGTGGCTTCCTCCTCGATCTGGCGCACGCTCTCGCGGCGGTGGAGATCACGGTCGAAGTGATCGCACCGCACGCCCGTGGCCTGCTCGAGCGCGATAGCGTCGACGGGATCTTCGTGCAGCGCGTTCGGTACGGAAACGACGCTGAGGAAACCCTTGCCTACACCGGCACCATGGCGGAGCAGGTCAAAGGGTCCACGCGGGGCAAGCGGGCGATGCTCCGCATGCTCGGTGCGCTGCGACGCGCAACACGACACCGGTTGGCGAGCGGCGACATCGACATCGTCCACGCGCACTGGTGGTTCCCGTCGGCGCTGGCAATCGGTCGAACCGCCGTTCGCTCA